>SLNJ01000080.1 GCA_007133065.1 Opitutales bacterium
CGCGGTCGAATCCCGATAGCGATATCGATTTCGATTGCGGGATTGATCTATTTGGGTCGCGGATTAATCATTGGTAATTCCAGTTGGTACGTATGATTTCCGGTTTGTGCGGCGGGCGGGAATGTGCAGACTGGTGGATCATGGCGAGGAAATCATCCCGGGCAATGTGGGCCGCACACCTGGCCGGGGAGGGGAGGCGGACCGCGGCCGCGGCTGGTTCTGCTGTTGACGAGCCGGCCCCTGTGGGGCGGCCCTTTCGCGGCGTGGTGCTCGGAATCGATCCGAGCCTGAGGGGGACGGGCCTGGCTCTTGTGTCGATCGAGGGCCGGGATGTGGCGCGCCTCATCGCGCATCGCGTCGTCCGTGTGTCGGTGCGCGAGGCGATGCCTGCCTGCCTGGCTGCGATTTTCCGTGCTGTTTCGGAGTGTCTCGATCGGGAGGATGTTCGTCATGTCGCCCTGGAGGAGACGATCTACGTGCAGAACTTCCAGACGGCGCAGCGACTCGGTGCGGCCCGCGGCGCGGCGATCACGGCGGCGGCTTTGAGCGGACACCCAGTCTTCGAGTATCCGCCGTTGCGGATCAAGCAGGCGGTTACCGGGTTTGGGCGCGCGAGCAAGGAGCAGATGATCCGTCAGATCCGTGACTTGTTGCGGCTGCGCGAGCCGCTGTTGTCGGATGCGGCGGACGCGGCCGGGGCGGCAATCTGTCACGCGGCGACATGGAAGGAGACGGATGGCGAGTTGGTGGAGTAGCCGGTGTCCGGATTCGGACTTGTCGAGCCGGGATAAGGGCCTATGGTTACCGAGATCATACCGCCTGATCATCGGGGCGGTTGACAGCGTCACGACGTGGATCGAACGAGATGGAAGTTTTATTGATCGCATTGTTGGCCGGAATCGGGTTTGTGGTGGCCTACTATACCTATGGCCGCTGGCTCGGGCAGAAGATTTTCCGATTGTCCGCCGACCGGGTGTGCCCGTCATTGGAGTTGTGTGACGACCGGGACTACGTTCCCACGGATCGGGCGGTGGTGTTCGGGCATCACTTCACATCCATTGCGGGTACTGGGCCGATCGTGGGGCCGGCGATCGCGATATTATGGGGGTGGCTGCCGGCGCTTCTGTGGATTGTCTTCGGCTCAATTTTTATAGGAGCGGTGCACGATTTCGGCGCTCTGGTCGTGAGCCTGCGCAACAACGGTCAGACCGTTGGCGACATCGCCGGCCGCGTTTTGAACCGGCGGGTCCGGCTCCTGTTCCTCTTCATTCTCTTTCTCGCGCTGACCATTATTCTTGCAATCTTTTGCCTCGTGATTGCGGCCGTATTCCGGCAGTTCCCTGCGGCGATCTTCCCCTGCCTGGTACAGGTTCCAATCGCGGTGGCGATCGGCGTATGGCTGCGGCGGCGCGGAGTCAGGCTTCTGCTTCCATCGCTACTGGCGTTGGCGGTGATGTACGTAAGCGTGATCTTCGGCGATCGCGGGGTGCTCCACACAATCAACATGACGCTTGCGGCCTGGCCGATGTGGCTTTGGGTGGTGGTTTTGCTCGGCTACGCGTTCGTCGCTTCGGTACTTCCGGTCTGGATGCTGCTGCAGCCCAGGGATTTTATCAACTCACTGCAGCTGATCACCAGCCTGGGCTTGATTGCGGTCGGTCTGATCGGAGCGGCGGCATTCGGCGGCGCTGCGGTGGACGGGGAGCGGGTGCCCCTTGGCATGGCGGCGCCGATGGTACAGTGGACCCCGGAGGGGGCGCCGTTGATTTTTCCGTTCCTCTTTATCACCATCGCGTGCGGCGCGATCAGCGGATTCCACTGTCTCGTGAGCAGCGGCACGAGCAGCAAGCAACTCCGCACGGAGTCCGACGCTCGATTTGTCGGTTACGGATCGATGTTGACCGAGGGGTTTATGGCAACCCTGGTGCTCCTCTCCTGCGGTGCCGGGCTTGGACTTGGGATCGCGTTGGCCGACGGTGGCATTTTGGTCGGCGAGGAGGCATGGCGCGACCGCTATGCCTCATGGGCTGCGGCAGGCGGGTTGGGCACCATGGTTGCCGCATTCGTCGATGGTTCAGCGAACTTCCTGGCGGCGATTGGAGTACCGTTGGCGATCGGAGTGGCCATCATGGGGGTGATGGTCGCATCGTTTGCGGCGACGACGCTCGACTCCGCATGCCGGATCCAGCGGTACGTGGTGCACGAACTGGCGGTGGCGCTGCGGCCGGAAACCGGCCCGGTCCGCCGATGGCCGGTTTTCTCATGGATGCAGAGCCGATACACCGCGACCGCGATCGCGGTCACCGCGGCGGCGTTCCTTGCGTACCTGCCCCCTCCGGGCAGCAGCTGGTCGCTCGCGACCGCGGGCCAGGGAGGGTTGATTCTCTGGCCCTTGTTCGGGGCGACCAATCAGTTGTTGGCGGGTTTGGCCTTCCTCGTCGTGGCGTTCTACTTGTGGCGCCGGAATCTGCCGATCTGGTTCCTGCTCCTCCCCGCCCTCTTTATGCTGATCATGCCGTTCTGGGCGATGACCTGGCAGGTCTTCGTTGGGAGTCCGGAGCATCCGAGCTGGGTCGCGAGCGGCAACTGGGTGTTGGTTCTCATCGGAACCGCCACGCTCTTCCTGGAGCTCTGGATGGTTGTCGAGGCCTGGAAGCTGTTCCCCCGAGTCCGAGGCATCCGGGAGTTGGTGCCGGTGCCGGTGCGTTGATGCCTATAGAACCAGAGCGCCGCTGATCAGGAGCAGCCCGAGCTGGACGACCCCGACGATCAGGCCGACGATCGCCCCCATCATCTCGATCGCCCGGAATTCGCGGTGGGCGACCTGCCGGACGACGCGTTCGAGTTGATCGAGGTCGAACCCTGCCACCCGTTCCTGTACATGGGCGCGGATGTTGAAGTGTTTCTCGGCTTCCGCTGCAATCTTGTGAATCAACGGTCGGGCCTCTTTATGCATTTCGCGGATGGCAGCGCGGTGCAGGGCGCGCAGGATGCTGTCGTTGACGAGGCTTCCCAGGATCGGAAAGCGCCGGAGGCGCGGGCCGACGCTTTCGAAGACAAGGCGCGCCGCCAGCTCGTCGATGTACGGATCGAAATTCATTCGTTCGAGTTCCCGCCTGACGAGATGTTTCTCGAGAATCTCCTCCTCGAGGACCGCCGCCGCCTGGCGGGCGACTTCCTTTTGACGTCGAGGGATCAATCCCTGCCAGTTCCAGCGAAAGACACGAATCGGAAGCCGTGGACGGAATAGCATTCGGATGGCGAGCCAGTTCGTCAGCCATCCGATGAGCCCGCCGAGCAACGGCAGCAGCAGGATCAGAATCCAGGAGTGTATCGGCATGAATGCTCCGCTTGAAGCGATGGTGTTAATCAGGAGCGGGAAATACTCTCTGATGAGGCCACGGACTGCAATACAACAACGGTCTTTGTGGTCGAATCATAAGAAACCAACGACATCGAGCAAGGATTACGCAGCGTGCATCAACGCGTTGCGATTCCGCCATGCGGACACCGCCGGGCACGCCCGTCGAGCTTCGATTTCCCCGGAGATCGCCGGAAGAGCAGCTATCCCAAGACGAAAGGCCACGCCATTTTACCTGTTTTGGGTGGGTTCGTCATTGACGTGTGGCCCGTAACGCGTAATGTCCCGGATATCCCTCTGCGGTGTTCGGGCGAACAATAACAGCGCTCTTCCCTGATAAGAATCTAATGGGAGCTGAAGCTTCGGTGGTGGCTGTCAGGCCGTAAACCGGAAGACAAAAGTCATCGGGCAGGCACCCACCTTTACCATACATAGGTAAAGAGCTTGTTGTTCAACCCGGCACAGGTGGAGGGATTTTTTTGTTTCTTCCAATCCCGCGAGAGATAGTCTTCAAGATCCATGAACAAAGCGCTCCAGCACCGCATCAACGCAGGCCGGGTTGCCGTGGAAAACCGCATTGCATTTTTCTCGCGGCAATTCGGTATGGTTGAGAGCGACTGGAAGGAGGACGACACACGCGTTACGTTCGTCGATTTTGCGATTTCCGAGCAGTTGTTTGCGGAGTTACGCAAGAGCTTCCCTGAAGATGCCTACTGCTCGGAGGAATCGAGCCCGGGCGACGAGGAAATCATCCTCGAGCCCAAAGGGTTCGCGTGGGTGCTCGACCCGGTGGATGGGACCAACAATTTCGCGCTGGGGATGCCGTTTTGCGCCATGTCTCTCGCCCTGCTTCAGGGGGGGGTTCCGGTGTACGGGTTCGTGTACGATCACAGCCGTGGCGTGGTGATCGAAGGGGGCGTCGGGCAACCGTTGCGCGATGGCAAGAGAACCGTGCGGGTCAAATCGAGGCCGGAGCGGCAGGCGTATATCGCCGTGCACTTTCCGATTCCCGCGGAGAATTACGCCGCGTTCGAGCCGTTGCTGACCGCCTATCGTGTTCGCTCGTTCGGGAGCGCCGCGCTGGCCTGCGCCTACACCGCTATCGGCGTTCTGGACGGGGTGATCGATTTCCGAGTCAAGGTCTGGGATATAGCAGCCGGCTGGGCGTTGCTCCTTGCCGGCGGCGGGGAATTCGAGTTCATGGGGACCTCCGTATTTCCGATGCGGCGCTTTCACGTCAGCGCGCCTGGAACCCCGTATTTCGCGGGAAGCCCTCACTTCTGCGCCCTGGCCCGCAGTATTCTTACGGCCGCCAACAATCAGATTTCAACGGAGCAATGAAACGCAAAGGAAGCGCTGTCGAATCGTCGTTCGATTTCATCAACCCCGTATCCCGAATCGGGACCGGGAGCCTCAAGTGGGAGCGATATGGCGGTCGCGACGTGCTGCCGTTGTGGGTGGCGGACATGGACTTTCGCTCGGCTCCGGAGATCCTCGAGGCGCTGCGCCGGCGGGTTGAGCATGGGGTTTTCGGGTACACGGTTCCGTACGCCGAGGTGGAGGAGGTCGTGTGCGACTACCTGAAACAGCGGCACGGTCTGGCTGCGGACCACCGTTCACTGCATTGGGTGCCGGGACTGGTTCCGGCACTCAACGTCGTGTGCCGTGCATTCGGGGCGCCCGGGGATGCGGTAATGACCTGTACGCCGGTATATCCCCCGTTCCTTTCAGCGCCACGCAACAATGGGCGGGAACTGATCACCGTTCCGCTACGCCGCGACCATGCGTGCTGGAGGTTTGATTTTGAATCGATGGAAGCGGCGGTGACGCCGAAGACGCGCGTATTCATTCTCTGCAACCCGCACAATCCCGTGGGTCGGGTTTTCGAAAAAGAGGAGTTGGACGAGTTGGTGGCGTTCTGCGACCGCCACGATCTGGTGCTCTGCTCGGACGAGATTCATTGCGACCTGATTCTCGAACCGGAGCGCCGTCACGTTCCGGCGCTCGCGCTGAGCGATGAGGCGGCGCGGCGCACCGTCGCCTTGTACGCACCGAGCAAGACGTACAATCTCCCGGGCCTGGCATGCGCGTACGCTGTGATCCCCGAACCCCGGTTGCGGGCCGCGTTCAAACGGGCTGCCCAGGGATTCATCACCGAGGTGAACTGTTTCGGATACGCCGGGTGTGCTGCGGCATATCGTGATGGTGAACCGTGGCGGCGCGAACTGCTTCGGGTCCTTCGGGGGAATCGCGACCTTGTCTACTCCTTTGTCGCGGAACGAATCCCGTCGGTCCGCATCCATCCGATGGAGGCGACGTATCTCGCCTGGCTCGATTTCGGGGAGCTCGGGTTCGAATCGCCGGCGGCCTACCTCGAGCGGCACGGGCTCGGCCTGAGCGAGGGGGCCTCGTTCGGGGAATCGGGCGCCGGCTGGGCGCGGCTGAATTTCGGTTGTCCCCGGTCGGTTCTGGAGTCCGGGCTGGAGCGATTGGAAAAGGCGGTGGCGGCGCTGTAGACGGTTGGCAGTGCTCGGTTGTCCCACGATCCGTCCGGTGCGAGTCGATTGCGTCACACCGTCGGCAGGCGCACGCGAATGCAGGCTCCGCCCAGAGGGGATTCGTCCGCGGTAATCGTGCCGCCGTGTTTGGCGATAATATCACGGCTGATGCTCAGTCCAAGCCCGAGTCCGAACGAGTGTCCCTTGCCTTTCTTTGTCGTGAAATTCGTCTCGAAAATCCGTTCGTGCAGATCGGGAGGAATCCCTGGACCGCTGTCGTGGAACGCGAGTTCGAGAGTCCCCGCTTCCTGAGTTGATGCTGCGATTCGAATCGATCCCTCGCCTTTCATAGCATCGCATGAGTTGATGAGGAGGTTGGTCCAGACCTGGTTGAGCTCTCCGGCGTTGGCACGCACGGCGGGCAAGGGATCGGGACAGTCGAACGCGACGGCGATTCCCTTCAGGCGATTCCCCAGGAGGAGAAGCGTGTCCTGCAATCCCTCGCGCACGTCGATCTCCTCTCCTCCCCCTTCGCTGCCTCGGCTGTAGTTGCGCAGGCTCGACACGAGACCGGCGATTCGGTCGGCACCGAGACGAATCGTTCGCAGAAACCGACCGGCCTCGTAGTAGCGGAGCCGCTCGACCACGGCGCCGCCGGTATCCGAGGTGTCGGTTTGCTCGATTACGCGCTCGATGCAATCGGGAGGCAACTGGGAGATGCGGCGGATCAGGCTTGCAGGCCAGCGCGGGAAACGCCGGGCGAGGGACTCGCGGGAGTCTCGCTGCGTGTTTGTCGCGGGTGCGGCGTGATCGAGACCGGCCGACCAGAGGGTGTCTGCGCGGTCCGAATCCGGGCCTGCGGCGCCGGATATCATGGGAGCGATGGCATCCCTGAGGAATTCCGTCGCGCGCTGCAACGCGGCGGTTGGGTTGTTCATTTCATGGGCCAGGCCGGCGGTGAGATGTCCGAGGGTGGCGAGCTTGCCCTGAGTTACGAGTTGGTTGCGAGTCTTGTTCAGCGCCTCGATGGTCCGGCGCAATTCGTTGCGTTCGGATTCGAGGGCGGAGTTAACCCGCGCCAGCTCCTGGTGGAGCAGAACCATTCTCCGGTAGCGATTCGCCAGATTCTCGGTGATCAGGAACTGCAGATGACGATAGAGGTCCGGTTCGCTGTCGTCGAGTTGGGTGAAGGCTGTTTCATCAAACTTGAGCGTGCGTGCGCCGGTCACCGTTACGGCCGAGGTCAGGCTCGGCTCGCGGGTGACAAACGAGTAGAGTCCGATCAGTTCGCCCGGCTGGAGGGAATCCACGCAGAGGTGCCCCGCCGTGGTGTGGGCCTTGCGCAACTCCACCGTGCCTTCCAGCAGCAGGTGGATGTGGCGGTTGTGCATTCCTTCGGATAGGAGTGCGGACTCCTTTTCGTAGCGATACAGCGATTGCCGCAGCCGGGGAGAGCGCTCGACGAGTTGCCAGACTGCCTCGATCCGGCGTTCCGGATGCGTGCCGGAACCGGACTGGTCGTTGTAAGCCGGGTCCGTCATGGAGATCACCGGTCGGTAAGGAAATCCCGTCTTGCGATCGCTGCGGAGAGCTGATCGGTGTCCAGGATTTTCATGTAGGGAAGGGGATTGAGCCCCGCTTGGATCACGTACCGCGTCAACTGCTCGCGGGCGCAGGCGACGACTTCCTCGGGGTTCCACGGTTTTGCGATGTAGTAGTGAAGTCCGGCACGGTTCACCGCGGTGACGGTTGCCTCGAGGCCGGCCTGCCCGGTGAAGAGCACTTTGCGTGTGAGGCGGGTATCGGGATTTTTATGCAATTCGACGAGGAAATCGACGCCGTTTTTTCCGGGCAGGATGTGGTCGCAGAAGATGAGTCCGACTGCCGTGTTGCTCGCACGCAAACGATCGAGTACGCCCTCGGCTTCGTTCACGTCGGAGGCGGTTTCCACTAGGAAGTAGTCTTCAAAGGCCGCCAGATCACGAACGAGGGCGTCCAGCACATCCGGTTCGTCTTCTATGCATAGTATGGCGAGTTCATTCTTCATGGTTTCAGGGCGTTGTTCAACCGGTGATCGAGGGGAGGATCAGGGGCCAGAGAAGCAGAGCGGAGGCCATTGCCAGGAGTATTCCGACCACGGCGGTGAAGATGCCGACCTTTGCGAGATCAACCGTCCGGAGCAGACCGGTGCTGTAGGCGATGGCGTTGGGCGGGGTGGAGATTGGAAGCGCCATCCCGAGACTGCAGGAGACTGCGATCATCAGTGCTACCGTAAACAGCGTTTGGGTGTCCGGAAGCACGCCCCCGACGCTCAATCCGATGGCGAGGGGAATCACCAGGGTTGCGGTTACAGTGTTGGAGAGGAAATTGGAGAAGGTTACGGCCACCAGACAGAAAACGATCAATAATCCGAGGACGCCGAGAGCACCCCAGGGAACCCCGGAGATAAGCCACATCGCGAGTCCGGTATCGCGCATCGAGATCCCGAGCGCGATTCCTCCGGCCACCAGCCACAGTACCTCCCAGGGCAGGCTGCGAATCTCCTGTTTTTCCACGACTTGGCAGGCGGTCAGACCGGCGATCGGGAGCAGCGCGACGAGGGAGCTGGAGAGGCCGTGCCAGGCCTCGGTTACCCAGAGGATCACCGTCGTGCCGAAGATCAGGTAGAGCGCGATGGCCTTGGGGGAGCGTTGAAAGTTTCCGGAAAGCTCCAGCTCAACCTGCGCTTGCTTGCATGGGAACAGGCGCATCAGCGTGAACCAGACGATCGCCATCAGCACGAGGACGAGCGGCGTTGTCAGGAGCATCCAGATGCCGAAGGGAATCGAGTATCCTTGTTCGGCGAGCGCGGCGATGACGATCGCGTTGGGCGGCGTTCCAATCGGCGTGATGATACCGCCGATGTTCGCTGCAACCGGGATGCATAGAGCGAGGCCGATTCGGAAACGATCACCGTCAGGCAGTTGTCGAATCAGGGGAAGGACCACGGTCATCATCATGGCAGTGGTCGCCGTGTTGCTCATGAACGCCGAGAGCACGGCGGTAACCAACATCATTCCGAGCAGGATATTGGAGGGTGCATTGCCGAACGGCTTCAGGAAGATGCGGGTCAGGTTCCGCTCGAGTTCGTAACGCACCGCCGCCGCCGCAAGCAGAAATCCGCCAAGGAAAAGGATGATGATCGGGTTGGAGAGGGTTCCGAGAAACACCGTGTAGGAGACCGGTTCAATTCCGCGCCGCCAGTGCCCGGCATCGGCGAGCAGCTCGGTGTCCGGGGGAATCGTGAACGGGCGTACCAGCACGCCGGCGTTGCCGCGCTCCACCACCTCCACCGACAGTCCCCGGAACGACCCGTTGCTCTCGAGCAGGTAGACCTGTTCTGTCGCGGACGAGTAGGCCGATTCGGGGATCACCCAGACTTCTGAGTCGACCGCTTCCGGTGCCACCGTGGGTGGATCGGAGAAGGTGACGACGATCCCCTGGGAACTGAGCAGCAGAACCTGAAGCGTGATCACCAGCAGCGAGGTCGCGTAGATCGGAATCGGTTCCGCCATCCAGAAAATCGCCGCCATCAGGAAAATCCCCAGCGCGATGTGTCCCCCAAGCGACAGTCCGTCCAACGACAGCCACAACGGAAGTGAGAGGGCCGCCAGTCCGGCCACGAGTAGAATACATCGAATGCGGCTCACAGGCGCTCTTCAACGGTAGGCGCACTGAAATTGCAAGCAGGAAAACGGAACTCGCTGCTCCGCTACAACAGGCTCACCGGCGCCAGCGGTTGGGGGTCGATGACCCGGGCGTCAGGAAGGGATCCCGACAATTGCGATGCGAACCACCCGCGGGCCTCTGTGTCGCCATGCGTGAGAACGATGGCTTGCGGCTGGAGCGCTTCGGCTTGGTGGAGCAATTCCTCGCGGTCGGCGTGGGAGCTGAGATCGAAGCGTACGACGGAAGCGTCGAGGGTGGTGGTGTGATCGAGCTCCTCGAACAGAAACGGTTCTCCGGGGGCGGTGCGCAGGAGGCGGCCGCCGGGCGTGTCGGGGTCGCAATACCCGACGAAGAACACGGCGTTCCGGGGATTGGCCAGAAGGGCGGCGGCGGCGGCGTATGAGGGGGTGTTCTCCACCATCATGCCGCTGCTGAGCACGTAGAGTGCCGGGACCTGTCCGTTGCGACCGTTATGCATTCCGCCGGTCGGGTTGAAGTCTTCCGGAAGCGCACGCAGTTTGAGTTCGCGAAGGATCGATTTTCGGAAGTTGAGTCCGCCGAGTTTGCGGGTGATCTCGTCGAAGTAATCCGCGAGGCTTATGCCGAGTCCTGAGCCATAGACCGGGCAGGGGGAAAGGATCCCGCGCTTCCAGCCATCGTGGACGATCGAGAGAATCTCCTGCATGCGCCCGAAGGCGAATGCCGGGATCAGGACGGATCCGCCCGCGCCCATAACCTCGCCGATGCCTGCAAGCAGCCGGGTGACCTCGCTCTCACGGTCCGATGTGGGGACTCGTTCCGTGGCCCCGCGGGTCGTTTCGGTAATCAGAATGTCGCACGTTCCCTCGATTTTCGTACCGGAATCCAGGATACGCTGTGGCGTGAAGAGGCAGTCTCCGGTAATGTAGACAGAGATGCCTTGGTAATTGAGGCGAAAACCCGCCGCGCCGGGGACGTGTCCGACCGGGTTCATGGTGACCTCGAGATCGTGAGGGCCGTGCTCGATCCGGCAGGTCCGGTAGTAGAGGATCGCGCTGATTTTTTTGTGCAGGTGCGTGACTTCCCGATGGGTGTAGAGGGGGTAGTCGGCAATTCCGCGCTCGCCGCGCAGGCGCATCATAATATTGCACGAATTGTGCAGCATCCGTGCTGCGAGGACATGGGAGGGAAGGCTCATGATCACACGGGCTTCGGGATGCCGGCGCACCAGGACCGGAAGCGCCCCGATGTGATCGAGATGGCAGTGCGTGACCAGGATCAGATCGACTCGTTTTCCTTCGAGACAATCGAATGCGGGGAGCGCATCGAGGCCGTCTTTTTTCGGGTTGAGGCCGGAATCGATGACGATGTTGAGCCCGTTCCACTCGAGGAAGAGGCAGTTGGCTCCGATGCCGCCGGCGGAATTCAGGTCGGTCAACTGCATGGTTCGTCGTCGGGGATTCGTAATTCGATCGGGGGAGTTGGAACGCGCACGCGCACGCCATCCGGGGTGACGCCGTGGAAGCTGCCTCGCGCCACCGCGTTCATCCCGGTGAGATGGAAGCTGTTGTAACTGAACTTTTCGCCCGGATTCAAAAGCGGGGTTTCGCCGACGATCTTCTCGCCCTCGATGACGAGCGTCTCACCGTCGGCTTGCTCGATCACCCATTTGCGGCCGAGCAGTGTGACAGTCCATTGCGATTGATTGGCAATCGTCAGGAAGTATACGAAAATGTGCGGTTTGTCGGCGGGGGTCCGCGTCGGATCGTACTGATGGGTGAGGTTGTCCAGGGAAACCGAAAGCCCGGGTGGTTGGATGATCTTCACGGGATGCGGCGACGGGATTCGGGCGAGGTTGGACGAGACGGCCGGAGATGCGGCGGGTTCACCCACCGGCGACGATGCGGACGATTTCGAGCCGGTCGCCGTCGGCGAGGACGATCGCACGGGCCTCATCACGGTTGAGGGCTCGACCGTTGTGTTCCACAACGACGCGTTCAAGGGATAGGCCGTTGCGTTCGAGGAACGCTGAAATGCTTGCGCCTGCCGGAGACTCGACGGATCGGCCGTTGGCTTCAACGGTGATGGTTGCGGCTGTGGTCATACTTTCTCGAGCTGCTGTTGGGTTGAGACGAGGGATTGGTCGAAGTCCTTCCACACCGGTTCGTATCCCTGCGAACGGATCATGTCCGCCACTTCCTGCGGGGAACGCTCGTCGGCAATGTGGAACTGCTCCCCGGGCTGGTCCTCAGCCGGGGTCCACGTGGTCTCATCGAAATGCGAATACCCTCCCGGTTCGGTGCTGGAACCGGCGCTCATGGTTGTGATTCCGAGTTGGACGAGTCCGTCCCGCAGCGCGGGAGGCTCACGGGTGGAGAGCACGAGCCCGGCGTGCGGGAGCAGGAGGCGAAATGCACAGACGAGTTGAACGAGCTCACGATCGCTCATCTGGTAGGCCGGATCGGGTTGGAATCCGCCGGCGGCGGGGCGCATGCGCGGGACACTGATGTTGATCTGCGCCTTCCAGCAATGCCGGTAGAGGTGGCGTGCGTGGGCGGCAACGGCGAGAGCCTCGTAGCGCCAGTCGTAGAGTCCGAAGAGCGCACCGATCCCGAGACGGCGGAAACCGGCGGCGTAGGCGCGTTCCGGTGTTTCCATGCGCCACCCGTAGTGCTTCTTCGGTCCGGCCGGGTGTAGCTCCTTGTAGGTCGGTCGGTGATAAGTCTCCTGGTAGGCAATAAGCCCTTCGCATCCCGCATCGACGATGGGGCGGTAATCCGGTGTCTCCAGGGGCCCGAGTTCGATTCCGAGGCTGGGCATGATCGGAAGACATTCGCGTACGACCGTCTCGACGTACCCGTTCGAGACGTATTTGGGGTGTTCGCCGGCGACGATGAGGAGGGAGCGGAATCCCTGGGCTGCGAGTTTCCGGGTCTCGGCGACCACCTGTTCCACCGGCAACGTGATCCGCGGGATCGGATTGTTGCGGGAGAAACCGCAGTACTTGCAGACATTGATGCACTCGTTCGACAGATAGATCGGCGCGAAGAGGCGAATCACCTTTCCGAAGTGGCGTTGTGTCCGGGCGCGGGAGATTCGGGCGAGTTCCTCGATTTTCCCCTGCGCCGCGGGCGAAATAAGTGCTGCGAAATCGCGCAGGTCCTCCGCGCGACCTTTATGCAGAATACCTTCGACCGTGGAGGAACTAGTATCCAGCGTTTGCCGGTGGTAGGCGTCGATGGGCAATGCGGCAAAAACTTCCGAGAATTGTGACATCGGTGAAGAGCTTAGTCGAGAAACGTGGTGAGGGGACTTGTAGCCTCTGCTTTGTTTTGTCCGTGGTCGAGCCCGATTTCGAACGCAGCACGGCCGGCCTCGACCGCCACGGCGAAGGAACGCGCCATCCGGGAGGGGGCGGAGGCGATCGCGATGGCGGTATTGACGAGCACGGCATCCGCCCCCAGCTCCATTGCGGCGGCTGCGTGGGAGGGTGCGCCCAGCCCCGCGTCTACGATCACGGGAACGCGCGCTTGTTCGATAATGATCGCGATCTGTGCGCGCGTCTCGAGTCCGCGATTGCTCCCGATGGGCGAGCCGAGTGGCATTACGGTCGCGCAGCCGACATCCTGGAGACGCAGGGCGAGCACCGGATCCGAGTTGATGTAAGGAAGCACGGTAAACCCTTCGCGGACGAGAATCTCGGCCGCCTTAAGGGTTTCGATCGGGTCGGGCAGCAGGTAGTTCGGATCGGGATGAATCTCCAGTTTAACCCATTTTGGAAGCCCGGCCGCCTCCCCGAGCCGCGCGATGCGGACGGCTTCTTCGGCGTTCAGTGCGCCGGCGGTGTTGGGCAGCACGAGGTACCGATCAAAATCCAGGTAGTCGAGAATATCGGCGAATGGATCGGATTCGATCCCGAGGTCGGCGCGTTTGAGTGCGACGGTTACCATTTCCGTTCCCGAGGCCGCGACCGCGTCGCGCATGGTCTCATTGGAGGCGAACTTGCCAGTCCCAACGAGCAATCGCGAGCGAAAGACGCGGTCGCCGATCTGCAACGGAGTGCATTCTAAAGGATTCTGCATGGTGGTTTTGAGTTTGATCAAAACGATTACCCTACGCCGGTTCCAGCGGTTTGTAAATCCCGGAGGTTGGGTCGCGCCGTCTGCGGATTTGTTGCTGTGGTGGGGGAATTGGGATTCGATTGAAAGGATTGCAGCTAGCGGGAGGCCGCGTTTGCGGCTGTTCGAGCGCCCTCGGTTCCGCATGAAGGCGGGACTACGTACGGGGGGCGTCCAGTTTTCAAAATCCGGTACGAGCGAAATTCCGTTTACACCGGCGCGATCTTCGTTTCATCGTCACCGATGATCGTGAACCCCGGTACGGAACCGAGGCAGCGCGCCTCCATCCACACGCACGGCTGTCGTCTCAACCAGGCGGAATCGCTTGTTTTGAGCGAGCGGCTGGTCGAGGCCGGCTACACGGTCGTGCCGTGGGGAGCGCCGGCGGACTTGGGAATCCTCAATACCTGCACCGTGACGCGCGAGGCGGAGGCGAAGTGCCGTCAATCCCTGCGTGCGTTCATACGCAGGAATCCGCACGCGTTCACGGCCGTGATTGGGTGTTACTCGCAGACTGGCGCGAGGGAGATCGCGGAGATTCCGGGCGTGGACCTGATTGTCGGGAATCAGGACAAAATGAGCGTGCTCGATTTTGCGCGGGAGGGGAAGAATCCGCGTCCGGTGATCCTGCGCGAGCGAATCGATCGGGAGGATTTCAGCATTCAGTTCGCGGGGGAGACGGTCTATAACAAGCGGGCGAACCTCAAGGTGCAGGATGGGTGCGACTTTATGTGTTCGTTCTGTATTATTCCGTTCGCCCGCGGGCGCGCCCGAGCCCGCGAGTGGAGAAACCTGATGGCGGAAGCGCGGTCGCTGGTGGAACGGGGGGTGCGGGAACTGGTGCTGACCGGGGTGAATATCGGCACCTTCGACCACGGCGGGCGCGACGTCACCGCACTGGTGGACGCGCTCGATGCGATTCCCGGGCTGAAGAGGATTCGGGTGAGCAGTATCGAGCCGACCACCGTTCCCGTGGCCCTGCTCGATCGTATGGCGGATCCGGCGCACAAACTCATGCCCTACCTGCATCTTCCGCTGCAGAGCGGATGCGATCGGATTCTGCAGGCGATGCGGCGCCGCTACACGGTCGCGGAGTACGCGGCATTCATTGCAGAGGCGGAGCAACGGGTTCCCGGGCTGTGCCTTGGAACCGATATCCTGGTCGGGTTCCCGGGCGAGCGCGAGCCGGATTTCGAGAAGACCTGCCGGTTCTTCCTCGAACAACCGTTCGCCTATGCCCATGTCTTCAGTTACTCGGAACGCCAGGGAACCCGGGCGGCGCGACACGACGATCAGGTGCCGGTCCCGGAGCGGAACCGCCGGAGCGCTCACCTGCGCCGGCTCAGCGCGACGAAGCGGTACGATTTTTATGAGGCTTGGCGCGGCCGTGAGGTCGAAGTGCTTTTTGAGGACCCGGCGGATGGCCACTGGCCGGGCCTGACCGCGAACTACATCCGCGTGCGCGCAAGCCACCCGGAAAACCTCGCCAACCGGCGGGCGATCGTCCGGCTCGAACGAGTGACCGCAGACTTCATGGAGGGGACGGTTCTTCGTCCGGTGGATTCTCCGGGGGCCGCGTAGCGCGCAACGGCACGAAACGGACCGCGCCCAGGTCGTGTGAGACGATGCCGTCCGGCGTTCGCTCGAACCGGGTGAGCGTCTGTGGTTCGGTGCCGATTGGCAGCACCATCCGCCCGCCCGGTGCGAGCTGATCGGTCAATCCCTCCGGCAGCCGCGGCGCCGCCGCTGCAGCGAAAATTCCATCGAACGGCGCCTCCTCCGGCCACCCACCGGATCCGTCGCCGGCCCGGATGTAAACTTTGTCGTAGCCGAGCGCATCAAGGTTGCGGCGCGCCAAAGCGGCCAGCTCCGGTTCGAGTTCGATCGCGTAGACAACGGCGCCGCATTCCAGCAGAACCGCGGTCTGGTAGCCGCATCCCGCGCCGATCTCGAGGATGCGGTCGCCGGGCCGCGGCCGGACCGCCTCGGTCATCAGCCCCACAATGTACGGCTGGGAAATCGTCTGGCTGCGGCCGATCGGGAGCGGGTGGTCTGCGTAGGCCCGGCTCTCCTGGTCGGCCGACACAAACGCGTGGCGCGGCACGCGTCGCATCGCCTGCAGCACGACCGGGTCCTGCACGCCCCGGCGCTCAATCTGGTCCCGCACCATCACTTCGCGTGCCTGCACCCGCTCCTCGAACGGGGAGCGAGCCGCTTCGCCGGCGTCCCCCTCTGCATCGGTCGACATCGCAGATTCCATCATTCACGCAGTCTGGCACGGTTGCAAGCGTAACGTGAGAGCGCCGGGTCCGGCCAGGTCGATCCGGATTCAAGACGATATGGTGCGATTTGCCTGCAATCCCTCCTTCTTCCGGCTTCGCTCACCCGGCCTGGAGCTGCTCCAGGTGCCTCCCGAGGTGCTGCGTGAGGACGTCCTTGTGGAGGTCGGCGTGGGATTCGAGGGCTTCGAGGATGGCCTCTTTGAACGGGCGGCCCTGGGCGGTGTTGCCGCGCGTGAGGACGGACCCGAAGGTTACGTGCAGGAGCTGGCGGCCGGCGTCGCTGCCCAGATAGGCGGCTTCGGCGCCACGGTCGGCCGGAGCGGGGAGGCGGGCGATGTCCTCCGGGCTTGTCGAGATGTGGTAACTGGCGCGGTCGGTCTCGAACCGGTCGACGCAGTAGCGGGCGATCTCAGCGAAGAGCGGCGGGTTCACGCGGAGCACGACGCGGAGGGCTTCGAGGTAACTCGTCCCGGCGGTCTTGACGTGGAGCAGGTCCCCGCAGACGCGTCCGATGATCGGGTAGATCCCGAACTTGTCGGAGCCGCTGTGAACGCTGATTTTGTAGGGGCCGTGGGTGCGGGCGATGGCGATGTGTTCGGCGAGGTGGCGCTCGAAATCGGCGTGGTCGCCCTTGTAGTCGATGCCCTTTTCGAAGTCGCCGACGAAGCGGGGGGCCAGGCTCGCGATCACAACGCCGCGCCGGCGGAGTTCGAGCGCAAAGAAAAGGTGCTCGAGCGGCGACGTCGGGGTGTCGGTCTCGTCGACCGACACTTCAATCTCGTAGAGGCGGCCGGAACATGCATCCCCGAGGACATGGCTCAATTGGGCGCAGTGGTGCACCGCACGGCCGTATTTAACCGCGGCGCGCAGGAGCGACTCCTCGTCGAATCGGATGACGGATCGATCGTCGAGCTCGTAGCTTTGTTCTCGATACAGATCAACGACGGATTCCTCGCCGTAGACGCCGTCGTCAGCCTGCTTTGCCACGGCGGCACTGAGGCCGGATTCGGACATTCGATCCGCCGTGTTGTCGACGTGTTCGGAGGGGTCGAAGGTGAAGAAGGTGAATCCCGCCGCAACGGTTCGGCGCACATCCTCCGGGGTCTTGAGGTGATCGGCGTCGGCGCCCCAGGGCCGGTCCCATCCACCCGCCTCCACGGCGGTGCGGGCGGCGTGAAGCACATCCTCGGGCTCGCGATCGGTTCGGGCGAGCTCGCGGATCGACTGCTGGGCGAAAACAGGGGCGAATCCCGGATTGGCCCGGGCGACCGCCACATGGCCCGGTCCCGCGAGGCCCAGGCGATCGCCGAATCCGAATGAACGCTGCAGGCCGAGAACGACAGGTCCAGAGTCATTCATATTCATGCGGCCCATCCGAATCGACTTCACGCATCGACGCAAGGGAAAGTGTAACGCGTTGCCTTGTGCGTGACTGCAGCCTGAACCCCCGAACCCGTCCACCGCCCTCCGTCTTCCCGCGCGCCGGCGCGCCCGCAACGGAGGCGGGCCTGGACGTGGTTACGTTTGGGCCTCCGTCTTCCCGCGCGCCAGCGCGCCCGCAACGGCGGGCCAGCGCCCGCAACTCGCGCGCAACGCTTCCGTCCTCCGCCTTCCGGCCGTTTGCTTGACATTCGATTGCCGATCCCGCACCTCTACGAAAGGAGTGTGCACATGACGAAGCGAATACTGTTGACGACGACTTCCTTTCAGGACACCCCCGGCGAGCATCACCGATTGCTGGAGGAGGCGGGGTACGAGATTGTACGGGCTCGCGGGCCGTTGCCTGAGGAGGAGATGCTGGAGCTTGCAGGGGAGGTGGATGCCTTCCTTTGCGGGGATGACGCGATCACGCGCCGGGTTTTGGAGCGAGCGCTGCCACGGCTCCGGGTGATCAGCAAATACGGGATCGGGGTGGACAAGATCGACGTGCCTGCGGCGACCGAACTGGGGATTCCCGTGTTGTTTACGCCGGGTGTCAATCACACCACGGTCTCCGAGCACGCCCTGATGCTTCTGCTCGCCCTGATGAAGCACTTGGTTCCGTCGGTGAATGCGACCGCCCGGGGTGAATGGAAGCGCATGACCGGGCACGAGATCATGGGGAAAACCATCGGGATCGTAGGACTGGGCCGGATCGGTAAGGAGGTGGCGGTGCGGGCGCGCGCCTTCGGCATGACGGTGCAGGGATATGATATCTACTGGGACGATGCATTCGCGGGCGAGCACGGCGTTGAGCGCGTGGAGAGCCTGAAATCGATTCTGAGCGGAGCGGACGTGATTTCCCTGCACACGAACCTGACGGAGGAGACGCGGGGGATGATCCGTGCCGAGACGATCGCCTGTATGAGAGACGGGGTGGTTGTGATCAACTGCGCCCGGGGCGAGTTGGTGGACGCCCGGGATATGGCGGCTGCATTGGAAAGCGGGAAGATCGGCGGCTACGGGACCGACGTCCTGGACGAAGAGCCGCCTCCTTCCGACCATCCGTTGCTCGGGGCAAAGAATTGCCTGGTAACCCCCCATATCGGATCCCGCACCTACGAGAGCGTGGTCCGCCAGGCGACGAAGTCGGTCCAAAACCTGACGCTTGCGCTCTCCGGGGAGAAGCCGCTGGCCCAGGTCAACGATGTTCCGGTTCGCGGCGATTGATCCGGTGCGGCCTGGATGTAACCTATGTGTATACGATGAGCGAGGAGACTTTTTACGCTGTTCCGGAAGACCGGCACAACAAACTGGTGGCGGCCGCCTATGTGCGGCGTGGCTATACGGAGGAGGAGGCTGCCGATGCGGCGCGGTTCGGCGCCCATGCCGCCCGGCATGGCATTCGCACGCACAATGCCCTCAAGGCGTTGCACCTTGACCATCTTTTCGGCAGTGGCGCCGGGGGATGCCGCCCGGGGGCGCAACTGGAGAAGCTGCCGAGTCGGTTTGCCGCATCGCAGATCTGGAACGCCAACCGCAAGCTCGGCCAGTCGGTTGCGTACGAAGCCGTGGAAACGGGGATCGCGTTGGCCGAGCGCTACGGGATCGGGATGATCAGCGTCGACAACGCTTTCCACTACCTGTGGGGCGGCGGTTACGTCATGGAAGCCGCGCAGCGCGGGTACATCGCCTACACCAACTGCACCGCGGCGCTCGCGGAAGTGGTCCCGTTCATGGGCAAATATCCGACGCTCGGGACCAACCCGCACAGCTGGGGTTTCCCAACCACCGATGCCGTCGGGTTCCCGATCGTGGTCGACTGGGCGACCTCGGTGGTGGCGATGGGGCGTGTCCAGCAGCTCGCTCGGGAGGGGAAAAAACTTCCGCCGGATGCGGCGGTGGATTCCGAGGGAAACCCGACGGAGAATCCGGACAAGGTCATGGCGCTGATGCCATTTGGTGCGCACAAGGGGTACGCGCTCTCGCTCATCAATGAGATCGTCGCCGCATTCATCGGGGGATCGTTGCCCACGGTACGCAGCCGCTGGGGGGACGATGACGAGAAGCACACGCCCTGCTTCTACTTCCAGGTCATCCACCCGGACGCCCTGGATGCCGGGGCTTTTGCGCAAGGACGCGACCGGTCCGCCAACGTCAAGGCGGTGATCTCCGATATCCTGGGACACGGCAACGAGCACTGTTTGCTTCCCGGCCAGATTGAGGCCGGGGCCGCCGCCCGGTCTGATCGCAACAATGGGCTGCTGTTTTCGGCGGCCGAGATCGCGGCATTCGCGGAGGTCGCCCGCGAGTGTGGAGAGGAGCCGTGGAGCGTCGAAATGTTTCCTGAGGCGACAGCGTGAACGCTTTGCCTCCAACCGAGAAGAATGAACCCATCTGAACTCCAACAGCCATGAGTACACTGAATATTCGATCCGCGGATCGTTGTGAATTCGACCTGGTCTCTTTGGGCGAGATCATGCTCCGCCTGGACCCCGGCGAGGGACGCGTGCGCAACGCCCGGTCATTCCAGGTCTGGGAGGGCGGCGGTGAGTACAACGTCGCCCGCGGCCTGCGCAAATGCTTCGGACTGCGCACCGGCGTCGTGACCGCGTTTGCCGACAATGATGTCGGTCGCCTGATCGAGGATTTTATCCTGCAGGGCGGGGTGGATGTCTCACTTGTAAAATGGGTCCCGTATGACGGGATCGGGCGCACGGTGCGCAACGGGCTCAACTTTACCGAACGCGGTTTCGGCATTCGCGGCGCGCTCGGCGTGCCGGACCGCGGGTTGACCGCCGCATCGCAACTGCAAGCAGGCGACATCGACTGGGAGGACATCTTTGGGCGGCGCGGCGTGCGCTGGCTCCACACCGGTGGGATATTCGCGGCTCTCTCGGACACGACCCCGGACGTGGTGCTGGAGGCGGTTCGGATCGCGAAGAAGCACGGGACGATCGTCTCGTACGACCTCAACTACCGTCCCTCCCTCTGGGAGACGATCGGCGGCAAGGGCCGGGCTCAGGAGGTCAACCGTGAGATCGCTCGGTCGGTGGACGTTATGATCGGGAACGAAGAGGACTTCACCGCCTGCCTCGGGTTCGAGGTGGAAGGGGTCGATGAGAATATCTCGACGATCGAGGTCGACAGTTTTAAACGGATGATCGAGCAGGCAGTGACGGAGTTTCCCAATTTTACCGCGACCGCGACAACCCTTCGTACCGTCAAGAGCGCGACAGTCAACTCCTGGGGCGCGATCTGCTGGATGAACGGAGCGTTCCACGAGTCGATGCATTTCGAGGACCTTGAGATCCTCGATCGCGTGGGCGGCGGCGACAGTTTCGCCAGCGGTTTGATATACGGGTTGATGACCACGGGGGACCCTGGGCAGGCGGTCAACTACGGTGCCGTCCACGGCGCCCTCGCGATGACGACTCCCGGCGACACCTCAATGGCCTCGAAATCCGAGGTTGAGAAGGTCATGAAAGGCGGCGGCGCGCGGGTCGTGCGGTGAGGAGGCGGGCCGGGAGCCGCCTGCATGCCATGGCGTGTTCCACGTGCGCAATCCCTTGATTGTGCACAACTCACGGGTGGCGTACCATCGGGCGCAATCAGTCGACGAACCGGTCGGTGACAGCGCCGAGGCTGGCGCTTGTGACGGTGCGGGCGTACTTGGCGAGGACACCGCGCTTCTCCTTGGGTGCCGGCCGTGTGAAAGCAGCGAGTCGTTTCTCGAGTTCTTCGACGGGCACGTTGATGTTCAGTTCGAATTTCTCGGCATCGATGGTGATCTCATCGCCGTTACGGATGATGCCGATTGGACCGCCTCGGGCGGCTTCGGGGCTGACGTGCCCGACGACGAATCCATGCGATCCGCCGGAGAATCGGCCGTCGGTGATCAACGCCACCTCTTCTCCGAGGCCGCGTCCCATGACGGCTGCTGTGGGTCCGAGCATTTCGCGCATTCCCGGCCCGCCGACCGGCCCCTCGTTACGCACGACCACCACATGTCCGGGACCGACCTTCTTGGAGAGGATTCCCTCAAGGGCCTCTTCCTCGGATTCGTAAACGATGGCCTTGCCGGTGAAGGAGAGCCCCTCCTTGCCGGTGATCTTGGCGACGGCTCCCTCGGGGGAGAGGTTGCCGTATAGGATGCAGAGGTGCGAGTCCTTCTTGATCGGACGGTCGAGGGGGTAGACGATGTCTTGATCTGTCGGGTACGGCTGGACCCCTTCGAGATTTTCGGCGAGGGTCCTGCCGGTGACGGTGAGACAGTCCCCGTGCAACAGCCCGGCATCCAGCAGTATCTTAAGCAGGGGCGGAAGCCCGCCGATTCGGACAAAATGCGACATGCTGTACTTGCCGGAGGGCTTCAAATCGCAGAGCACGGGAACGCGTTTTCCGATTGCGGTGAAGTCGTCGATGGAGAGTTCCACCTCGGCCGCATGGGCGATGGCGAGCAGGTGGAGTACGGCATTGGTGCTTCCGCCCAGTGCGATGACGGTCGTGATTGCGTTCTCGAAAGCCTTTCGTGTGAGGATCTCCCGCGGGCGGATCCCCTTCTCCAGGAGGGCGAGCACGGCCGCCCCTGCATCGCGGCAGTCCCGTTCCTTATCCTTGGAGATCGCCAGTTGAGCGGAGGAATTGGGAAGGGACATGCCGAGGGCTTCAATGGCGCTGGCCATGGTGTTGGCGGTGTACATTCCGCCGCAACTTCCCGCGCCCGGGATGGCGCACTTCTCGACATCGATCAGTTCATCACGCTCGATGGCGCCTTGGGCGCGCTGGCCGACCGCTTCGAAAACAGAGACGATGTCCACCGGCTTATCCTTGTGGATTCCGGGAAGAATGGTTCCTCCGTACACGAAAACCGCAGGACGGTTAAGCCTTGCCATCGCGATCAGGCATCCCGGCATATTCTTGTCGCATCCGCCGATTGCGACCAACCCGTCGAATCCTTCGGC
>SLNJ01000097.1 GCA_007133065.1 Opitutales bacterium
ATACCAACACATTGTGGATCCCAGCGTCTTTGGCGAGCCCTTTTCCATAAAATGGAAAAATAAACACCAGAAAATCCCTGAAAACCGCCTTAACTTAGCGCCATTGGCGTCTGACCCTCCAGGCGGTCGGTATGGATGCATGCAGATCTGGAGGGACAGCGTCCCCGCCTGTCCGGGTTGCAATTGGGTGTCGAAGCTCCAGATCGGTTGGGGGGGCGGAATCAGTATCCGGCTGCGAGCCCTTCGCGGCGCGGGTCGGCCGCGCCGTGGAGGCGTCCCTCCGCATCGATCCAGATCGCCTGAACCGAACCGACCGCATCGATGTCGAGGACTTCGAACCGGCGCTCCTCGAGGTCGGAGCGCAACCGCTGGTCGCGGTAGAGCGGCGTCTCCAGTTCGACCGGCCCGTTGCGTGCGATGACGCGTGGGGTGTTGACCGCCACCTGGACGTCCATTTCTCCGTCGATTGTATTGAGGAGGGCGTTGAGGGTAATCCCGATAATCCGGCTCCCGCCCGGCGACCCGAGGACGAGGCGTGGTTTGCCGTCCCGCATGACGAGGGTCGGCGACATGCTCGAACGGGGCCGCTTGCCCCCTTCGGTTTCCGCCGCGGCACCGCGTGCGGTGCGGCGCTTCCGCCATCCGCCCTCTGGAGCGTTCGGAACCAGGTCGCCGCCATCGTCGTACGCCTCCGCCTCGAAGTCGGTGAGTTGGTTGTTCAGGAGAAATCCGTGTCCCGGCACCACCATGGCCGACCCGAAATGCTGTTCGATCGTCGACGTGATGGATACGGCGTTGCGGTCGCTGTCGACGATCGCGAAGTGGGTGGTCGAGGGACCCTTTCCGGGCGGGGTTCCGGGTTCGAGGGGTGGGTTGATCGGTGTGCGCAGGTCGATCTGTTTCGCGCGCTTCCGCGCGTACTCCTTGTCGAGGAGGGCGTCGACCGGGACCGTGGCGAAGTCGGCGTCCCCCATGTAACGGTTGCGGTCCGCGAACGCCAGGTTCTGCGCTTCCGCGAGGATGTGGATCGCGTCGGCGCTGTGGTGCGGGAGATCGGCGTAGCCGGCCGCCTCGAGGAGGTTGAGCATGAGTCCGAGGGTCGCGCCCCCGCTCGTCGGCATGTTCATCCCATACACATCGTAACCGCGGTATTCGACCGACACCGGTTTCCGCAGGACTGCCCGGTAGTTGGCGAGATCGTCGATTGTGAGCAGGCCCGGGAGGCGATGGTCGCCCCGGACGGTTTCCACGATCGCCTCGGCGATCGCACCTTGGTAGAAGACCGCGATGCCCTCATCCGCTATCCGGCGCAATGTGTCGGCGAGCGCGGGATTCGCAAAGCGGTCGCCCGCCTGCAACAGCTGCCCGTCGTCCCGCGTGAAGAGCCGCATCGACTCCGGATAGTGCTGCAACCGGTCCCGGTGTTCGGCGAGGTTGCGTGCGAACGGCTCGGTCACCACGAACCCATCGCGCGCGAGCCGGATGGCCGGCTCGAGGGCCTTCGCGAGCGTGATCGTGCCGTGCGTTTCGAGGAGCTTTGCGATCGCGGCCGGGGTTCCCGGGACTCCGACGCCGATCCCTCCTGTCGCGCGCTCCCGGAATGGGATGATCGCACCCGCGTCGTCGCGGAAGACGTCCGGATGGTAATCGCGCGGGGCCTCTTCGCGCCCGTCGAGGTTCACGATCTCCCCGGTTTCCGCGTCGTAGGCGACCATCAGCAACCCGCCCCCGATCCCGCTGGCGTACGGTTCGGCAACCGCCAGGACGAACTGGACGACGGCGGCGGCGTCAAATGCGTTGCCGCCGGCGCGCAGCGTCTCGAGTCCGGCGATGGTCGCGTGATGCGACGCCGTGGCCACCATACCGTGGTCCGACTGGAACGCGGCGGTCCCCCCGGGGCCGAAGGCGCCGTGGATCGCGCGCCGGACCTCCGGGTCGGCGGGGTCGTAGGCGTGGGCGGACGCGATTGCGGCGCACGCCAGCGCGACCGGCGCGCCGATCCGTGTGCCGAAGCGCAGGAACAGGTAAACGAGTGTCATGGGTCGATTGATGGTGGTGAACGGGTTTCCGGAGTCGTGCTGGAAGACGATACGCCGACCCGGTAGACAGCTTCAAGTGCGATTTCTTCTTGGATTTCGTGCGCGCCTGGATACCGTCACCGCCATGCCCTGCTCTCATCCGCCGCCGATCGACTGTACGAACTCGCTCCCGCACCTGCGGGGCGACAGAGAGGAGTATCAGGCATGGGCTGGCTAGTGTGGATCCTGGCATTCGCGGCGGTGCTGGCCGCCGGACCGTTATTCGTGCTCGGGTTCGGGAACATTGAGCTGAACCAGCACTGGCGGGAGGCCGATCGCAGCAGCAGCGGCCTGGCCCCCCGCCCGGACGAGCACCGCGACGCGGTCCTGCAGCTCTACGCCGCGCGGGCGTACAACTGGCGCGGCGCGTTCGCGGTTCATACGTGGATTGCCACGAAACCGAGTGGATCGCCCACGTACCGCGTCTACGAGGTCACGCGCTGGGACCTCTCGACCGTCTACTCGGAGACGACGGCGCCCGATCGCGTCTGGTACGGCAATCCGCCCGAAGTGCTGGCCGATCTGCGTGGCGCCGAAGCGGAACCGCTCATCGAAACCATCGCGGAGGCCGCCGCCCGGTACCCACTGCAGCACGAGTACCGGGTCTGGCCCGGCCCGAACAGCAACACCTACACCGCCTGGCTGTTGCGGCAGGTACCCGAACTCGGCGCCGAACTCCCCCCGACCGCGATCGGCAAGGACTACCTCGTCGAACACCGGCTCGGGCTCGCGCCGATGCCGAGCGGTACCGGGTACCAGTTCTCGGTTGGCGGCGTATTCGGGGCCGGGATCGCCTGGGCGGAGGGCTTGGAGATTACGATTCTCGGCCTGGTCGTCGGAATCGACCCGGGCGACCGTGCCATCAAGCTTCCGGGGCTCGGGCGCGTCGGGTTTCGCAGGCACGGGCCGGCCGGATAACCCTTCCACGATCCATTCGTCCGGGAGTACCCGTTTATCTATGACAGGTTTGAGATGCGCGCGGAACTCGACTACTCAGTCGTCCACGAGATTTTCGAGATGGATCTGGGGACGCTGTCCCTCCACGGTTGCATATGTACCCGCCTGTCGGTGACGAGCCCGGGGACGGGAGCGCTTCGGCAGTAGGGTGAACGGCGAAACGGCAACCGCTCTCTTACTCTTAATCCTAATCCTAATCTTAATCGTTCTCGCCGCCACGCCGGGGGTTGCGGAACGTCGTGGGCGTACGGTGTGCGGGCCACATGCCGCGTGATTCTCGCTGCGGGCTGCAGTCACGCATCACGAAGGTGCCGATGCAGCATCACCCGGAGCCGAGGGTTTTATTGATCTGATTCTGATACATTGCTCGTGTCCGAACCGCCTGGCGAGCGCCGCGACTTTTGCGCGCACTTGCAGCCAGGAATCGAGGCATGTCTGCAGCCGCATGTGGCGCAGGGAAATCGCGCCGCAGCAGCGGTGCTCCCGTCGGCCACAGAGGCCAGGGCGGCTACTCGAACAATCCGTGCTTCTCCGATTCCCAGATGTCTTCGAGAAACGCGTTGACGATTGTTCCGGCGTATTTGGTGGCGCCGCCGGTGGCGGGGTCGGTGTCGAAGGGAACCGTCAGGCCGAGCGGGTCGGCGACGTACATGTTGGCCGATCCGTACCACGGGTGGCGCGGATCGTCGCTGACCGCGTGACACGCGGTCTGGTAGTACTGGCGTGCGAGGTCGTGGAAGAACGGGTTCCCCATGTGCCGGCTCAGCTTCCGGAGCGCGCTGAGGATCAGGTTGTCCGCGATTGCGCTGTTGAACTGCATGTAATTGTCCTGCTCGATCACGGCTCCGCGGGTGTACTGGCGGTTTCCCTCGAGCTGCTTCGGGACGGTCTGGAAAAAACACCAGTAAGCGATCTCCGAGGCGCGATCGAGGTGTTCTGATCCGCCGTCGGATTCGAACCGCTTGACGCAGTACTCGATAAACTTGAGCCCGGCGTAGAGCGTCGTGGTCAGGTTGGTGTCCGGCCAGTGCCCCCACCAGTACTGCCGCGCGAAGGCTTTTTCGATCACCCATTCCTCGTGTTTGAGCATCGCCTCCCACACGTCTGCGCGCCCGGTGTGTTCGGCGAGGTAGACGAACGCGGAGAGCAGGCGCGAGAGCGGCGCCGGTTCGCCGGGGTCGCGGTCGGTGGCCGCAAAGACGCTCTCCTCTGCCATGTTTCCGGCGGAGCGGCGGGTCACCGCGGCCTCCCGCTTCCCGGATGAGACGACCGTCTGGGAAATGGATCCGTCCGGCTTCACGAGCGACAGGAGCCAGTCGAGATGGCGCCCGGCGGCTTCGCGCCACGCATCGGGAGCGGGGTGGCCGTCCTCCCGCATCAGCGCGATGACGCGGTACCAGTATTCGCACGCGAGCGCCTGCTGGTCGGGGTGAAACCCGAATTCATCGATTCCCTGGAAGTAGTAGCGCCCGGTAACGAAATCCCAGTTCTCGCGGACGGCGCCGATTTCTGTCTGTGAGGCGGCGAGAAACTCCAACTGCTCCGAGGCGCGGTCCCGCCATAGGTTGTCCCCGGTTTTTCGGTACAGTATCCAGTCGATGCAGGCGTTGCGCGCCTGTTTCAGCAGCGCAATCCGGGTGTCGTCGGAGCCGTGGATGTATCCCGCCGCGGGGAGCCCCGCGCGGTCTTCGCTCAGGTAGCGGCGGGCTCCGCGGTATTGATCGTGCCTGCGTCCCGATACGAAGATCGCTTCCAGTTCGGCGGGTGTGTGCCGCATCGCCGTGTCGAACGTGAACGCGTTCGCCCGGATCCACGCCTCGGCAAGGCTCGCCACACCCGTCTTACCGATGCAGATCTGGAACGGAAAGGCGTAGTCCGAGGAAGCCAGGTACTCCTCGACCGAGTCCTCGACGTGGACTCCGCGGGCGCGCCGGATGCCGAGAGCGAGCCGGACCGGGCCGGCATTCTCGTCGTTGAAGGTGAGGCTGGCGTCGCGGTAGTCGAAATCGACCGGGAACCCGAGGGAATACCAGAGCGAACCGCGTCGTCCCTGGATTGCCGGAATGCCGGCCAGGGCGGTCCAGATGTGATTGGGGCGGGTGATGCCGATGGAGCGCCCGATGACGGTGGGCAGCCGCAGCTGCTTGCCGCTCACCCATGGGTAGCACCAGTGGTCGTTCTCGCCGTCCGCGTGGAGGCCGTAGCAGAACCAGCCGACCTGGTTGACCTTCGGTTTGAACCGGACGCGGCCGGTGATGTGGCGATCGCCGGCGCGGAGGGAGTAGGTGACCCCGTACACATAGTCGTCGTTCTCCCCGGTCACCTCGAAACAGGCGATTCCCGGATCGTGCGCCACCACCCGGATGCGGGCCGGCGCCAGCGGGATGACGTCGCCGTATCCGCCCTTGCGCTGCAGCAGCAGGAAGGGCGCCTGCAGGATGGGATCCTCCGCCTCCCCTGCGGTTGCGAATACCTGTTGCGTCCCGGATCTCAGGTCGACACATATCGCCACATGGGCGTTCGCCGCCTCGATTCGATCGGAGGTTTGAGTCAGCTCTACCGCATTGGACATGCCCATCCTATGGGAGCGCAACCTAACCGCGTCAATGCGGTTCGTGCCGGGAATCCTCGACGACGCGCTGTAGCCACGGGACTCCGAGAAAGCCCGGCTTAACCGCCGCATCCAGGCGCGTCCCCGGTCGGGCCTGGCGGTAGAACGACCGGCTCACCCGCACGGTCTTCCGAATCGGCTCGCCCTCCGCGTATTCCAGCGCGATTCGCAGCGAGGGCGAGTCGGCGACGTCAACCACCACCGCCGGGACCAGCTGCGGCTCGCCCCGGTCCGCCAGGCCGTTAACGACCGCCGCCGCCCCGGCCGCGAACGTCGGGTATCCGACAATCGCCCAGAGCGCGAACATGCCAAACTCTCCCAGTGCGCGGCTCCGCCCCCGCACCGCCCGGAACGACAGAACGAGGGTGATCGCGGCAATCGCCGCTCCGACCGCATATCCTGTCACGTGCAGATCCCAGCCGAGAGAGGGATAGCGCGACCCCCACCAGAGCGTGAGCGGGCCCACGAACAGCAGGAGCGCGGATGTGAGAATGAGGGCGCGCGTCGCCCGGCCGCCGCCCAGGTTTGCGGGAATCGGTGACGCGGCGGCGGCGGAACCGGTGCGATCGCCCGCGGTTTCCGGTTCGCCGGCGCTGCGGCCGCGCTCGAACGACGCGACGGCGCCGGTGAGTGCGTTGAAGATCGACTCCACGTTCCGGATCCGCAACGCCCTTTTCCTGCGGCGGGAGTGGCAACGCCGCAGCGTGAGCGAGACGCCCGTGGATTCGACGGTGACGACGGCCCGCGGTTGCCGCAACAGGGGGAGGACCGATTCCCGGAAGGCATCGGAACGCGCGAGCGCCTCCGCGAGCGCGTCATCGTCCGACTCGAGATGGGCTTCCTGATGAAACCGGGATCGACCGTGCGCCACGTGACGGACCAGACCAATCGCCGTGGCGAGACGATGGTACCATCGTCTCGGGTACACATGCACGGGCGCATGAACCTCCAGGGATGCATCCAGCGTGAACGAGAGCCTCCCGGGATCCCCGCGACCGCCGTGGTGAAACTGGATGCGTGCCGGCCGGGTCCGCCAGCTCCCTTCGAGAACCTCCGGCACCGGTTTCCCCCGCGCGTTCGTGCGATGCCGGAATCGCATGTGTTCGACCAGCGGGGCGTACCCGCCGATCAGCGACCGGTTCTGCCACCAGACGAGGAAGAAAACGAGCGCCAATCCGGCCAGCACAAACGCGACCAGAAAAGCGCCCGCAATCAGGTCGGCCGGGGTCATAATGAGCGGTTCAAATGCGCGCGGCCCGGGGGATTCGGATTCGATTCCGTCGAACTCCGCGATTACGATTCCAGATTCTTTTTCATCTCCCCGAGGAGGGCGACGTAAATGCCGTGGCAGAACTCCGCCGTCGCCTCGTCGTTGCGCTCCCATTGCGACGACCACTCGACGAATGTGCCGTCGCCTTCAGTGACCGGGCGAACGGAGACCCGCCCGATGTAGTTGCTGACCTCCTCCTTCGAGACCGGCGACGGGCCGTCGTCGATCGTATAGGTGAACGTGCGCCGGTCGTCGTCGATCTCCCGGAGTGTCTCGCGAAAGGCGTCGTTCAAAACCCGTACCGCACCGACTTCGTCGCCCTTGCGGTCGCCGACCGCCTCGACTTTGGTGACGACTCCCGGCGCCCAGCTCATGTCGTGAAAATCGCGGATCGCACTCCATACCCGATCGGCCGGAGCGTTGATGACAATCGATTGATACGTCTCTCCCATGGCTTTCCCTCCTGATTTGCGGTGAACCCGTGCCGCTGGCAGCGGCTACATGGCGCCGGCGGACTAACGCGATCGATCATAGGCCTTTCCTCTCGCGGGACAATCCTGAAAATCCGAGTGTGGCGGTGGCGCGCAGGGCCATTTCATCTGGGGGCTGGCGGGGCAAGTGCCCTGTTGGCGGCCTGTTGGAGCAACTGTCCCGCCTTCAGCCGGTTCTTGAATTGCGGTGGAGCTCAAGCGAGACCGCATAAATCAATTCGGCAGGCTCATGACAGGTTCGGGACTTGCTCCAACGATCGCCCCCGGATGAACTGGCCCTGCCGTTGCCCGGTTTTCCGGCGCCGGAACGATCCGTCCGCACCCGGCTGGGAGCGTGTCACGCGGTCACGCTCCGCCGGCGCCTCGCTCCGCCGCGGAGCGGAGCGCCCGGATGTGTTCCACCGGGGTGTCCGGGGTGATCTCGCAACCGGCGGAGAGGATACAGCGTCCGCGGGCGGCTTGCAGGTCTGCTCGTACGGCGGCGCGAATCTGCTCGGGTGTTCCGTTCTGAACAACGCGGACCGGATCGACCTTTCCGCTGAAGACCTGGCCGTCGCCCAGCAGGTCGACATAATCGGCCACGGAGGGAACCAGGTGGTCCACGTCGACGATGTCAGCTCCGGTGCGGATCATGTCGGGGAGCAGGGCGCTCGTGTCCCCGCAGATGTGGAGCTTTGCCCGCGCCCCGCAGGCGTGGATGTGATCGACCATGCGCTTTTCCCGCTCGAATGCGAACGCCCGGTAGAGGCGGGGGCCGATCTGCGAGCAGAACGCATCCCCGATCCCGATGCAGTGCGCCCCGGCTTCGACCTGGCGGCTGATGAACGGCAGCGCCGATTCGACGATGACGTCCAGGGCGTGCGCGACCGCGTCCGGATCGTCGTAGAAATCCATCGCCGCCTCCGTCAACCCGCGGAGATCGCCGTACTCGGCGATCGGCCCCTCCACCCAGCCGACGATGAAGTAGTGCGCGCCGGCGTGCCGGCGGAAGATCTCGATCTCCCGGACCCGTTTGTTCAGGCGTTCGTGGTCGTCGGGCGCGTATGGTTGGAGGTCCTTGACGGCATCCAGGTCAGCGAGGCGGCCACCGCGGTCGAGCGGCATGTCGTCTTCGGGGTATTCGACCTGCAGCCCGAACGCCGACGCTTCCGCATACGGATCGGACATCACCGTCACCCAATCGAGATCGAAATCCTCGGCGCAAGCCAGCATCGCCCCGCACTTGCTCTCGGGGTCGAGACAGAAATCGCGGTACCGAACGCCCCCGTACCGCGCCGCCCACCGCATCACAATCGGATGGCACGGCGGCCGGTGGGCCGTTCGCCCGTCAATGAATGCCTCGGTTCGTTCGAATGGTGTCGTCATCGCGGTCATGCGGTCATCCCGGTTTGTCTTTGTCGCGCCCCTGCAATGCGATGGCGGATTCCGCCCATCGGCAATCACTCGGTGTGGGCAGTGGTCCACCCACGCTCCGTCACGCCGAGGCAAGCAGCCGTCCCGGCCGTTCGTATCGCTATGGACCGGGTTTGACAACAATAATAGCCTTCTCGAAATCGCCGCGCGATCAACCCGGGCTTAGGACCTCCCGGACCGTGGGGTCCAGGCGTTGGAGGTGCGATCCGGCCCAGTAGACGCGTTTGCACTCGGGGCATTGGGAGAACACCTCAAAGTGCCGGTCCGTCAGGGGTTCGAGCCGGGATCGAACCGATCCCTTGGGTACGCGCTGGAGGGGGGTGTTGCAGTGCGCGCAGCGGGAGTAGGGGCGGATCCATCGCCGTAGATCGAACCGCCTGAGCACCTCGTTGAATTGTTTCGGCGGTCGATCCGAGCGGACGAGGTAGCCCTTGGTGACCGCGCGCCGCATCAGCAACCGGCGATCGCGCGTCAGGAGCGTGCGCTCCTCCTGAAGCATGCGCTCGATGAGGTGGACGTCGCCGGCGTCTTGTTCATATGCAGTGTCGATCCCGGCCAGCCGGAGGTAGCGGACCAGTTTGCCGAGGTGCACGTCTGCGAGGAAGCGCGTGCTCCGTAGCGGGCGATCGGGCAGTTGGGTGACATCGGTGATGTCCAGCGACTCGAACACCGGATAGACGCTGGCGCGGTCGCCGTCCCGGACGAGGTAAGAGAAATCCTGCGAACGGCCGTTCACCAGGATCAGGTCGACTTCGGTGTGCGGTACGCCGCACGCCTCGATCAGATCCTTGACCGACGTCGGGCGCGGGATCGAGCGCACGAATTCGCGTCCCCGCCGCTCGGCGGCGAGGAAGTCGTTCAGCTCCTCGTAGAATCTCAGTCTGATGCGGTGCATACGACCCGCCGCTCGGCTGCATTCCGGAGACGAGCCTACCACACTCCGGTCGCAGCGCAAGGGCGCCGGGCGGTGTTTGCATTGCCATGCCTGGTCAGGCGTTCTCAACCCAGATTGATTCGAGCATTTCGAGGGTTGCGGCGACGAGCTCGGCACCGCCCTCGGGTCCGACGGGAGCACTAGCGGGGACGGCGCCGTATCCGCCGGCGCGGGCGGCCCGATCGGCGGGCAGATAGCCGTCGATCCCGGAGGAGAGCTGCACGATGCATGTCTGGACGGCCGGGCTGCGGGCCATCATGCGGGCGCCGTAGTCGAGATACAGTTCGAACGGATTGGTCGCGAAACCGAGGTCGCCGATTCGGAGTGCGTGGACTTCCACCTCGTGCTTCTGCGGCCCCGCCTCAAAACGCCGCGCCACCGATTCGTTCCAAGCCGCGCCCGCGGCGGCGCGGCTGATGTCGACGTACCAGCGCGGGCGGCTCCGGTGCTCCGGATCGTTCGCGAGCGCCACCTTAAGCCGGTCGTACTCGGAGCGGCACGCCGCGGCTTCCCGGGCCGCGTGATCGGCATCGGCTTGGGTCAGATTGCGACCGGACAGGGCGAGCGTGCGGTGACGGTGGCGGATGAGGGGCGCCCACGCGATCTCGCGCTCCAGAATCGGCATGACCGCCGCGACCCCCGCTGTAATGCGGGTTGCGATTTCGTCGCGCCGCGACCGCGCGGCCAGCGCCTGCATGCGCTCCTCGGCGCGCCGGCGGATGATGTGGTGCGGTGAGAGGTCCCCCGCGGCGCTGACCTGGCCGAGGATATGCAGCTCCTTGCCGAACCGCTTGCGGAGTGCAATACGGGTCTCGTGCCAGAAGTCGGCACTGACTTGAAACTCGTTTTCACTTACCTGCGACGGACAGGCGAGGTTGACGACCAGGCCGGTCAGGCCTCCATCGGCGTTCCATGTCGCGAACAGGTTGAGCGCGTGGTCCTCCCATCCCTCGATGTGCTGGAACGTAGGGTCACTGGTGTTGCCGTACATATGGGCGCGGCCGCAGTCGTCCACCCAGCGCCGGTTGTGGCCGACGACCGCATGCCCGAGCCCGAAGCTCATTCCCCCGGCGGCCCGGCCCTCCCACGCGGTGCATACGGCCCCGGCGATCCGCTCCGCCGCAAAGGCGATGTAATCGGCGCGGTCCATGGAGCCGTAATCGAGTTCCGGGGTCCACTCGCTGATTTCGGGGGCCGTGTGCGTGTGCGTGGCGCCGAGAATCACCGCGGCCGGGTCGAGTCCGCCGACGCCGTGCAAGCGCTCGCGGACGGCGTCCCGCAACGCCTCGGAGATTGCGACGAGATCGCAGCTGACCAGGACGGCGTGGGCGCCGCCATCCCCGGCTGTCCCGGCGCCTTCAATCGCCAGCGCCGTGGCGGTCACGGGATCGCGGACCCCCTCCGAGACGCGGGCGTGAAACTGACCGCAGAGCAGGACGGGCTGGTCCGGGGTCAGGTCCGCGCGAGCCCAGCCGATTCGCATCGTCTGGTCGGGGCGCCGGTTCACTTCATTGCGGGGTATCTCAGTGTCGGTTGTCATCAGCAATCAATCGAATCAATCCCCTGCAACCCTAACCGTAAGCCGAGACCGCACTCAGGGTGACAACGGCGTTGGCGAAATTTCGGGCTATTCGAGGTGTTAATCCATTTCATATCGGTTGGGTTCCTTTGGTCCAGTATTCGACCTGGAGGAGGGTTTTGAGGACGTATTCAACCGGATTTCGGAAGCATTGGAAAGCTGGAAGTATTCAGGATGCCGGCGGGAGGATCGCAATCTCTGGAAAGGTCTCGAAGTCACCGGGATTGTCTGTGACGAGTTTCGACATCCCGTTCTCGAGCATCGTGGCGACAAGGTTCGCATCGTGGATGCGTTTCCCTCGCAACTTGTGTTGCCGCGTGAGCTCGCGGAGGCGGCGGCTGACTGCCCCCGTGTCATCCAAGAGGTGAATGCAGCGTGAAAACTCGTCCAGGTTTCCCAGTGCGTCGGCCGGGTCCATCCCCAGCCCATTCGATTCGATCGGTCGCGTGGCAACGACAAGGAACTCGCGGAAAATTTGTCCACTCGCGTACAGGCTCGCTTCGCCCGCCAATCCGGCAGCGAATAGTGCCTGACACGCTTCGTGCGTCGGGCGGCTCTCGTCGCAGGCGGCCAGCAGCACGTTTGTGTCGACGAATCGCTCGCTACCGCCCGCTGTCGCCATAGATCTGTTCACGGGACCAGGAGTCGGACCGCCCGGTTCGCACCGTGCGAAGGTTCAGGTGTGTCGTTTCGGACTTGTCGGACGTCTGCATCCGCGCCGCTTCCTCAAGGAGCACATGGATCTCTTTCTGCAGCGAGCGCCGGTGCCGGGCAGCGCGTCGTTTTAGCCCAGAGAGCGTCTCATCTGAAATCTCCCGAATATGTATCGATTTCATACTGGTATCAAAATGGTATTGATGGTCGATGTCAACGTTCGTGAGGCCATTGGTTTTTTTCAGGACACACAGTGCGCCGCGATTTGTGGGTGTCCTCAAAAAGAGGGTCTTAGAGGGTCTTCAGGATTCCCGAGGGCCTCACGCGAAGAGACCAAGCCGCGACGGGGCGCACTGGATGGCGGGAATCGATCCGTTGTCCTTTGCAGTTGGGACGCTTCGGGCTGGCTGTTGTTCAGCCTTTGAGTTCCCTTTCGACGGTTTCCCAGCGGTCGTCGGGGATGGAGGCGCCCATGACCTGGACGACTTCGGCGCCGAGGCGTGAACCGTACCGTCCGCAGTGTTTGAGGTCGCGGCTCTTGAGCCAACCGAACAGGAATCCGGCTGCCCAGAGGTCCCCTGCGCCGGTGGTATCGACGACGTTGTCGACGAGTATGGGCTGGACACGCACGACCTCGTCCTTGCGGGCGATAAATGATCCGTCTTTCCCGACCTTGACGACGGCTGTGTCGCAGAGCCCGGCGAGCCGGCGGGCCATTGCTTCGTAATCGTCGCCTTCGCCGCAGAACGCGCTGGCTTCCTCTTCATTGGCGAAGACCACGTCGACGTAATCGCGTAGGATGTCGGAGAGGACGTCCTTCGTGGCGTTGACCACTTCAAAGGAGGCGAGGTCGAGGCTGATCGTGCATCCGGCTTCCCTGGCCGACTGAAGCACCTTCCACATCAGGTCCCGGTTGAACAAAAGGTAGCCTTCGATGTGGGCGTGTTGTGCATCTCGAAAATCATCAACGGAAACTTCGTCGGGCGTCAGCGTCATTGCCGCGCCAAGGTCGGTGCGCATCGTTCGTTCGGAGTCGGGAGTCACAAGCGAGAGGCAGCGCCCGTTGGGCACGTCACCACGTTTGAAACGGCTGGGGTCGCCCCCGAATTCGATGAACCGGTTTGTATAGAACTCGGCGCCGGCGTCGTTGCCGACCTTGCCGAGGAAGGTGGAGGGAAGCCCGAGGCGGGCAAGGGTGAACACGGTGTTCCCCGCGGAACCTCCGGCCGCTTCCACCAGTTGGGCCGGCACACGGTCGAGGAGCTGCTTCATGGTCTCGGCATCCACCAACTCCATGCCGCCCTTGGCGCCTTCAATCTGCTCGACAAACTCATCATCCACCCGCGCGAGCGAATCGACGATGGGCGAGCCGACAGCGATAATCTTGTATTTCTTGTCTGTCATAACAAATGCAATATGGTCACGCTCGAAAGCGGAAACTACGCCGCTTCCGGCACGCCAAGTCAACTGGAAATCGGCGGAGGATCTGACGCGGAAAGCTGTCCAGTGTGGGGGTCAATGGGATGACCATTGATTTCCCGGACAAACTTCTCGCCTCTCTTGGGCGGGAAGAGAAATCGAGGACATAGATCGGGAAATCGAAAAAGTGTGGGTGTCCTGAAACGCATTCTCGCGGCCGGTGAAGGCGGGCTTGTGACGACGAATTGCGACGAGATCGACGCCCGCGTCTCCGCGTTCATGAACTGCGGCAGGCATCCGCAGGGGGGGGGCGTTGGAACTACCCGCGCCTCGGATGGAACTACCGGCCCAGCGAGTACGTAGCGGCCCTGTTGCTCTGCCGGCTTCGGCACCTCGAAGCGCAAACAGCGCACCGGGAACGTATGGCCGGTTGCCTTACTCGCTACCTTTCATCTGTTCCCGGCGTGTACCCGCCCAGGACAGCCGACTGGTGCGATCGACACGCCTACCATATCTACGGATTTCGGATTGACGCAGATGCGTTTGGCGGACGCTCCAGGGCCACGATCGTACACGCTCTCACTGCCGAGGGAGTGGAAGCGTGAGAGGGGTACACGCTGCCGCTCTCCGAGCAACCGGGGCTCCGGGGTCTCGCCGACTGGCACCCGGGCGTCATCCGGGCAACCGATTGCCCGAACACCCGGCGTGTCTGCGCCCAATCGGTCTGGTTGCGCCAGGAGTATCTGCTCGGCGACGAATCCGACATGACCGATATCGCAACCGCCGTCGCCAAGGTGCAGCGCGGCTTTTCGGGGGGTTGAGCCGAGAGATTAACAACTTACGTCATTTTCGGTCCCGAATCGGTCGAGTTGGGCTAGCGCGCTGCCTGCAAGGAACCGGCGTGTCGGCACCGAGCTGGCCGCGATGTAATTGTCGGAATCAGCCAGGAGGCCTCGATTCCCCTGGTTACAGGTCGTATTCCAGCTGGAGCGAGAACTTGTCGGTGTCGGTGAAGCGGGGGGCCGCGCCTTGCCAGTAACAGGCGGCTTTGGCGAGAAGGGTCCAGTGGTCGCCGAACTTGCGCGAGATCGAAATATTCAACTCGCTGCCGAGATCGCGGGGCGTTCCGCTATCCGACGATTTCTTTTGAATTGGACCTCGACGACTTCATGATCCTCAAGCAGAACTTCGGGGTTCAACCCCCTGACAGAAAGAGTTCACCATGCTCAATGATACGACACGCACGACGACCGTTCTGCTGGCAATAACGGCGATGGCTGTCGTCCTGGCCGGCCCCATCACGGCGGCCACATACTACGTCGACACCGCGAACGCAGACGCCGCCGATACCAACGCCGGTACCGAGACGGCGCCGTTCAAGACGATCGGCCAGGCGGCTGCAACAGCTGAGGCGGGCGACGTGGTAGTCGTCCGGGCCGGACACTACGACGAGGTCGTCACGATCGCTCGGACCGGCAAAAAGGACCGCCTGATCACCTTCCGCGCCGACCCTTCGCGCAAGGCGCGGCTGAAGGGCTTCATCCTGAAGGCCGACTACATCAGCATCGAAGGATTCGAGATCACCAACCCCGCCGACGGCGCCGACGGCATCTACGCCGGCCAGACCCACCTCGAGACTGCCCGCACCGGCTGCCGCATGATCGGCAATTTCATCCACGACCTCACCGGCACCGCCATCACCAGCGGCACGCACGCGGTGGTGAAAGACAACCTCATGAGGAACGTCTTCCGCGGCGTGTTCGTCAACAGCAACACGCTCGTGGAAAACAATGAGGTCGATACGCTCGTGCCGGTCATCATTGAACAGAACGGCCGGATGCGCCCGAGGAAGTCACAGTACGCCTTCTTCAGCGGCGAGGACATCACCTTCCGCGGCAACCATTTCCACGGCAGCCCCATGAAGGACATGGCCTCGTGGGGGCTGGACTTCTTCACCACGTGGGATGCAGATATCCTGCCGCCCAGCCGGCGGATTCTCATCGAGAACAACCGCTGTTTCAACGCCACCCATGCCAGCGAACCGCTCGCCGAACAACACAAGCAGTCGTCCCACATCACGTACCGCAACAACCTGTTCGTCAACACCGTCTACGTCGGCATTCTGTGTAAACAATGGTCGCACATCACCATCGAGAACAACACGTTCATCAACTGCGGCGCCTACCCCATCTGGTTTCAGAAGCCACGGGAAACCGAGGGGTCCATCGTCCGCAACAACCTGATCGCCTACTGGAACCACACGCCGCTGCCCGACCACAAGGAGGCCGAGAGCGGCATCCGCGTGGACGACGGCCTGCCGGAGGTGGACTGCGACTATAATATGTTTTTCGGCACGAAGAACCGCCAGTACGGCCCGCACGACTTCACGGCCGAGCCGCGATTCGTCGACCCATCCAAGGGCGACTTCCGCCTCAAGGCCGGCTCGCCGGGCATCGACGCCGGCACGCCCGTCCCCGGCTTGAATGCCGACTTGGCCGGCACGCCCCGCCCGCAGGGCGACGGCTGGGACATCGGCGCGTACGAGCACAAACCGGTGCCCGAGCGGAAGGGAAACGACTGAACGAATACCGCGACGCGCACGGTTTCCGCTATATCAATGTCGCCCACGACGACCCCGAAGCCGAATGGCGATGGACTCACCGGACACTGTTCTCATGGGCGTGGGAGTACGCAGACACGGAATCGGTCCGGCTGGGTGCGGAACCGCAGGATTGATTGCCTGGAGCGTCGGCCATGCGGATGTCAGTCGCTTCCATTACGCGTTTGAACGGACCATGAAGATGACGCCTTCAGCGTATTGCCGGTCGAGGCGCCGCTTGAAACGTGGAACGAACCGGACGCTCGATGTAATTCAACCCCGAGCCCGGGTTTGCTCTCGCCTGGCGGCGATTCGGCAAATCGATCCACCATGATGAGGTTGCAGTATATCTTTCTCTCTCTAACTCTCCTGCCAATGATCGCGATCGGCCATGATGAACCTCCGGCTACGCTGGTCGTTCACGACGAGGTCTTGCACCGCATCGATCCCCGTCTGTTTGGGCAGTTTTTCGAGCGTGCCAGTTTCGGAGAGCCGGGACCGGAGGCTTTTGTTGACTCGAAGACCGGCCGCCTGCCTGAGTCGATTATGGCGAAGATGGAGGCAATGGAGATTCCCCTGGTCCGATTCCCGGGGGGAACCGACGTCGACTACATCGACTGGCGGGACATGATCGACAACGTCCCGGGGCGGCCCGGTCCGCGACCCGTGACCGTCGGTCACAGCGGACGAAGCATCACCAATTATTTTGGCTATGATGAATACTTCGCCGTCCGGGATCGGATGGGATGGGAAACCATCCTTGTTGTGAATCTATTGGATGGCTTGGCCCGGAAACGTCCGCTCGAAGAGGCGGCGCAGCTCGCGGCCGGATTGGTGGCGTATGCCAACGCGCCGGCGGGGGCGACATTGCCTGAGTCGATGCCCGACTGGCCCGCGGTCCGCGCGAAGAACGGCCATCCCGAGCCGTTCGGAATCCAATTCGTCCAGATCGGGAACGAGATCTTCCTTCGCAGAATACGTGAGGCGGTTAAAGAAGCGACCGGATTGGATGGCGAGGCATTGGCGCGTTGGTACATCGAGGTCTATACCGCATACATCCAGGAGATCCGGAAGGTTGATCCCTCTCTGCCGATCATCATCGATCACTGGTCCGTGACGGGACATTGGAAAATGGTGCTCGGCGATCCGTACATCCGGGAACAGGTGACCTACATCGCCCGGCACAAATACGCGCCGGGGCCATCGAATCAGATCAGCAGAGACGAGGAGTCGGTGGAGACCGATTCGCTCACCGACAAGGAGTGGTGGTGGGCGTGGGCGACGATGCCGGGAGAGTACGACGGGGCAGGGCAGAACTTGGCGTTTGGTCTTACGCTCAATGAGCTGAGCGAGCTCGGTTACTTGGTGGCGGCAACCGAATGGAACTGGAACGGCTGGAACTGGAGGGATATCAACACCAGCTTCGAGGCGCCGGCGGCCGCCGGGATCGGTGCAGCCGGTTGGCTGCAGGGGATGATGCGCCAGGGAGATCTGATCCGCCTCGGCAATCAGTCGATGTTGCTCGCGGCCAACTGGCAGTTCGGCGCCATCCAGGGGGATCCCGCCGGCGAGGGCGATCCGTACTACAGCCCGCAGGGAAGCGCGACCACCTTCTATCGCAGGCATCACGGCGGGGATCTCCTGCGTACAACGCTCGAGGGCGTGCCTTCAATGCCTCAGCCTTACCACGTCGGGTGGGGTCCGCCGATCGAAAAGGCCGCGCTATTGGACGTGCTGGTCACAGCCGACAAGACGACGATTTTTATCCACGCGCTCAATCGGAGCTTCGACCGGGACTTGCCCCTCAAAATCGATCTCACCGCCCTCGGCCCGATCGGAGAACGGGCACAGCACCACACGTTCACATGCAAACTGAAATCCGACTCCGGGCACGGGGCCAGCAAAGGCATGGCACAGGTCGGGCGGCGGGAGATTGAGATCTCTTCAACCCACACCGTGATGCTTCCCGCCCGAACGGCATCCATCTTCGCGGTCCCGCGAACGAGGTGAGGCCGGTGAATACGGTCTCGTGCCATCCAGCGTGAATCTTTGACTCCAGCACGTTCGTTACGCACTGGGAAATGCCGTCCAGCCTACGTGAGAGAAAGAGTACGATGAAAAAAGACATTCTGGTATTCATGAGCGACCAGCACAACGCGACCATAATGGAAAGCGCGGGGGATCGCCACATCTCGACTCCCAACATGACCCGGCTTGCAAGGGAGGGGGTTGAGTATACGAATGCCTATACACCCTGTCCCCTCTGTGTTCCCGCGCGCATGGCGTTTTTGACCGGGCAACTGGCTTCCAAAACGGGCATTTTCGGCAATGCCAATGTGCTGAGCAGCGAGCAGGCAACCATAGCCCACTGCATGGGTGCGGAGGGTTATGAAACCGTGCTTTGCGGCAGGATGCATTTCCGGGAACAGGACCAGTTGCACGGGTTCATCAAGAGGCCAATCGGCGATTTCACTCCATGCCATGGCGGAAGGGGAGGTGAACTTCGGGACGATCTCGGGCCGTATGCAGGCACGCCGACCGGAAATGTTACCAAGTTGTATGGGGGAGGTACGTCGCCGGTACTCGAATACGACCGCGCCGTCACCAAAGCGGCGGTGGAATATCTTGCGGAACCGCATGACAGGCCCATTTTCATGATTGTCGGCATATACGGGCCGCACCATACCTTTGTGGCGCCTCCGGAACTCTACCGCAAATACCGCGAGTTGATTGGGCCCCCTGCCTCGGACTCTGTGGAATCGTTCGATCTTCATCCCTGTGTTACGTCGTCGCAGAAAGACTTCACCAAGGAGGAGATTCACTGCCTGCGTGCGGCATATTACGGCATGATCGAGCACGTGGACGGTCTGGTCGGCGAGGTCAAGGAAGCCTGGGACCACCATTTGGCAAGGAGCGGCAGAACAGGGCTGTTCTGTTACACGTCGGACCACGGCGATATGGCGGGAGAAAAAGGGCTATGGTTCAAACAACTGTTTTATGAGGACTCAGCCCGTATCCCGCTCATCTTTGTCGGTGACAGTGCTGCCCAGGGAAGAACGGTGGATACTCCGGTAAGCCTGCTGGATCTCACGCCGACATTGTGTGAGCTGGCCGGGGCGGCGTTTCCTCCGGATCAGGACGGTGTTAGCCTCGTGCCGTCGTTGCGGAGTGGGGAAGGGGACCCGGAGCGTTACGTGATCAGTGAAGTGCTCTACAATGGACTTGCCCGGATGATCCGATACAGGAAATGGAAACTCATTTCTTATGTCGGCAGGGAAGATGAGGATCAGCTCTTCGACCTGGAAGCGGATCCGGGGGAATACACGAATGTCATCGGCACTCATCTTGAAATCGCGGAAAAAATGAAGTCGATGGTTACCGAACCGTGGAACCCGGATGAGATCATGAAAGAGCAGCAAAGGCGTTCAAAGCATCTGGCAATTCTTGCGAAATGGGGCGCCCACTCAGGAGTCGATGAGCCGTACAGATGGAAGGTGCCAAGGGAATCATGGCAGCTTCCGGAGAAATAATTTTCATGAGAAACCTGCTTTATTTGCTTTGACGCCGCAGGACTTCATGCTCACCGCAACCTGACTGCCGTATGAATATTCTCCTGATTACCGCTGACGATCTCAACCGCGATTCGGTCGGAGCTTTCGGTTGTCCGACGGCGGACACCACCCCACGCATCGATGCGCTCGCCGCGGAAGGCGTCCGGTTCGCTCATGGGCACGTCACGATATCCGTCTGCCAGCCGAGCCGTTCGGCCATTTTGACCGGCCGCTACCCACATCGATCGGGAGGGGAGGGGTTCTTCCATCTCCGCAAACCCGACGTGCCGATCTTGCCGGCCATCCTGCAGGCTGCCGGTTTCAGGACCGGGATTCTCGGCAAGATCACGCACTCCACTCCCTATGCCACGTTCGAATGGGACATGGCTTACGATCAGCCCGCGCTCGGTGCCGGCCGCAATCCCGCTGTCTATGCTGCGCATGCCCGTGACTTCATGACCGCGGCCCACCGCGATGAGCGCCCATTCTTCCTCATGGCCAATTCACATGATCCGCACAGGCCGTTCTTCGGGAATGACAATACGGACTGGTACGAGTCACGTCCCGACGAGCAACCCTCGGCCGCAGTGCCCTCACGTGTTTTTCATCCCGAGGACGTGGTGACACCGGGATTCCTCCCCGACTTACCGGAAGTGCGCCGTGAAATCGCGGAATACTACAGCTCGGCAAGGCGGTGCGATGATACCGTTGGCGCCCTCCTCGACGCTCTTGATGCGAGTGGTGCCGCGGATGAAACGTTGGTGCTTTTCCTATCGGACAACGGCATGGCTTTCCCTTTTGCCAAGACGAACTGTTACCTGCACAGCACGGCTACGCCACTGATTGCCCGACTGCCCGGCACAGGGATTGCGGGCCACCTCGACGACACCCATTTCGTCTCAGGCATCGACTTCGTGCCGACGGTACTGGAGGCCGTTGGACTCCCCGATCCGGAGGGTATCGACGGTAAGTCGTTCCTCCCTCTTCTGCGCGGCGAATCGCAAATTGGGCGTGATTATCTCTTCACCCAGTTCCACCAGACCGCCGGCAAGAGAAATTATCCAATGCGCTGCGTCCAGGATCGCCGCTACGGTTATATCTTCAACCCGTGGTCAAACGGGACACGCGTTTTCCGTAACGAATCGCAGGCAGGACGGACCTTTCCGGCCATGCATGAAGCGGTTCCCCACGACCCGGAAATCGCGGCGCGTGTCGAACTGTTTCTGCATCGCGTGCCGGAGGAACTCTACGATTTCGCGGCCGATCCAGACTGCCATCGCAACCGGTTCCACGATCCCGATCTCCGGGCGGTGCGCGATCGCCTGACGACAGAGCTGGAACGGTGGATGGAGGCAACCGAAGATCCTGCGCTCGATGCCTTCCGCAACCGGCACTCGCCGGAAATGCTGGAGCAGTTCATGCAACAACAAGCTTTGGATTTGGAATGAGTCTCTTTGACATTGCCATTTACGGCGGAACAAGCGCCGGAGTCATTGCCGCCGTCCAAGCTGCCCGGATGGGGAAATCGGTCGTGTTGATCCATCCCGGAGAACACTTGGGGGGTATGACCAGCGGTGGGCTCGGTTTTGTGGATGTCGGGGAAAACTGGGAATACCCGGAGGCCGATTATGCCACCCGTGCCCGTATCGCCAATGAGCATGAACAATGGCAAAGAGGCTTGATTTGGACCTTGCAAAATCATCCGCGCGTTCCCGAAAAAGTGCGTGAACAATACGCGCCATGGGGATTGGCCGGGGACGAATTTGTCGACAACGGGCACTGGCCCACCCAGCTTTATATTCGCGAGGCCCGTCGAATGATCGCCGATCACGTGGTCACTGAAAATGTCGCCCGTAGTAAAGAGATCGTGCCTGATCCAGTGGGTCTGGGCTCCTATGCCATGGACTCGCACGCGGTGCGTTGGTTCGTGTCGCCCCGGGGATTCATGACGCGTGACGGCGGCATGTTTCACCCCCTATCCAAGCCTTTCGGGATCAGTTACCGCGCTATAGTCCCCAAAAGGGGTGGATGCGTGAATTTGTTGGTTCCGGTCTGTGCTTCCGCCACCCATGCGGCGTATGGTTCCCTGCGGATGGAACCTACCTTTATGGTGCTGGGTCAATCCGCCGCCACGGCGGCTTGTTTGGCGATCGATTACCAGCTCAGCTTGCAGGATTTGCCATACGATGTGCTGCGGACACGTTTGGGGGCGGACGGGCAGATCACCCGCCATGACCCACCCCAATAAGAACTCAAGCAGATCAAACCGACGTAAAGTCCTGAAACCTGAGTCTGGTTCCATTGCCGTTTCCAAACCAATCCGATCATGATGCACCAACAAAATGTCCAGTCGCAAAGCCTCGGGAGAAGCGGCCCGATGAAACGTAAACTCCAAACCATGGCCCTCTGTATGACCACGATCATCTCCTCTGCGGTTCTCTCCGCCCAAGACCCCATGCCCCGTGTGTTTCCGGGGGAGCAATGGGAGACCGCAACCCCAGCGGAGGTCGGCGTGAATCCAGAAAAACTGGAGGAGGCGCTCAAAGCCTTTGAGGCGCACACCGGCGACGACGGGATTTCGGAGGTGGTCATTGTCCGGCACGGCCGGGTGATTTGGCGGGGCGACCGCGCGGATCAGGTGCATCACGTGTGGTCCTGCACGAAATCCTTTGCCAGCATGGTAACGGGATTGCTCTTCGATGACGGAAAGGTGACCCCGGAAACCC
>SLNJ01000138.1 GCA_007133065.1 Opitutales bacterium
AAACGCAGTGATAGACCCCATCGCCCCCCTGCACGAGCACCTCTTTGCGTGCCATCGTCATGATCGCGTCTATATGAACATGCGAATACCTTCCGGTCAATACAATATTTTGTAAAATTATAGATGTCCTGGTTTGGTTGTAAAATTTTGGATGTCCTGGTTTGGTTTCCTGGTTTGGTTGCTGGTTTGGTTCTGGTTTGGTTTAGATCTGTCCGACCGTAGCCCTCTACGGAAAGCAAGCGTGGTGCGGAACCGACTGGTCGAGACGACGTGGCGGGTCGTGGCGAGAGCCCGCCGGATTACGCTGTAAGGCGCCCACCATTCATTCTCCTGCCGTGTGTATTTCGTAAGGCTCCGGGGAGCGGAGGGCGGAAGGCGATGGTAACAGGATTGTTACCGGAAAGTGACTGCGCCGGGTGGGGAATGAAGATACGATATTGGCATGATCTGGAAAGGCAGAGTGATTCCGGTCTCCAGACGAAACAGAGCCTGGAGAGTGAAGCGCACCAGCCTTACACGGATTGTGGGGAGGATTCTGCCCTCGCGGGACCCGGGGCCGGCCTCCTGCCCACACCACCGGGAAGGACTCCCGATGATTGCCACAGGGCATCCCATCGTGCTGACCCTGGTTCTCTCGATTGGTTTGCTCCAGCCCGTCCATGGTTCCGGTACAGCTGCTGAGCAACAGCAACCGGACGAATGCAAGGAAGTCCACGTCGCTTATGAACTCGCGGGGGGCGAAGACTCGCTGTTCGTGGTGACGGTGCCTCGCGCCGGCGCCCTGCGCTTCCTCGGGACCACCCACACGATTGAGTTCCGCACGCTCCGGGGGAACCTCTGCTGGCATGAGGAAACCCCGGAATCCTCCAAACTCAACCTTTGGATTTCGACGGCCGATCTAGATGTGACCGAAGGGGAAACCTTGGCCCGGCGACGGGAATCAGTGCGGCAGGAAGCGGTGGGATCCGAGGTACTCGATGCAAAAGCGTACCCCGACATTCATTACTCCTCTACCGAGTTCACACCTCTCGACAACCAACGCTGGATGATCACCGGAGAACTGAGCATCCGGGAGGTGACGCGTCATTTCAAGGTTGAAGCGCAATTGCGGTTTGCCGAACCCGGTAAGCTTGTCGCAACGGGAGCGTTCTCCCTGCGGCCCGAGGTTTTCGGAATTCCTCCTGTCACCGCACTGGGAGGGTCTGTGCGGACCGACGAGACTATCCACTTGGAGTTCTCCATCCGGGGCAGAAAATCGACCCGGGAAACGATGACGCCATGATTCCCCGAATTTTCCAGATCTTCGTCTGGTTGGTTGCGAGCGGCACGATGCTCTCCGCCCAGGAACGGCGCATGACCGAGACGGTCGATTTCAAGCGACCGGAGGCGTGGGCGATGCGCTACTTCACTTCGGCGCTCTTGTTTCAGGGAAACGCGCCTCCACCTGGTGCATTGGAACCGCGGCAGTTCGCCGCTGGTTTCGAGTTTGTCAACATCCCCAGGCTCTCGGAAGAGCAGCGTCGCGTGGGATTCTATGGAACCAAGGAAGAGAACCTCAACAAGGCGCCCTTCATGCTGCGCCCGCTTCTCCATTACGGGATATCGTCCCGTTGGTCACTCACCGCCAGTTATGTCCCCCCCATCAGAGCGTTCTCGAACCTGCGCACCCATCTCGGAGGGCTCGCGGTCAACTATACCGTTTTCCATGGGCAGAGCTGGTCGGGGACGCTGCGCCTGGCCGGGCAGGGTTCGGAATCCCGCGGCGATTTCACCGTGGCCGCCGAGGTCGCGGGGGATCCCGATCCCGCCCGCAATCCGTTTGGGGCGGAGGAGCCATCCTGGGATACTTTTATGAGCTGGTCCGCTTCTCTGGAAGCGGGGTTGTTCTACCGCCTCCCCACCCGGCACCCCATCACCTGGAACGTAAACGCCAGTTACACGTACGCCGATTTGGTTTTTCAGGTCGATGCCATCCTCGAAGGGGGGTTTCACGACCGCGCCCGGTTGTCCTCGCGGGGGGGGATCTGGACGTTTGGGACGGGCCTGCAATTTGCCATGACGGAGCGAGTGACGGCGGGGTTTGGCCTAGTCTATGTCCCTTTGAAAGTCAGGCGCAGGCCGGACCGGGAGATCGAGAACGACGCCCTCTACCAAGCCAGAATTTCCGTGCTGTTCCGTCTCTAAGGCGGAATGCCGCACATCGGAAACTCACCTGACCAACCGTCAACCCACCCAACCCAAAAGGAAATCCAACCCATGCACTCCCTTCGCAATCAGTTCATCCTCACTCTCATCTCCCTGACCGCGGCCCACACCTGCCCCGGGGCATTCCATCTCTGGGAGATCAGCCAGATTTTCTCCAATGAAGACGGGTCGGTTCAGTACATCGAAATGTACAATACCAGCAACTTCGAACAATTCCTCAATGGGCGGGATATCGAAGTGAGCCGGGATGGAGGACAATCGCCGGACTCGTATACCTTCCCCTCCAATCTCCCCGACGGCGACACGGCGGAGCGTTTTGTCCTCGTAGCCACCGGCCCCATCGCCGGGGTTGAGCCGGATTACACCATTCCTGCGAATTTTCTACATATCGAGTTCGAGACCGACGCCACCGTTTCTCTACCCTTCTCTGAAGTGCCCAATGCAGACCTGACCTACACGGAAATTCCCACCGATGGATGGCGTTCTCTCGAAGTCGATGGAAACGTGCGTGCTCCGGCAACCGTGACAAATTTCGCGGGCGACACCGGCACCCTGCCCGAGCCCACCCCGCCGGACCCCGTCCAATACGGATATGACCTCCAGGAGGGCGGATTTCTCCACGCCCCCGGGTTTCTCGGGTGGCTCTACGCCGGGTTCGCGCCGTGGGTTTACAGTTCGGATACTTCAAGTTGGTGGTTTCTGCCCAACCCGGAGTCCGACCTCAGCACCGCAACGGGGAGCTGGGCGTGGGTTGTGGGAATCGAGCCCCAGCACTACGACCAAGCCTTGCCAAACTGGTTGTACTTTCATAGTCTGGGAAACTGGTGGTACCTGCCCAATCCCGAGGAAGACCTGCTGGACCAGGGAGCGTGGGTCTTCCTCCTTCGCGAACCGCCGTCCTGAGCATCGGCGCTCCCCCACCCTCCTCATGCGCATCCTTATCATTGAAGACCAAACCGACCTTGCACGTCATGTGCGGAGAGCCCTGGCTCGCGCGGACCATGATGTGCTGCTGGCTGCGGATGGTGCCGCCGGGCTCGAAGCAGTCCGCGAGCATCGCTTCGATTTGGTCATACTGGACCTCAACCTGCCCGGTCTCGACGGGATGGAGGTCATTCGCAGGATGAGTCCTGCGGATTCCCGTCCACGGGTGTTGATGTTGACCTCCCGCAGTGAGATTGGGGATCGCGTCGCCGGGCTCACGGCGGGTGCCGATGACTACCTGACCAAGCCTTTTGCAATGGAGGAATTGGTGGCCCGGGTGGAGGCGCTGGGGAGGCGGGTGCTTCCCGGCGTAGACGATTCGGTTCTGAAAGTGGGAGGGATGGTGCTCGATGTATTACGGCGTCGTCTCATCCGGCAGGGAGAGAAGATCGACCTCTCCCCTCGCGAGTTTGAACTCCTGCAAATCCTCATGCGGGAACCGGGGCGTATCTTTTCCCGGGGTGAGTTGATCGAGCGAATCTGGTCCCGTGCCCACGCCTATGAATCCAAGACCGTGGAGATCTTTATCATGCGCCTGCGCCGCAAGCTCGATCTCCCCTCCCGTCCCTCCCCAATTGAAACTGTGCGAGGAATCGGATATCGGCTGGCCGTCGCGGAATCTGACGGGAACCCCGCTTCCCCAACCGACGGGAATCAGCCGACCACAGCACCCTGAGCCTGAAATCTGCCAGGGAAGTGCAGGGGGGACGGCTCAGAACCGAAGGGTCCACCGGGTGGCGAGACTGAATCGCCCGCTGGACTCGCCACTCTCGGGGGTGACCCAGCGATGCCCGAGTTCCCATTGCATTTGGGCGTAGGCATTGAAGCGAAATGTAGCCGCCAGATCGAGCCGCCGCATCTCCGTCCCCGACCGAGTTTTCTGGTAAGTGACCCGATCTTCGTGAAGAGAGAAAAACTGCTGATTCCAGCGTGCCGCCATGGAAAAGCGCGGCGTGAGTTTCCGGCGGATTTCGAGAAAATAGGCCTGACTGGATTTCTCCTCCATTCCGGGCCCGCGAAAGGCAGTCCACATTCCCTCCACCCAGACTTGCCAGTATTGGTGAGCGTAGCCCAGGTCGAGCAACCAGAGGGTCTGGGAGAATTCCCCCCGCGTAATCCCTTCCGGCAGGGTTGCCTGCGCGGTGGGGCTGAGGAACGCACCGCGGGCGGCGGACAGCCCGACTTCCCAGCGGAGATCGGGTTGATACGCGATCCGCCAGGCCGCGGTCGGTTCGGAGAACCCCACATCCCACCATGCCCAGTAGTCGGGGCTGGAAAGTGGCGCGGCGTTTTTCAGTTCCACGGCCCAGGTTCCTTTTGGCCAACGCCCGGAAACCGCCGCGCCGGTCGTGTAGACGGGCCCCCAGATCACGGGGTTACCGGGATATCCGGAGGAACTCTCCGGCGGCTCCGAATCAGCCGAAGCATAGCGCCCCGGTGCCTGATGTTCGTGAACCTGGGTGGGGTTCTCGTAAAACAACGGGGCGGTAATGAACGGGTTGCGCCATGGACCATGACGGCGGTTCCACTGGCCCACCACCGTGGCGAATTGCCCGACCTGCAGGTTGAATCGCCCATCCTCCCACGGGGAGATGCGGAGGGCGAATTGATCCACGCGTGCTTCCAGGCTCTGGTCGGCCGGGTCGAAACCGCGATCAACGCGGAACTGCGCAAATCCATAAATCGATGGTCCCGCCTGTGTATCGGCGTAGACCGTGGCGCGCGGTTGCCAGAGGCTGGACCCCTCGGTGCGCAACAACCCAGGCGGCGGTCGAGCAAAGAAATAGCCCTCCAAGTCCAGCGTTCCGCGCACCTGCAGCCGCCAGTACCCGCTCTGGTCCGCGAAGGAAAGCCGCTCAGCAAGCCGGTCCATAGCATGGTCGAAACGCTCCCCCAACAACACAAGGGGGGTGCAGAGAATCCACAGCAAGGCAACGGTTTGTTTCATCCTGACAATCGGAATTCGTCCATTACACCTCAAATGCACTGCAAAACCCCTTACTACCAGCTTCGCCGGTCTGGATCATGAAAATGGATCGGATTCGCTTCGTGCAGGCGTTCATGGTTTCGGGGAGTTGGTTTGAGTGGCGGTCACGATTCAATGCGGAACCGGGAGTCGCAAGACGAACTCCGTCCAGTCGTTGGCGGACTCCCGTAACGAGAGGTCTCCGTTGTGCAACAGAGCTAATTTTCGAGCTAAATTCAACCCGAGACCGTATCCTGGGATATCCTCCCCGCTCGCCCCCCGGTGGAATCGTTCAAAGATGCATGGTTGCGTCTCCGGGGGGATGGGATCGCCAGTATTACCGATACGACAGTGCACCAGCGCGCCTCCCAACGCTGCCTTTACCTGGATGGTCCCATTGGCGCGGTTGTACTTGCGCGCATTCTCCAGCAGAACCTGCAGGATCATGGAGAGGTGGCGGCGATCCGCCAGGACCACCAACTCCGGCGCGATCTCCACGTCGTAGGTGAGCGAGAACTCATCCGGCAGAGTGCTGAAATCATCCAGCAAACCCTCCACCACAGGCCGTATTGGCTCCGCCCCCAGCGCAAGCTGCAGTCTTCCCGTGTCCAATCGTGAGAGTAAGAGCAAATCCTCAATCACATTCGTGAGGCGGTCGGTATGCTGAAGCAAAGCCTGCAACTCCCCCCTTGTGTTGGCGTTGAACGAGGAATCAAGCAGCAGTTCCTCCAGACCGGCCCGCATCACCGCCACCGGGGTTTTCAATTGATGGGAGGCGTCGGCGGAGAAACGGGCCGCCCGACGCAGCTCCTCACTGGTCCGATCCAACGCCTCCTCCGCGCGAATCCGATAGGAATGCTCTTCCTCGGTAGCAACCGCGAGCGCTTCCACCGGTTTAGAGAACCGGGAGGAAACCCAGTGCCCAACCGCCAATCCCACGAGCATCAGAACGCCACCCGCCATCAGGATCCGATCCCGCAGCCGTTTTTGCATTGCCTGGATCTCAGCCATGGAAACCACGGCCACTTCGTACGCGCCGGGATAGAGAGAGTTCGGGTTGAGTGGGCGGACCACCACCCGATGGGGTATTCCTTCCACGGGTACCACTGCCGCCGATCGCGCCGGTTCACGAATCAGAGACAGCACCTTTTTGCGCAGCTCCTCCACGACTTCATCGTCAAAGCCAGGGATGAAAAGCCCTTCCCCGGCCCAGACCCCCATGCGCGGGGAAGCCTCATCCGGGACCTCCCCCACCCACGGTTGGTAAGGGAAACCAACCACCAACGCCGCAATGCCTTCAAATGTCTCATGGGAAACAATCGGTACGGCAATTACTTCCACCATATCCTGGAACTCCTCTCCCGACCTCCACGGAAAGTACCCAAATACCGGATGCTCGGGCAACTCATGGAGGCTGATGCGCCGGGAGAGTTCATCGTCGATCACTCCAACCGCCCGGGTGGTCATTGGTGCGATGATCCCGCCCCCGCGATCCAGAAAGCGATAAAATTTGGCCTGTAATCCCGGTTCATCCTCCGGCAGGTGGACGGCGCTCCATTCCTCGGTCAATTGGCGCAGTTCGTGGTGGGCGCTCGGGTAGAGAAGATCGAGGGCATCATCTTCCAGGGCGGCGTGAATTCGCGGTTGCCGGGCGAGACTATGGCAGATCCGGGTGAGGATGGCTTGCCGCATGGAACGAGCGTTGGCCGCTGCCAGAATCTGACGATCCACAGCCAACTCCAACTCTCGTTCCGCCGCCGATGGGAGGTGCCGATGGGCGAAAACGGCCCCCAGGGCACTCAACCCACCCACCAGCAGCGTGGTGGCGAAAAACAAGCGGCGGCGGAAACCGGAGGCTTGTCGCGGGAGGGAATGGGATTGCGAATCCACGGGGAACCTTACTCCGTCACAGAAATATCGAGAGTGCGGACTTCACCGGGTTGTAGATCGACCACTTCTTCGAGGGTAGTGCGGCTATCGATCCACGCTTTCACCGTGTAGCGCCCCGGCGGCAACCCCTCCAAGCGAAACCGCCCCTCCGTGTCGGTCTCTGTGTGGAAAGGAGTAGCCACCACCAGAATGATGGCCCGCATGTGCTCATGGATGTCGCACCGCAGCGTCACCATGCCCGCGTTGTCGAAGGTATGGGAGGGAATCGGCCGCTCCTCCGGGAGATATCGTCCAAGATCAAACCGTTCAGCCGGTGAGTAGGAAAAGACGTTATGGTATTCGTCATCCTCGTTGGGAAATTCAATGCGGGTCCCAACCGGCACGACCATAAGGGAGGGATGGAACGTGAAATCCCGTTGCACAACACGCCGCAAACCGGGTTCCTCCGGCGCGTTGAGATGATCCGCTTCCACCCACACCACCCCAATCGGAGGAATCGTCGACAAAACCCCGCCCCGGGAGATGATCTCATAGCGCCGCGCCATGACTTCGGGGGAAGGCGCCGGAGGCAGGGGAACCGTTCCAGCCAGCACCGCCGATTCCCCGTGCGCCTCCTCTTCCGAAGCAATGGAAACCAACGGCAACCCCAACCCAAAGAGGAGGCATCCCAAGCCGCCGATCCATCCCGAAATCCCGAGCAGTCGCACGAAATAGTTGATCAGAAATCGCTTTGCGGGCGGTACGGACAGACGTCCTATGAAAGCGGTCTGAAGATGCGCTTTCATGGAGAAGAACGGTCTTTCAGAACCCCCAAAGAACCAGGCCAACCCGGAATTGCCTCATGTTGATCCCATCCCATTGTCGGTAATAATCCTACATTCGACCGACCGGCGGCGCTCCAGCCGGGCGATCTTGACATTGCCCGAAGGAGCGCGATCCCGCAACGTCAAACGGCTCGAGAATTCAAGATATCAATACCGATACCGATTTCGACAGAATCCCTTTACCGCGCCATTGGAGGCGTCCCCGGGGGCCGGCCGCCTCGTCGCCCTTCCACGCGACATGATTCGCCCCGAACGAAAGACAAAGAAGGGGTCTGAGGAGACGCTTTTCGAGGCTGTGGAGCCATGCGGGTGGCGAGTATACGCGTATGTGGTCATGAGCACATTTCCATGTGGCGATGCAAACACCCGAACCGAACCTGGTTGCAGGCATTCGCACTCGACCTCTCGGGCGAGCGGGAGGCACCGGCAGAATTGACAGATGCGATTGCGGCCGATCTGTCACGGGCAAACGGGGTCACGGTTTATTTCCAAGGTTCCGGGGTCGTTTTGCAGCCTGTTGAAGCCGGGCTGCCGGAGCGCTTGACATTCCTGTCCGGTTACCGCTCTCTCCTGCATGAAAGCGCACTCTAGACTGCTTTCAGAGTGCGTCCGTCCGTATCGCCCGGCAGGCGATATCCTATCACAATCCTCCATGGGTGCACTGGAACAACCCTCCGCTCCTCCATGCGTTCTTCTCTAGCACTTCTGTCTGCTTTCTTGCTGATGAGCTGTCAATCTCCCCCCGAACCCGCGTCCCGCGCCGGCAACATCCATCGCGATCACTACGGGATCTTCAATTCCGTTCATGAGAGCGCCGTCTTCGGCGGCCCCCGTCAGTACCGGGTCATCCTGCCGGAGGACTACGCGACCTCCGGGAAACGCTACCCGGTTATCTTTCTGTTACACGGCTGGAGCGGCTTCAATCGCAACACCTACCGGCTCGACTGGCTGGAAGGGGAATTCGCCCGCCGCAACGAGGTCATTTTCATCCTACCCGATGGATATGTCGATCCCACCTATCGCTGGCCCTACAATCTCAGTGGTGAACCGCCGCAACGCGCGGTGATGTACGCCGACTATTTTGCTGAACTGCTGGCGCATGTGGACCAGACATACCGCACCCGGGCGCAGCGGGAAAGCCGGGGCATTTACGGTCACAGCATGGGCGGATTCATGTCGTTCTACCTGGCGGGCAAATTCCCCCACCTCGTCGGAGCAGCGATCAACAACATGGGCACCCCGGAATTCTATCTCGGCACCCCCAAGCGCCACTACCTGTACCGCCAGAGCGATCACATGGGCAATCTGGAGGGCCTGCGCGTCCGCTTCAACAACGGGAAACGCTGTTTTCTCTTCTCCCTCAACCGTGAGGCCGCCTCCGGACTTCCATTCGCGGCAGAACTCGACGCCCGGTATGTCGAGCCCGATCTTCGACATCAGGTCGACGCCAGCGGCGAGACCGCACACTTCGCTTCCCAGCTCGATTTCCTTCTCGAGAGCTTCAATCAACCCGTCGCGCTTCCGCCTCTGTGGCGTCATATCGACGCTTCCCCCCGTTTCGCCAAGTGGGGATGGGAGGTGAAGGCCGATCTCCCGGAAACCGGGCACGTGGTGCTGGAACGGGTGGGTCCGGGCGGATTGCGCGCCCGCGCCCTGCGCTGGCCGGTCGACGGCGCCCCCATTCCCGGCGCCCGCCTCCGCATCCGGACTGCCCCGCTCTACGCGCCCGGCGAGTGGTTCGAACTCCAGCGTCTCGACGCCGCGGGCGAAGCATTGTCAAACGGAGAACGCCTGCAGAGCGATCCGGACGGTCGGCTGAGTTTGGAACTCGAGGCCCCCGCTGAACACCTCGCCATCCGCCGGGCCGGTTCCGCTCCCGAGCCAGTGCTGGTGGCGCACCGTTTTGACAGCGGACGTTTCCTGCGGCCGGAGCGGGGAGAGGATCTGTGGCTGCGGATCTGGAATCGGGGCGGCTCCCCCAGCCTGCCGATGCAACTGCAGCTGCGTGCACCCCAGGTCGAGGTTGAGCTGCAAACCGCCGGTGCGGATGTACCGTCACTCGCCGCAGGCGAAACCGCCTGGGTTGGACCCTTTCGCCTGACCCGCCGGGAGGATCCGCCGTCCACCGGAGAGCGGCCGGAGGTGGCGTTGCGTCTACATTTCCGCGATGAGCAGGGTCAGGAATGGGAGGATCACCTTGAACTGCCGGTGTGGGCGGACGTGCCGGTCTGGCAGGATGTGGAGATTGAGGATGGACGGCCCGGACTGACAGAGTGGCCGATGCAGGGACGCGGCAACGGGAACGGCATCGCCGAAGCCGGAGAGCGTATTCTGCTCACCCGGGGCGGGATTCCGCTGTTTGTTCAACTCGAGGATGCCCGCATTCCCCGCAGCGCCGAAACACTCTTCCTCACCAATCAGCAGCCCGAGGGTATTCTCTCCCTCGACGCGATCAACCGCGCGACCCGGCTTGATCTCCCCGCCGATCTCCCGGACGGCACCCGCATCCACCTGCTGGCGCGTCAGGAAATCGAAGTCCGCCGATCTCACCCCCGGGATCCCACCGCCTATTGGCATCATCGGGAAGTCCATTGGGGGCGAATCGAACTGATCGTCCACTCCCCTGAGTAACCGGGGCCTCCGAAAAAAAGAAGCTCTTCCTGCAGCATGTACCCGGAGTTTCGGGTTGAACAACGGCATGATCGTGATGAACTGACTTGGATGCAAAGGAGAGCGAACGGGGTGGCCGCCGCCTGGAAGCAGTATGGGCCGAGCATTGAAGCATTTCCGCTCCACCGCACCCTTGCATCGTACCGCCGGTCATTCCTGGCCGGCGATATCGGGGCGGCGCTTAACGTGGCGCTCCTGGCGTTTCCCCAGGGGATCGCCTACGCTTTGATCGCCGGTGTTCCGCTGCACTACGGTCTGTTCGGATCGATCATCGCATGCCTGCTGGGAGGCGTATTCGGCAAGAGCACTTTCGTGGCATTGGGGCCGACCAACGCGACGGCCATTCTTCTGCTCAGCGCGCTCTCGGGAATCGCGCTCATGGAACAGAAACTCGTTGCGCTCCCGATGGTCGTGCTGATGAGCGGAATTTTCCTGATCGTCGGAGCGCTGCTGGGGCTGTCGGGGTTCATTCGCTTTGTGTCACGCACGGTCATCACCGGATATATAACGGTGGCCGCGATCCTGATCATTCTGAACCAACTGCGCGCCGCATTCGGCATCGAACTGGCCGAGGGCGAGATCCCCAGCACTATCGTAAAGGCGGTTTACTACTTCTGGATTCACCTGGGCGAGACGGACCCCGGAACGCTTGCGTTCAGCGCCGTTTCCCTCGGCGTCTATCTCGGGCTGCGCAGTCTCGTCCCCCGACTGCCGGTTGTTGCGATTGCGATCGCAGTCCTGTCCGCGATCGCGTTCGCATGGGGGTACCTGTTCGCACCAATCGGGTTGCTGGATCCGGTCACTATCGGGACATGGCGCTTTACACCGCCCCCGCTGGACCTTGACCTCGCATCGAGCGTGGCCGGCGCCGCGCTGGCCGTCGCCCTGTTGTCGGTGCTTGAAGGCCAATCGATCGGGAAATCATTGGCGGCCCGCCGCGGACAGCGCTTCGACGCGGACCAGGAGATCTACAGCATGGGCGTGGCCAATATCGGATGCGCGCTCGGGTCCGGAATTCCAGCATCCGGGTCCTTGACGCGCAGCGCACTGAACGCCAACAGCGGGGCGCGAACACCCGTCTCGAGCATCTTTACCGGGATCATCCTCCTGGCAGCCGTGCTCCTGATCGGCGACTGGATCCGGTTCGTCCCGCACGCCGCACTCGCGGTGATCATCATCTGCATCGGCGTTTCATTGATCAACTGGGCGGGTATCCAATTCGTGATGCGTGCAACCCGGCAGGACGCCGTGGCATTTCTGGCAACGGTCGCCGCGGGAGTTTTCTTCGGTCTCGATGCGGCGATCTATGCCGGCGTGTTTCTCTCGATCGCGCTGTTCCTCCGTCAGGCATCGGTCCCGGAACTTGTTCAGTACGACATGGGCCAGAGCGGCGATGTAATTCAGCGGCGCGGCGAGGAGGAGACCGTGCCGGAGGTGTCCATCGTGCACGTCGAAGGCGATCTTTTTTTTGCCGCGGCCGACATATTCCGCGACCAGATCCGGCGAATCTATGAGGATCCGAACCTGCGGGTCGTTATCGTACGCCTTCGGAATGCACGGCATCTCGACGCCACGTGCCTGATGGCGCTGGAGGAACTGCTGGCACTGGCCCAAAAGGAGGAACGGCACCTCATTGTGTGCGGGGTGCGCAAGAGCGCGTTTCGCGCGTTTTACACGACCGGCATGATCAAGCGAATCGGGAGGGATAACTTCTTCATGGAGTCCGTCGCAAACCCGACTCTCTCGACCGCCCGGGCCACGAAACGCGCCCGCGAGATCCTCGGCGATCGCGAGGCCCGCGTCACGCTTTACGCCGGTTCCGGGAAAAAGGAGGGCGGCGGCAAGGCGTGAAGGGCCGCATAGAGGGTCACTGTTCACTTCCGAGGGCTAATGCCAGCGATAACGGACGGCGACAGATCCGAAGCTGGATCGTTCCCGCTGTGTCTTGAATTCTCTGGAACGCCAGGAATGAACGTAACTGAATTCGATGGCGGAGAAGCGGATGCCAAAGCCGGAGAATAGCTCGCGCCGGAAGGGTTCGCGGGTATTGCCGGTCTCGAAATTCCGGAAAAGCGGGCCATCCAGGGTGGCGTCGTGAAGCACGCCTTGCGCGGTGGCGCCAAAAAAACAATAGATCGACCAGGGGCCGTTGTATTCGGATGCTCCCTGGAAGTAACGGTGTGAGTAGGCCGTGCTGGAGAGGCGCGGGTCTGAGAAATCGGGTGGGAGGTTGTAGCCGAGGCGAAAGAAGCCGCCGAGATGAGCGGCGGTCTGAAAGGAGCCGAGGCGCGCACCCCATTCGGTAATGCCATCCATACTGAAGTCTCCGTGATCCGCCTCGACGAAGCCGGCGCGCCGCTTCTGGACAAAGCTGAGATCAAGGGTGAGCTCGTTCGGGATCTGGTCTGCCCAGCCGTTAAACTTTTGAATGCCGCGGACATCATGGACAAAGTCCTGTGCTTTTTCAGCAAGCGAATTGGGTCCGGTGGTTCCCACGGCCACTTCGATCGAATTCAGGATGTACCCATCCTTGACATGCAGCGAGAATCCGAGGCCCAGCCAGCCGGCATAGCGCCGCTGACCGAATGGTTGGGATGTGGGAATCGAATCCTCCGGGGTAAACATGAGCTGGGTTATCGAAAACCCGAAATTGTAAGCGATGTTCTCCGGGTCCCGGAAGCCGGTCACGTTTCGAAAGACGGCAAAACTGTCGGGGTCACCCGAGAGCTGGCGAAGGAAGCGCTGAATGGAGCCGAGATCCTCGATGCGGCGGTTTTCGGAGATCCAGGAAAGCCGGACGCCGTTGGTGTAGTTCTGGTCGCGTCCGGCGAAAAGGTCGTTATCGAGGTAGAATGTGAAGTAGCCTTTACCGCTGTCTGGAAATGGGCTTTCGCGGGCGGCTTCGAGGTCCAGAGAACTTTGAAGGCCGAAAAGAGTGGCGATCGCAACGATGGTTAGAGAAATGCGCATGGTCGTGCATGGATCATTGGCAGCCGGATCATCTTATCAAGACGAATGGCAGTCGACCGGATCTTGACAGGAGTGGGTGCTCAGGACATCGAGGCATTCCTCAGACTTCTTCAAAAACACTTCGGAACCTATTTTACGGTTGATTATCTCCCTCAAAAAACCATGCATGCCGCCTCAACCCGAACGAAAGAAATAACCGACATGCCACCGACAATCACCTGGTATCCATTCGTCGATTATCCGGAAGCGGACTCCTGCTGGTCCCTATCCACCGGCCCCGACGGACGAGTCTACGCCGCCGCTTGCTGTGAAGGGCTCCCCGGTGGTATCGCCAAAATCTCGCGCTACAACCGCGAGACCGACCGGCTCGATTTTCTTTTAGACATGGGTGAGGCCACCGACGATTTGCCGGAATCGCGCCGGGCCACCCAGTGCAAGATTCACTACAGTTTCGCGCCCAGCCCGGAGGACGACATCCTCTACATGGCCACACACCTCTCGGGACCGCCCATTGACCTTCCCCGCTATTCCCCCTGGCATTTCTGGAACGATCCCGTGCATTGCTTCCGGGGGGCGGCACTGGTGGCCTACGACACGAAACGGGAGGAGACTCTCTGGTGGGATACGATTTTTCCAAAAGAAGGCTGCCGATGCATGCTGCACGATCCGGACAGGCGGCGCCTGTATGCGCTCAGCTACCCGCGCGACCACCTGTGGGTTTACGACCTGAAGAAACGCACCTCACGCGACCTGGGGCGCATCGGCTCCGTCAACGCGCAGGCTCTGTTCCTGGACGGCCGCGGGCGTGTGTGGACCTCCAGTGACGACGGCCGTCTCGTACGCTATGATCCGGAGACGGACCGCCTGACGCGTTCGCCCTACATCCTCCCGCACGACGAGCGCAACCAGACCGGCTGGCACAGCGTGCTCTACGACGCGGTTGCGCACCCTGTGGAGCCCTGCGTCTATGGCGTCACTTGGATCGCCGGTCCGCGGCTGTTCCGCCTGTGGACCGATGAAGGTGAGTGGGGCCGCCTGGAGGACCTGGGCCAGGCCACACAGGAACGGGATCTCTCCGTTCCAATGGACACTTTTACCGACCACGCCGGCGGGCTGGTGTTCGCGCGCGACGGCATGCTCTACTACACCGCCTCCCGCTGGACCAACCCCAATGCCCGCTGGGACATGCCCGCGGAGTCCGGTGCGGGCCGCAAAAACACCCGGCAGCTGGAGGGGGTGTTGCGACGCCTGGACCATGAGACGCTGGAGAGGGAGGACGTGGGCGTGTTTGAGAGGCCCGAAGGAATTTCCAATTATATGTCACGCGGGGCCATCGATTCCGAGGGTGACCTATTCTTCGGTATGGTGAATCATTCGCAGAAACCGAACGGCGTATTCCGGGTGGAACTACCGCGGGAGCGCAAGCAAGGCAGAGTGGACGTGCCGCTCAGGATGTGGGGATAAACGTTATGGCGACAAAACACGAATCTACACGCGAAGAAGCTACGAAGCTCCGCCAGCAGATCCTTCACGGAACATTTATCCGCGAGGGACTGATGGTGGCTTTCCCTCTGTGTTTTCCCGGAGTCACCACCATGATCCCGGGAGATGAGAGCCGCGTCGCGGCACTGGACGTGAGCCCCTCGGGTTTCGTTTACGGCCTCACGCGCGGGCACGCCTGCCACCTTTTCCTAGGCATGACTCACGGCGCCACCGGTGCCGTCGTGGATTTGGGGGTCGTCGGAGGCGCCGTGGACGCGGTGGACATCTGCTGCGGCACGAACCAGGTCTTCAGCGCGGTGCAGACGGACCGTGGCGGCTGTATCGCCGTCCAGCCCGCGCGGGCATGGCCCTTCGATCTGCTTCAGGAGTGGAGTTTTCCGCCGAAGCCCTTCACGTTGCTCGATCCGGTGGTCACAGGCGAGCAAATCTTCGGCCTGGCCCGCAACCCGGAGCGCAACCTCATCGTGGCGGCGACTGAAAACGGCGTGCATCGTCTGGACCCGGAGACCGGCGCGGCGGAGTGCCTCGGTGAAGCCAGGTGCTCCGGTCGTCCCGTGTGTCTGGGAGGTGTGTTCTATGGCCACACCAACGACGGCGTGCTGTGGAGCTGGCATCCCGAAGAAGGATTCAAGCCCGAGGCCCGCAGGCTGCCCGAGGGCGACTGGAGCCATGGTTTTCCCGTCTGGGCCGCCGGAAACGGTGTCGAACGCTGCGTCGCTGATGCAGGCGGTCATCTGTATCGTTTTCGGGAGAATGGAGGGTTCCTCGATCTCGGCAAGACGGACTTAACCCCCGTCACGGCCATGGCGGAATCGCGCGACGGCCGCCTCTTCGGCTGCTGCGGGGAGGGTATTCAGCGGTTTTTCTGCCAAGGCACACAGGGGTCTCAAGGCCCGTACGACATCGGCTGCGGCATTTCCTTATTCCAGCGTCGCCGCTACGGGTTCAGATTCTCCTGCGCGGCGGTGGGTCACGACGGCCGCCTTTTCTTCGGAGAGGATGATGATTTGGGGCACTTGTGGATCTACATGCCTGCATGCCCGGAGCGCGATCCCGTGGCGTGATATCGAGCGCGCCGAAGCATTCTACTCCCGGCGTCCAATCCCCTCCACCCCAATCCAGATCCTACTATGGCATTACTGTTCCTGAAACATTCGCACACCCATTCCCCACTCCCGTCCACATCAATCGCTTCTCTGCTGAACGCGGTTGCGCCCCTCCGTCACCGGATGACGGAAATCGCGAGGCGGACGATCGTATCCGCCGCACTCGCCTGGTTCGGTGCGGCTGCCGCGATTGCCGTTCCGGCGCCAGCCACGGCGCAGGTGGTGATCAACGAATTCATGGCCTCGAACGGCGAGAGTGTTGCCGACGAGGATGGGGATTTCGAGGACTGGATTGAGCTGTATAATGCCGGCACGGTTGCGGTGAACCTCGATGGATACGGGCTGTCGGATGACGAGGGCAACCCGTTTCGCTGGATCCTTCCCTCGGTGACCGTCGAACCGGGCACGTTCCTGCTCGTCTGGGCCTCCGGGAAGGACAGGACCGAGTTGGCTGAGCCCCTGCACGCGAACTTTTCGATCAGCTCGGACGGCGAGCCGCTCTCACTGACCCGTCCCGACGGGGAGACTGCCGACGCGGTCCCGCCGGTCGCCCTGGGCCGGGACCACAGCTACGGGCGCGTGCCGGACGGAACGGGCGATTGGTATTATTTCGATGGGGCCACGCCCGGGGCGGCGAACACCACAACCGCCTACGAGGCGTGGCTGCAGCCGCCCGACTTCAGCCATTCGGGCGGGTTCCACGCCGAGGCATTCACACTCGAGCTCACCTCCGCACACCCGGGCGCGACGATCCTCTACACTCTGGATGGATCGGATCCGCATCCGGGGAGCATCGACGGTGTCGAGTTCAACTACAAGAACCAGTTCCCGGCCTCCGGCCAGCGCAACGTGGGGGCCCTCCTTACCGCGGAAACGACAACCGAGGCGTACACCGAACCGTGGATCATCGTCTCGCGCGCGGGAGAGCCGAACTGGCTGTCACGGTTCACGTCGACCCCCACCTGGTCATATCCCCCCGCCCACATGCCGAGCGAGACCGCGGATATCTTCAAGGGAACCGTGGTTCGGGCGCGCGCCGTGCGCGAGGGAGCGCTCCCGAGCGAGGTGGCAACGCACACGTATTTCGTCACCCCCGAAGGGCCAGAGGCGTTCGACTTTCCAATCTTCGCGGTGACCGTTCCGCCCGCATCGCTCTTCGGGTACGAATCCGGGATCTACACGCCCGGGAAAATGTATGACGACTGGTGGCTGGAGAATCCCGGGGAGCGCGGCCTGGCCGACTGGCGTCGCCCCGGCAATTACACGCAGCGCGGACGGGAATGGGAGCGCGCCGGGCACGTCGAGTTCTTCAGCGCGTCCGGCGAGCGGCTGCTCGCCCAGAACGCCGGAGTCCGCGCCCACGGCGGGGCATCGCGGCGCGACGCGATGAAGAGCCTGAGGTTGTACGCCCGGGGTTCATACGACGACAATTCCCATTTCAACCAACCGTTTTTCGACGGACTCAACGACATCTACGGGCGTCCTGTCTCCACGTTCAAACGGATGATCCTGCGCAGCGGGGGCAATGACAATCTTCCGGGCGGATCGCGCATTCGCGATGTCATGTTCCAGACCGTCCTGCGCCCGCTTGGCATCGACGACCAGCGGCACCTCACCGTGCTGCACTTTATCAACGGGTACTTCTGGGGACACGTCGACCTGCGCGAGCGGATCGACCGCCACTACATCGCCGGACGCTATCTGATCGACCCCGAGGACGTCGCGGTTCTCACCCTCTTCCACACCTTTGGGATCGCCATCGGGGGACCGCAGTTGAGCGACGGAACCGAGGAGGATCTGCAGGACTTCGTCGATCTGCTCGCATTCGTTGAGGATCGCGACCTCAAAGTCCCGGAACATTTCGACCATGTGGCCGATCGGATCGACGTGGAGAATTTCCTGCTCTACAACGTCGGGAACATCTACATCGGGAACACGGACTGGCCGCACAACAACAATGATTGGTGGCGCAAGCGGAATCCCGACCGGCGCCCCGGCGCCCCGTCCGCCCACGACGGGCGCTGGCGGTGGATCATCAACGACACCGACCTCGGATTCTGCATGCACGGCTGCAGCCCCGCCTACAACGACACGGTCGGTTGGGCGACCCGGGACGAATCGTGGGGAGAGGACCCGGCGCGGGTCGAGGCCACCCTGCTCCTGCGCCGGCTGCTCACAAACGACGGCTTCCGGGACCGGTTTATCAACGCGCTCGCGGACCACATGGCGACCACCTTCCATCCCGAGCGAGTCGAGGGGCTGATCCGGCACTTCGACGCGATCATCGCACCGCTCCGCGACGTGATCGACGGCGAGGAGGGAATCCACCACGCGCGCTACCGGGGGCGCGGCGGCAGTTCGTCGCATATCGAATCGCGGCTGGTCGCGCAGGCCCGGGTTCGCCCGGATTCGATCGTAAACCAACTCCGCGACAACTTCGGCCTCGGCGAGCCGGTGCCGATGGTTTTTGACGCATCGCACGCCTCGCGCGGTGCCCTCCAGATCAACACCGTGCGGGTGGGCCGGGGGACGCCCGGCCTCGCCGATCCCGATCGGCCGTTTCCGTTCAATGCGCGTTACTTCCCTTCGGTTCCGATCCAGGTGACGGCCGTCCCGGAGCCGGGATACCGTTTCCTCCGCTGGAAGGAGTACCCCGACCACGAGTCGGCTACGATCGAACTGCTCCCGAGCGACGGCCACATCCTCACCGCGGTCTTCGGACGCGGGCCGGTGAACTCGGTCGCTGCGTACTGGAACTTCAACGACACGGAAGCGCTGCTTGCACCCGCGTACGCCGGCGCGGGCGCCGCCCTCGTCGTCGTCCCCGGACCCGGCACGGCGGTTGTCGACGGCGGCGGAAACGGGTTTGCCGGCGAAAACGCGCTCGACGAAGACCCGGCGGGGCGGCATCTGCGCGTCAACAACCCGCTCGGCTCCGTGCTCGAGTTCCACCTCCCGACCACCGGGTATTCCCATCCAGCGTTGACCTACGAGGCGCGGCGCTCCGGCCAGGGCGCCGGAATCCAGACACTCGAGTACAGCGTCGGCGGCGCCGGCTTCCAGGAGTTCGCAAAGATTCAGGTCTTCGAGGACGACCCGATTGTCTATCGGTTCGACTTCGCGGCGATTGCCGCGTCGTGGGACAACCCTGATTTCCGGGTGCGGATCCGTTTCGAGGAAAGCAATGGGGGCCGGGCCGGAAACAATCGGATCGACAATGTGGTCCTGGGGGGCCGCGAGCTCTGGGTCGGATCGATTTTCGAAGGATCGGAGACGACGGACGACCACGGACACGGTTGGAAAGCGAACCGGCTGGGCTACCTCTTCGACCGTGCCTTTCCGTTCGTTTATTCCACCGCCGCAGGGGCATGGCTCTACGTCGTCGGAGAGTCTGAGGATGGATTTCACTTCTGGGATTACGGCGAGGAATTCTGGGCATGGACCTCTGCAGATCACTATCCCGCTTTATACGTGTTGTCCGGCACGAACGCCGGAACGTGGATAGAGTACGCGGCGGCCGACTGAGGGAGCGAATCACCGTGCAGCGGGTTCCTTGTTGGCGCAGACGATTTTCGGCTTAATCTTGTATATCCCCGAGGAACTCACTTTTCTGAATCCACGCGCCGGCCGTGCTGTCATTCCTCTCCGACGCCGACTTCAATCCACGTTCTTTCCCGATCGCCAGTCAGCACATAGTAGAACGGATACATCCCGGTTCCGGTTGTAGCATCTGGAGAATTTCCGTTGTCTTGCGCGACGGTGGTGGCTGTAGTTCAGCCTTGGTTGGCCGGCCGCCGTAGCATGCACTCATTCCTTTCCATCAACGCACTCCTCTGTCTCGCCTTTGTTTTCCTCTGGAACTCGGGATACATCGCCGCGGCGTACGTTCTGCCGATGGCGGGGCCGCTGACTCTGCTTGCCTGGCGCTACTGGGCGCTGGCGCTGATCCTTGCCGTCTATCTCTTTGCCTCGGGTAGGCTGAGTTGGCCCGGAGGCAAACGGCTGGGGGAGGCCGCTATCATCGGAATCCTTGCCCATGGTGTTTGGTTGGGCTGCGTGCTCTACGCGCTGGAGGAAGGGGTGCCGGCAGGGATCATCGCCCTGGTGGTGGCCCTGCAACCGCTGCTCACCGGGATCCTTTCCAGCCGCCTGGTAGGCGAGCCTCCCTCCGCCCGCAACTGGACCGGCCTCGTCCTAGGCTTTATTGGCGTGGGGATTGCGGTGGGTAGCCGGACAACGTTCAGCGGCGAGGGCACCCTCCTCGGGCACCTACTGCCCTTTGGCTCGGTTCTTGCGATCACCGCAGCCAGCCTGATGCAGCGCAAACTGGCCCTCCAGCGCGACCACGCCGAGCTGCCGCTCGACCAGGCCCTGCTCTACCAGAGTCTGGGCACCGCCCTTGCCGTCACCCTTCCCGCTATCCTTGTCGAGAACCTTGCTGCCCAGACCAATGCCGCATTCTTCGTCGGGATGAGCTGGCTGGTGGTGGCGGTCTCGCTGGCTTCCTACGCTTTGATGTGGCTCTTGATCCGTCGTCTCGATGCGACCCGCGTCGCGAGCCTGTTTTATCTCGGTCCCCCGACGACCATGCTCATGGCATGGGCGGCCTTCGGCGACCGGCTTGTTCCCACCGATTGGGTTGGGCTCGGAATCGTCGCGATTGGGGTTGGACTGGCCCAGAGCGGCGGACCGAGTGGGACGGCTTCCCGATCACTGAGTGGGACCGCTGACGAAGAGACGCAGAATCGGTTAGGTTCGCATTGACGGAGGCGATGAGGCCCTGGCCGGATGTTGCTGCGAGCGACGCGGGAGCCACCAGGGCAAGGGCGAAGGTCGCGAGCAACGCCCCCACTCGGCGAAAGCGGAACTCGCCCCCTTCGTTGCGGCATGTAATCAATCTCATGCCTGAAAGCATCCGATGTCGAGGTCGGAATTGCGAGGAGAAAGCCACCGACGCGCGCGGCGGTGTGCCGATCGCGCAGGGCCTTGTGCAGCCTTGGAAACGCCTTGCATTAACACAGCTGGAATACAGATTCCCATCATGAGACTTGGAGGAGGAGGCGTTTTACACCACGAAGGGGATCCGGAAGCCTGGATCCGGAATCTGAGAGCGGTTGGACATTCGGCCTCGGGCGCGCCGTTGCCGCCGGGATCCAGCGACGATGACATCAACCGTTTCCGGGAGGCGGCGGAGGCCAACGACATTGTGATCGCCGAGGTCGGTGCATGGTCCAACCCCATCTCGCCCGACGGCGAGACCGCCAAAGCCGCCCGCGAAAAGTGCATCTCCTGCCTGGCGCACGCCGAGCAGTTTGGCGCACGCTGCTGTGTAAACATCACCGGCTCGCGCAACCCGGAAAAGTGGGATGGACCCGACATAAAAAACTTCAGCCGGGAAACCTTTGAGATGATCGTGGAGGTCACCCGTCAGATTGTCGATGCCGTCAAACCGACGCGGACCTACTACACGCTGGAAGCCATGCCCTGGATATTCCCGTCGAGCCCGGACGAATACCTCGCCCTGCTCGAGGCCATCGACCGCGACCGCGTGGCCGTGCACCTCGACCCGGTCAACATGATCAATTCGCCGAATCGCTATTGCAACAGCGGCGCCTTTATCCGCGAATGCTTCGCCAAGCTCGGACCGATGATCCGGAGCTGTCACGCCAAGGATATCCTGATTGAAGAGAAGCTGACCGTCCACATGAGCGAATGTCGGCCCGGGGTTGGCCAATTGGATTTTGATGTTTACCTCCGGGAGCTCTCGAAGCTCGATCCGGACACGCCGCTGACCATGGAACACCTGCCCTTCGAAGAGTATGCCGCTGCTGCCGAGCACCTGCGCTCCGTCGCCTCCCGCAACCAACTTCATTTCAAGTAATCCCCACAGTGGCGGTGGGAGTGGGAAATCCCCCTGACACCGAAAAAGTTTCAACTGCACTCGATCCGCGAGAATATTGACGCTGCAGTACCTGCTCGGCGCCCGTTCCCGCTGGCAAAACGAATGACTGCCCGGATCCTGTTGGCCAAAAGAATTGAAACTCACGCCCGCTTCGCTCAAGACGCTAAGACGCAAAGATGGAAGAGAATGAAATAGGGAGGGAAGTCGTGGATGCGGCAGTGAAGGTTCACTCATTGCT
>SLNJ01000112.1 GCA_007133065.1 Opitutales bacterium
CGGAAAGGATGATGTAAGCCGGGTAAAGATCCCGGGCGGTCCATGCCCACCATCCCTCCTGAAACGACCAGAAGTAATAGGATTCCTCGGACTCGCCGAAGACATAGATCCATTCCTTGCGCTGTGCGGAATAAACGAACGGGTAGTGCGTGTCATAGAGGTAACCAAGACCGGTCCATTTCCATCCATTGCCGAAATTATGCGTGCCCTCGGAGCGGTGGTAGATCGACCGGAGGTGCGTTCCTATGCCCTCCAGCGTGACATTGTCGAAGCGGTTGTTCCCTCCCTGTCCCCCCGCGCCCTGCTGAAATGTGATCTTCAGGGCAAAGTCCGGGTTATTCGCCGCACCGGGGATTGAGTCGAGATCGAGGTCGACTCTTTTCGGGTTGCTGTTTTCCGTTCGCACCCAGCGCACGGTATCAAAGGCCTCACCGTCGAGGGAGTACGCAATGTGCTGAAAACCGGCCCCTTGGCCCGATCGCCGGGTTTCGTATTGAACGAGCAAATGCTCGTAACCGGTCGTCGGGATCTGAAATGTGATGCTGGACCCGATAGGATTATTGAGACGGAGATGTGATCCAGCAGGATCGGAGAATCGTGCATTCGTCGCGTCGAAACCCTGCCCGGTGGCATGGGTAAGCTCAGACGCGGCCGCCAGTTCAGCAACAAGAGCCCCGCCAGCAATCAACGAGAACGCAGGAGAAGCCAGGGAACCCGTGTTGTTGAAATTCCAGTAATAAAGGAGTGTGCGTTCAGGCAACGGCTCGAAGATCGCGGTGACTTGCATGCCATCGACAGCGTCCAACGTAATTGAATCCGAAAACTCGCCCGGGTACTCCACCCATCCCGCAAAACGGTATTCTTCATGCGGAACCGCCGCGACTGTGATCGGAATATTCTCGAAATAGACTCCGCTCCATGGATAGGACGGATCAGGCACTCCGGCGGTGTCCGGGTTGATGTCCACGGTGTTCATCGTGATGTATCCCCCGGCCGGGTCGGTGACATCCAGGGAGACCGTGACATCGGCGCCCACATTGAAGTGATCGCGCAGGTGATTGCGCACGTGTACCGGGCGGCGTTGGGAGAATTCGATCCAACGGTCCACGTTCTCGCGGGAGCCGGGGGAGCGACTCCAACGCGCAATATGTTCCTCTTTGGACGGCGCCAGGCGGGCGTATTCACTCTCGACGATCTCAGTGATCCGTTCCTCGCTAAACATGGTATTCATGTGATCGGCGAGCCGGTTGATGAAACGATTCCTGATCTCGGTGTGGTGCAACAACCCCCGGAGCATCGCGGTTCGCGAAGGATCGTTGTGGAATTGGCTGCCCTGCGGATCGATTGAGCGTTCGATCATGTCACGGGCATCATTTCTACCGGCAGTCGGACCATCGTCGCGGGCGGCGCCATCGAAGTCCCAGATGATCATGCGCCACCTTCCGTCCCCGTAGGGGGAGCCATCGGGCTCCCGCACACGCCAAAACCGGAAGTGCTTCCATCCCTGCCAATCCCCGTTGTTGATGAAGATGAACATCAGGTAGTAATCGAGGTAGCTGTCGATATCGAGATTCGCCGAGACCCATTCGAGATCACCGCGGCGGAAACTGGGTCCCGTGATATGGTCGTAGAGCTCAATGTAGCGGGCGCGGGTTTCGGTGCCACCTTCGTCAATCCTGTTCAGCCTCGTATCCCGGCCGACCGGCGCGTTGAACATCAGCAGATTGTCGGGATCGACCTCGTAATTGAGCCCGACGTAATATCTGTCGATCCGGTCACGCAAATACATCACCCCCCAGTACTCGCCGTTGATAAATTGGACGACCGGCTGGGACATTTGCACCCCGGCCCGGCTTGGATACATGATCTGCGTCGCAACCGGATCGATGAGGTGGTTCATCGGATTGCCTCCGTTTCGAAGAAGGAGCCGTTTGAATTCGGTCTTTTCGGAAAAGTCGTCGAAAAACGGATGCTCGAACCACGATTTCCCGTAATCAGCGCGTGCATAGACCCGGAGTGATTTGCGCGGATTTGAACGGCTCCATCCTCCATGGATCCGAAATCCGGCGCCCTGCGACAGCACGCGATTGCCATCCGCATCAAACCATTCAAGATGGCCTGGACGTTCCGCCCCGCGGCCACGTCGCGTGAAGTTCCCGGGCCGGCCGGGAGTCATCCCGGTGCCCGGGTTGCTGGATCGCCAGGCGTCAAAATCCTCTCCGGCGGTATAAATACCGCGGTGATAATCAAAAAAATCGTCCTCCGAGACCGTAATTGCAACCACCGGAACCGTAAAGCGGGGGGAATCATCCGGGCGGAAGAAATAGCTCTGGGTCACCGTTTCGCTTGGTATCGCGTCCGGTCCGACAGCCCGGGCGCGTACCACCACGCCTTTGTAAATCGGGTCGGCGGGAACGTGGGGGTCGAAAACAGTTTCGCCGAAAACGAACGTGCCCGGTTCCCGCTCGAACGTAGAACGCAGATTCGAAATGTTGTTCGCCTCGCCGGACCGGTCCTGAATCGTAACCGGGGTATCATAAGCATGGCTGCGAAGCTCGCGTTCGACCAGTGGCCCCAAATCATCGCCAGGGGTCATTCGGTGCCCGAAACGGTGCCGGTAGGTCATGCCGTCGAGATTGGCTTCGCTCGGAACCGATCCGTCCAAGGTGTAGAGAATCACGACCCCTGGATCATCATGGGAGAGTTCGAGTTCAAACGGTTCCATGTAGAACCCGGCGCTGTGTGAGAAGTGCGGCGGGTTCGTGACCCCCGAAACCCCTTCGGTTTCGTTCGAAGCCCCGGGAGTCGGCTCCACGAAATATTCCCAACCTCCGGTCCCGTCCGGTTTGCGGCCACGGGAGATGTCGCGGGGCACCGCTCGACTCGGGACAAAATCGACAACACGCCCATCCGCGGCAGTGAGTTGAAGCGGTTCCCCGCCTGCGCTGATACTGAAATTCGTATGGAGATTTGCCCCGGGAATGCGCCGGTCTTTCCCGGAGGCCCAGACAATGAGGAACTCCCCTGGCGCGATCGAAACCCGGGGAAATTGCCACCGGAACGGACGGTTCGGGTCATCCGTCAATCCATACCCTTCGAGAATGATGCTGTTTTCGCCGCGGTTATAGAGTTCGATCCAATCCTCGTGGTCCCCATCCTCGTCCGGCACAAAGCTGCCATTGGAGGCCATGTACTCATTGAGAACAACGTCGGCAGCGAGCGCGGAGACCCCGCTTGCAAGCATCATCACGATAATCGGAAACAGGAGAATGCGGCGGAATACGGAGACAGGGCCAGGTCGTTGCATGATGATCATTTGTTGTTAGAGGGCCACTTGAGTGTCGCCCGAGTTTTTAAACAGCCCGCTAGTCTGACCGATCCGCGCCGCGCTTGTTCACGCGCCAGTAGATGAAGCCTCCAAGAGCGGCGAAGAGGAGAAAGAGGAGGTGCAGCGCCTCCAGTCCCCGAAACCCGTACATCCAGAGCACCCACCCCATCATAAGGATTCCCGGAAGCGCCCCCCAGAGGACCGCTTCCCATGTCTTGATGCGTTTCGACGCCATGATTTCGGATCGGGCCGGACTTCCAATCAGTCTGCGTTCGCCTGGCCCGGTCCACGATCAAGGAGAACGCGGCGAGGGTTGACAACCGAATACGGTGGGCTAACCCCACTCGAAACCGGCGGCCAGACGCAGCGGGGACGCAGCGAGCGCGACGCCGTCGGCCGGACGGATCATCCGGCTGAGCGTTCGCCGGATCCCGAGCCCGGCGGACGGCAGCAACGCGGCGCTCATGCTACTCTCAACAGCGTCCGCGATCACGTCGGCGGCCGCCGTTGCCTGTGCGGCCGCCTCCAACAGCGACCGGCAGGCCGCCCGGTCCGATGCCACAAGCGGACCCAACTGGAAACTCAGTCGCCCCGGGCGCAGGCAAACGTACCCGCGGCATCCCGCGGAACCGCGCTCCGGCAGATACCAGGTCCGCACACCGGGGTGTCCGATCAGCGTGCGGAGCAGCACAGACCGATCACACCCGGCGGACCGGCGATCAAATTCGATTACCTCCTCCACCTCCGCTCCCCCGGCGATCAGTTCCCGCGCCGCCCCGGATCGCTCGAAACGGACAAGGCTCCCTCCCCAGCGATGAATCGCACAACGGTCCTCGAATCCCTGTTTGCGGTAAATTGGCCGCCCCAGATCGGTGGCGTCGAGTCCGACCGCGGCGACACCCGAGGAAATCGCCTGTTCGAGGATGGTGCGAAACACCAGGTTTCCCAACCCGTAGCCGCGAACCGCCTCATCCACCAGCACCATGCCGATCCATGCCAGCTCACCGCCGTACGTCACATACGACGCCGTGGCGCGGAGATGTCCATCGAGACGCACGGCGATGAGGCCGTCCGGCTGGACCGCGAGCAGCCGCTCCCAATCCTCAAGAGTCTGGTTCCACCCGGCTTGGGTCGACAATCGCCACGCCGCCGGTACATCCTCAGCGGTGACGCTCGAAATCTCAGGCTGCATGATCGCTGCCCCCGTGCCGTCACTTGGACGCAAAACAGTCCCCGAAGCGCTCCAGGAACGCGGACAAACCGACCGCGCAGAATTGCTCGGACGGCGCGGCCGCAATTTCGCCCGGATTTCCCGTCACGCGATCCAGCGCCGTCTGCGCCATCGCCACCGCCCCCTCTCCGCAGACCAGTTCGTGGGTCGAATTGGACGTCCGGTAGTACCAAACCGACTTCACGCGGTGCTCGAGCAACCGGCGGACATGGATCGGAAGGCACGCGTCCCCGGAAGGTGAATCGAACGGCTCGGGCCAGATTATCCGGTTGATCTGGTGCCGGAAGATCCGGTCGAGGGCGCCGTCCACCGTCGGCGCCGCCTGGATCCACTGCGAGTCGGGCCAGATATCGAGCCAGCTCCACGCGCCCCCAATGCGGGCCGCATCCAGGTCGCCGGCGACGATCGCGAAGTGGCGGGGATAGTCGTAGAATTGCTCCGATCGCGCGCGGAGCGCGCCATAGAACAGGGTAGTCAGCGCGAGCAGCATGCCGGCGGTGTTGCGGACCCCGTCGAAGGCATCGGCGGAGACAATGGCGACCCGGTCCTCCGGATGGTAATCCGGCAGGAAGTCCGCAAGGGCGGTCTCCCGCCGACCCCCGCTTTGCAGCTCCCGTATCGTGAAATCACTCGATTGCAGAACGTTGCTCGTGTGCATGGCAGGTAGCGTGTGCGTATTGAAGTTGAGAAGATTCCCTGACAATCCGGCCGGCTGTTCAACCGGTGAATTCCGGATATCCGGTCAAGGCATCTGGTTCAACGTCCTCAGTATACGACATGGCGTCACATCAAACCTCCTATGTCAATGCTGCGGTCACCCGATCGGGCATCCTGGCGATTCGCCTCGCTCGTTTTCCGCCGGATCCTGGAAAATGCGGGGGGAACCTGTCGAAAGATTGCGCGGGTTATTTGCCCCGCCGCAAGTGCCGATCGGCGAAGCCGATGTATTGCTCCCAGTCGTACGCGGTGATTCCGTGCGGGCCGGTCCGCAGGTGATAGCCGATGGTATCGCCGACAGGCGTATCCGCATCGGGCATTTCATCGACGCCGAGACCCTCCTTTCCGAAGAGCCGGTACACCGGTTCGGCCGCCCTGGCGGCGAGAAACTCCCCGCGTGGATCCGCCCAGAGGTCCTCGCTCGCGCTGGCGACGTAGACCGGGCGGGGGGCAACCGCGGCAATCAGCATGTGCTGGTCCACTGGAAGCGCATCCTCGTTGTTGTTGTATTCCCGGAAGTTCGTGCAGAACCAGTGCGGGAACGTGGTGTTGATCCGCGCCACGGTTTCGCCGAAGCGCCGGCGACTCAACGCCGCCCCGCCGCATCCGGAGTTGTTCGAGATCACAACGGCAAACCGCTCGTCCTGGGCGCCGGCCCAAAGCGCGGTCTTTCCGAGGCGGGAATGCCCGATCACCGCGACTCGGGAGGCGTCGATATCGGGATCCGACTCGAGGTAATCCAGCGCCCGGCTCAACCCCCATGCCCAGGCGCCGATCGCACCCCACGCATCGGGTTTCCGCTCACTTCGGCCCTCTTGATCCCGCACATGGGCCGTGATGGCGGATGATGCCTCGAGCCCCCCGGAGTGATCCGGAACCAGGTCGCCGCAGTAGATTGTCGCCAGTGCGTAGCCGGCCTCGATCACGCGCTCGACCTGCCAGCGCTCCGCGCTTGTTCCGCGGCCTTCCTCCGTCGCCCGATTCCCCTGGGCAGCGCTTCCCTCGACCCGGCGCACCCATCCGCGCGGCAACGCGATTGCCGGGTCGGTGTGCACCGTGTGGTTGCCGTGGAAATTCAGCCCGAGAAACGCCGGAGCCGCCCGCTCCGAAGCATTCGGCACATAGATTAGAATCTCCATGGAGGGGTATTCGCGGTCCTCCGCGAAGTGCACCGTCACTTCCTTCCGAGTCGCCCGACCATCGAGGGCGGATCGATCGAGCGAGCGGACATCAAAGCGGATCGCGCCCGAGTTCTCGGGATTCCGTCCGTAGACGTGAGAACGAAAGAGATCGAGTATCTCGTCTCGACGCGCGTCGCGCCACTGTTCGGCATCCTGGACGGGTGCTCCGCTTTGCATTTCCAACGGATCCGGCAGCGTGTATGCAGGGACCTGGGTTTCGCCTGTATTGATTTCGATGGGTTCAGCACTCATGGTAAAAAATGGGGAGAGGGTGAAAAGAATGCAGGCCAAGCATGTCACGACCTTCGGGAAACGATA
>SLNJ01000063.1 GCA_007133065.1 Opitutales bacterium
GGTGTTGTTCGAGCAGTTCGTTGAGGTAGGCGATCGTGCGTTCGGTACTGCCGGCGTGCTGCTGGACGTGTTCGGAGAGGGAGGTTTGGGCGGCGAGCAGACCGTCGAGTTTGTTGGCGAGGTCGGTGTGGGTGTCGGTCAACGCCGCGGCTATCTGTTGACGCGTATCGCCCAACGCCGCGGTTTGCTCCTTGCTGTCATGCTCGAGGGTCTTGAGATAGTCGAGCGCCGTCACGAGGCCTTCGCGCACGGTCGTGAAGCGATCGCGCCATGTTTCTCCGCAGAGTTCCTCGAGCAGCACGTGGACCCGCTGATCAAGGCGGTTGATCGCCTCATAGTTGCTGTTGGTCTTCCACTGGTTCTCGACAAGGAAATAGGCGATCTGGAGGGCGAGCGCCGTGGTTGGCGGGATGGTGGACTGTTCGCCGCGCAAGTAGTGGTTCTTGAGTTCGCTGACGCGACGGTGCGTTTCCCGGGCTCGGACGACCTGAGAGTTGGACAGGTTTCCGGTCTGCTCGGTGCGAAAGTGGTAATAAGCGTACGGCTTGGGGATTACGCCGATCTCATAGTGTTGCAGGAAGCGGATGTTGAAGTCGAAGTCCCCCGCTTCTTCCCAGCGCTGTTCGAAGAAGCCGATCTCATCGTGGACGCCGCGCTGGTAAAGAAACGCGATGGGCGGGAAGGGGTTCTCGTAGCCGACCCGGAAGAAACTGATCTCGTCGAGTGGCACGTAAGGCTTGCGGTCGATTTCCTTGAAGCTGCCGTCTTCGCCGATGGATTCGGTGATCTTGAGTGATTGCGTGATGACGCCTCGGTAAGGGCTTTTTGATCCCTGCTTTCGGAAGAAGGCAACAGTCGACTTCAGAAACGCCGGGTGCCAGGCGTCGTCGTCGTCGTGGATGGTGATGTAGGTCGAGTGCGATTCCTCAATGCCGCGGTTCGCGGCGTTCTGCATGCCGACGTTCCGTTTGAGGTGAATGACGTGGAGGCGGTCGTCGTAGCGTTCCTGGTAGGGTTCGAGGAAGGCGTCGAGCGCGGTGGCGTCTCCACCGTCGTTGACGATCACGTGCACCCAGTCGGTATATTCCTGGGCGAGCACAGACGCGACGGCTCGCTTGAGCAGCGGCAGCCGGTCTTTGGTGCGCGTGATGATGGCGACGGTTTCAGCCATGCCGGCAGTCTGGGAGGGGAGCTGGTGGGGTAAAGCAAATTTTGTGGATCAATTTGGATTGCCAAGGCCTTGGGGAGTCGCCACATTGGGCGGTTTCAGTGGATTTGCCGGTGGATTGCCGGTGTACTTCAAACGGAGCCCGTGCATTGAGAGACGAATACATCAAAGAAGCCCAGAAAGTCATTCCTGACCCGAACATCCTGATCAACGTGGTGTCGCGGCGGGTGAAGCAGTTGAAGTTTGGACAGAAGCCGCTGGTGGAGTCGCTGGAGCGGCTGAGCCCGGAGGACGTTGCCCTGCGCGAGATCATCGAGGGCAAGATCACGTACGAGTTGTACGAACCGGAGAAGGAAGAGAGCTGAGCGCTCGTCAATCCCAGAAAAAGCAACGCTACAAGGAAATCCGGAACGCGAAAGCGTTGCGGGATTTCTTCGTGGACGAGCGCCTGGAGACCGGAATCGTCCTCACCGGCACCGAGGTGAAATCGATCCGGGCCGGGCAGGCGCAGATTTCGGATGCATTCGTGCGGATCGACCGGGGGCGTCCCGTGATGTACCACGCTCACATCGCGGAGTACAGTCACGGCAATATGGCGAATCACAATCCGTATCGGCCGCGTCCGCTCCTGATGCACGAGAAGGAGATCGCCCGTCTCGCCCAGGAAGTTCAGGCGGGCGGGCGGACGCTGATTCCGCTGCGGATGTATTTTAAGCAGGGATTGATTAAAGTGGAGGTCGGGCTGTGTCGGGGGAAGAAGAAGTTCGATAAGCGGCAGACGATGAAGGAGAAGGATGAGATGCGGGAGGCGCAGCGGACCGTGCGGCATCATCTGTAGGAAAAGGCTGAAAGGCTGAGAGACTGAAAGACTGAGAGATGGTGGAATGTGGGAATTCGATGTGGGATGGTGGATTGGTCAGGCGGGGACGCTGACCCTCCAGGGTTGGCTGGGTGAGTTGGGGGGACGCGGCCGGTTGCCCTGTCCGTGAATCGTATTGTTATGAAGGATAACCTCCGCTTGGCTTCGGAGGGGGTGGTGTTATGGATGGGAGATGAGGGATCGGTTGCATGTGGTTCTGTTTCGTCCTGAGATTCCCCAGAACACGGGGAACATTTGGCGGCTGTGTGCCTATTCCAATTGTCGGCTGCATTTGATCCGGCCGCTGGGCTTCACGATTTCCGACCGGCATTTGCGCCGGAGCGGGATGGATTACTGGAAGCAGTTGGACCTGCAGATCCACGATGACTGGGAGGCGTTTATGGCCTGTGCGGATGGTCCGAAGCGGCTCTGGTTGTTTACCACGAAAGGGTCCGTCGGCCTGTGGGATGCGCGTTTTGCGGCTGGAGATGGATTGATCTTCGGCAGCGAGGGCGCGGGGGCGCCGGAGTGGCTGCACGAACAGGTGGGTGAGGCCCGGCGGGTTGGCATCCCGCGGTTCGGCGAGAATCTGCGATCGCTCAATCTGTCCACAAGCGCGGGGATCGGGGTGTACGAGGCCTTGCGACAGATGCGGGCAGGAAATGCTGAAAGGCTGAAAAGCTGAGCGAGGGTGGAATGTGGGAATCGATGTGGGATGGTGGATCGGCCAGCATTTCAGTTGTTCAGTATTCCAGCCTTTTTCTCCAAGCGGATGCCGTGGTAGGTGCGCCAGTTGGTGGGGGAAGGTCGCCAGCCCTGGACTGTGGGGTGGAGGAGGTAAGCGCTGACGTAGAAGTAGAGAGGAGCGATGGGGGATTGTTCGATTAGAATGCGCTCGGCCTGCTGGAAGGATTCAAGGCGATCGGGGCCGGTGGTACTCGCGGCGTCGCGGATGTGATCGTCGTAATCCGGATTCTGCCATCCGCTGAAGTTGTTGCCGGACCAGCTGGTCCAGAGTTCAAGGAAGGTGTTGGGGTCGGGGTAGTCGCCGATCCAGCTGGCGCGCGCAATGGTGAAGTCGCCGCGGGAGCGGGTGTCGAAGTAGACGCGGGTCTCCTGGTTGTAAAGACCGACCCGGATCCCCAGGGTTGTGCGCCACATTTCCTGGATTGCCTCCGCGACCCGGCGATTGTGGTCGGTGGTGTTGAAGAGGATCTGGAGATCCGGGAGGCCGCGCCCATCGGGAAACCCGGCTTCGGCGAGAAGCCCTCGGGCCTTATCGGCGTCCTCGGTGATCCGTGCCTCGGGGGTGTATCCGGCGATTCCCGGCGGGGTGAAGTGGTAGGCGGGCTGCTGACCGGATGCGACGACCTGTTTGGCCAGGGCGTGGCGGTCAAGGGCCAGGCTCAGCGCGCGGCGGACGCGCGGGTCGTCGAGCGGTGGTTTCGCCGTATTGAAGAGATAATACTCCGTGCCGAGGTAGGAATCGGTGCGAAAAGCGGGGTGATCGTCGGCGCGGTATCGCGGCGCGCTGCCGGCGGGGAGCCCGTACGTCTTGTGGAGTTGCCCGGCGTGGAATGCGCGTTCTTCGCCGCTGCGATCTTCGATGGCGTAGAATCGAATTCCTTCGAGGTGGATTTCATCGGGGCTGTGGTAATGGGGGTTGCGGCGGACCTCGACGAAATCGTTGACCAGCCAGCTCGCAAGCTGGAACGGACCGTTCCCGACGTGGCGGCCGGGCCGGGTCCATCCCGATCCGCGGCGGCGCTCTCCCTCGTGCGCGCGCAGGGTCTCTTCGTGGAGCGGAAACCACGCCGGGTGCATGACCAGGGTGAGAAAATACGGGGTGGGTGCCTCGAGGCGGATCTCGATGGTCCGATCGTCGATACGGCGGAATCCGGTCTGCGCAAAGTCGGTCAACTCGCCGCTGTGGAACGATTCGGCTCCGGCGACAGCAAAGAGCATGCTGGCGTTGGCTGCGCCGAGCTCGGGCGACAGGATTCGTTCCCACGCGAAAAGAAAGTCCCCGGCGGTCACCGGATCGCCGTTGGACCAGCGTGCATCGGGGCGCAGGTGAAAACGCCAGAGTCGGCCCTCGTCGTCGGATTTCCATGCGCGCGCGACCCCCGGCTGCGCTGCGAAGCTCTCCGGTTCGGGAATGACGAGTCCCTCGAAGAGCGCCATGTGGATATGGATTTCGGAGATCCCGGTGGTGACGTGCGGGTCGAGGTCGACCGGTTCGACCCCGTTTCCCACGTGCAGGATCCCCGATTCGAGGGAGCGTTCGACGGCGGTCCCGGAGGGGCCGCATGCCTGCAGAAGGACGGTCAGCATCATGAGCGTGGCCGCGGCCGCGGGGGGGTACCGGCGAGTGGAGTCGTTGCAACGGCGCATGAGGGTACTTTCTCAACGGGGCGACGGAGGCTGGCAAGCCATTCCGGAAGATGCGGATGCCCGGAACGAGTCAAGAGGAGGCCGCGGAACGCGGAGCGATACAGGTTCGTCCTCTCTCAGAACACCAATCGAGTCGAGGATTGGAGAGGGTGTGTGGGCGTTGACAAAGAGATTCCGATTGGATTAGGTACTCTGCTTTATGGACAAGCCGGTTTTTAGCCTGGATTTCGAGAAACCGCTGCGGGAGCTGGAAATGCGTTTAAGCGAGCTGCTCGCATTGTCCGGTGAGCAGAAGCTCGACGTGAACGATGAGATCGCGGCAATCGAGCGGAAAATCGAGGCGACGAAGCGCGAAATCTACCTCAACCTGACGCCGTGGCAGCGCGTGCAGCTGGCGCGGCATCCCAAGCGCCCGTACGCGCTCGACTACGTGGAGCGAATCTTTCAAGACTTTCAGGAGCTCCATGGCGATCGCTGCTTTGGCGATGACCAGGCATTGATCGGGGGCACGGCATTTTTCAACGACCGGGCGGTCATGTTGATCGCGCAGCAGAAGGGCCGGGATACCCGGGAGAACCTGAAGCGGAATTTCGGGATGCCCCACCCGGAAGGCTACCGCAAGGCGTTGCGCCTGATGAAGACCGCTGAGAAATTCAAGATTCCGGTTATCAGTCTGATCGACACGAAGGCGGCGTACGCGGGAGTGGGGTCGGAGGAGCGGCATGTTTCGGAAGCGATCGGGCGGAACCTGCGTGAGATGGCGGGATTGCGCGTCCCGATCGTCGCGATCATTCTCGGCGAGGGAGGATCCGGCGGCGCGCTTGGCGTCGGCGTCGGCAATCGCCTGCTCTGTCTGGAGCACGCTTATTACTCGGTGATCCCCCCCGAGGGGTGTGCTGCGATTCTCTGGCGGGACCGTGCTTTTGCACCGGAAGCCGCGGCTGCCTTGAAGCTGGGCGCACGCGAATTGCTCGAGCAGGGGGTCGCCGACGAGGTGATCGACGAGCCTCTGGGAGGCGCCCACCTCGACCCCGACGCGACGGCGGAGAGTCTGCGGCGTTCGTTGCGCCATCACCTTAACGAACTGATGGCGCTCGATACCCACGACTTGCTGGAACAGCGGTATAAAAAGTACCGGGAAATCGGCAGCTTCGAAGAGCGCAAGGTCGCGCAGGTCGCGGAAGCGGTCGTGGAAGAGCAGCCGCAGCAAGCCGAAGCGGGGCGGTGACCGCGTCACGGCAGGGTTTGGGGACCGGATCGGAGGGCCTGGAAAAAAAGTGTCCTGGGTTGAAAATTAACTTGCCTGGCAACCCCGGGGGCGTAGGCTTGATTGTTCCGCTGGATTTTTCTGAGCCCGGCTGATGGTTCCGGAAGATTTCCCGTGAAAACCGAATAAAAACATTGACGAACGCCCCATCGCTTTCAACATTCCGCCTTTTTGCATTTACCGGAGTGCAGTCGCTCGACAGGATCCACTCTCTGCCCCTGTAGCTCAGTTGGTAGAGCGCGTCCTTGGTAAGGACGAGGTCGGCAGTTCAAATCTGCTCGGGGGCTCCATTCCTGCTTATGTAGCGATAACGCACATTCTCTCAAACCAACCTCCAACACGAAATGGCTAAAGAAACATTCGAAAGAACGAAACCGCACGTCAACGTCGGAACGATCGGTCACATTGACCACGGGAAGACGACGCTAACCGCCGCGATACTCAAGGTTCAGGCGGACAAGGGATTGGCCACCTTCAAACCGTACGGGGAAATTGCGAAGGGCGGCACGGTGCGAGACGAGACCAAGACGGTCACCATCGCGGTGGCGCACGTCGAGTATGAGACGGAGAACCGTCACTACGCTCACGTCGACTGTCCCGGTCACGCGGATTTCGTTAAGAACATGATCACCGGTGCGGCTCAGATGGACGGCGCCATTCTCGTGGTGAGCGCGGCCGACGGCCCGATGCCGCAGACCCGCGAGCACATTCTCCTGGCGCGCCAGGTCAACGTGCCGCACATTGTCGTGTTCCTCAACAAGGTTGACCTCCTCGACGACGAAGAGCTGCTCGAACTCGTTGAGATGGAGGTTCGTGACCTGCTCAACAAATACAAGTTTGACGGGGATAACATCACCGTAATCCGCGGTTCCTCGACTGCGGCGCTGGAAGGGAAACCCGAGGGCGTCGAAGCCATCGGCAAGCTGTTGGAGGGTCTGGACAACGATATCCCGACTCCGGAACGCGATGTCGACAAGCCGTTCCTGATGGAGGTGGAGGACGTGTTCTCGATTACCGGCCGCGGGACCGTGGCGACCGGCCGGATCACCCGGGGCAAGGTGAAGGTCGGCGATACGGTCGAGATCGTCGGCTTGACCGACACCCGCAGCACCGTGGTCACCGGCGTCGAGATGTTCCGGAAAATCCTGAACTCGGGCGAGGCGGGCGACAACGTCGGTCTGCTCCTGCGCGGGGTCGCGAAGGATGAAATTGAGCGCGGCCAGGTCATCGCGGCGCCGAAGAGCATCACACCCCATACCCAGGGGCAGGCCGAGGTCTATGTTCTGGCGAAGGAGGAAGGCGGACGCCACACGCCGTTCTTCAACGGCTATCGTCCGCAGTTCTACTTCGGGACGACGGATGTAACCGGTGTGGTAAACCTGCCCGACGGCGTGGAGATGGTGATGCCCGGCGACAACCTGACCGTCTCCGTCGATCTGCAGAAGTCCATCGCAATGGAGGCGGGCCAGCGGTTTGCGATCCGCGAGGGCGGCCGTACGATCGGCGCCGGGCGGATCACGGAGATCATAAAATAAACGATATTTCCTTAACCCTCAGTCGTTGCCAAGCACATGATCGCTTCGCAGCGACTGCGTGCTTTCCGACACACAGGGCAGTAGTTCAATTGGTAGAGCGTCGGTCTCCAAAACCGAAAGTTGGGGGTTCGAGTCCCTCCTGCCCTGCCAGAATCCAGAAATCATAACCATGGCGAATCCATTCCGTAAGATACGAATCTTCTTCGGTGAGACCGTCGGCGAGTTGCAGAAGTCGGTATGGCCGACGCGCAAAGAGCTGAAGGACTCGACGATTGTGGTCATGATCGCCCTCGCCCTGATGGGCGCCTATATTGCCGTTGCAGATTTCAGCATCTACAACTGGATTACCTTTCTGACCGGGCTGGTGCGCGGGTAAATGAAAAGTGGAAACGTCATCGAATCGGACATGAGCGAGACAAGCTCCAAAAACAGCGGTGCGTGGTACGTCGTGCAGACCCTTTCCAACAAGGAAGGCGGGGTCAAACGCTACCTGGATCGCTATATCGCGAGCGAGGAGATGGAGGACTACATCTTCGAGGTGCTGATGCCGACCGAGACGGTGACGGAGGTCAAATCGGGGAAGAAGAAGCAAATCGTACGCAAGCTCTATCCAGGCTATGTTTTCGTGCACATGCGCCTGTACGACGACGAGGGAAACCTGCTGCAGCAGCCGTGGCATTACGTCAACGGCGCGGACGGGGTGATCGGGTTTGTCGGCGGGCAGCGTCCTCACGCTCTTAAAGAGGCGGAGATCGCGCGTATCCTGAACCAGATCACGGAGTCGGAGGGCAAGGAGGTGCCGAAGGTTCAGTACGAGGTCGGCGAGGAAGTGAAGATCACGGACGGCCCCTTCCTGAATCTGACGGGGCGGATCGACGAAATCGACCCCGAGCGGGGCAAACTCAAGGTCTCCGTCTCGATTTTTGGCCGTTTTACTCCGGTTGAACTGGAATATTGGCAGGTCGAACGCGTTACCGAATAACTGTATTGAGATATCTGAGAGATCATGGCGAAGAAAGTAACAGGAACGATCAAACTGCAGCTACCCGCAGGTGCGGCCAATCCGGCTCCGCCGGTCGGGCCGGCGCTCGGTGCCGCCGGCGTGAACATCATGGCGTTCTGCAAGGAGTATAACGCCCGGACGAAGGACCAGGCGGGGACGATCCTGCCCTGCGTGATCACGGTGTACGCGGACCGCAGCTTTTCATTTATTCTCAAGTCGCCGCCCGCCGCCATTCTGTTGAAGAAGGCCGCCGGCATCGCCAAGGGGTCGGGGGTTCCGAACCGCGACCGGGTGGGAAAGGTTACCCGGAAGCAGCTGGCTGAGATCGCCGTGACGAAGCGGGAGGATCTCACCGCCGGCTCGGATGAAGCGGCGTTGCGGATCATCGCAGGAACGGCGCGGAGCATGGGCATCGAAGTCGTCGACTGAAGCGGGTCGTCGATGCGCGTATTCACTTGAAACCAAGCACTATCATTATTCACCGACAACGAAAGAAAGGGGAAGGGAGTTTGCCATGATTGCAGCAAGCAAACGTTATCGTACCGCCCATGATGTCGCCGATCTGCAGCGGACGTATCCGCTCGAAGAGGCCATCGACATTTTACAGCGGATGCCCAAGGCCCGGTTCGACGAGACCGTCGAGCTGTCGGCTAAACTCAATGTGGATCCGCGTCAGAGCACGCAGATGGTCCGCGGGGTCGTGAACCTGCCGAAAGGGAGCGGCAAGCAGGTCCGCGCGATCGTTTTCACGGACGATCCGGAGGCCGCGAAAGCGGCGGGCGCGGATGAAGCGGGCCTGGAGGATCTCATCGAGAAAATTCAGGGGGGGTGGACGGATTTCGACGTGGCGATCGCGACGCCGGCAGCGATGAAGGAGGTGCGCAAGGTCGCGCGCGTTCTCGGGCCACGCGGGTTGATGCCGAATCCGAAGAGCGGAACCGTGACCGACGATGTCGCATCGGCTGTCAAGGAGATCAAGCTCGGCGGCCGCGTTGAGTTCAAGATGGACAAGACCGCGAATATCGGGGTTGTGGTGGGCAAGCGGTCCCACTCCAAGGAGGACCTGGTCGAGAATATTCAGTCGGTCATCGCCGCGATCGGCAAGGCGCGACCGGAGTCGTTCAAGGGGAAATACATTAAAAGCATGACCCTGACCGCCACCATGACGCCGGGCGTCAAGCTCGATCCCAACCTTTACAACCAATATTGAGTCGGAGGCATCACGTGTCATGAGACCCGAAAAGAAATATCTCGTCGAGGAAGTCGCATCCCATCTTGGGAAATCCGACTATGTTTTCATTGCCGATTACACGCGCATCACCGTGGCGGAGACGGCGGAACTGCGAAAGGCGCTCGCGGAACACGATGCCGAGTTTCATGTCGTAAAGAACTCGGTGCTCCAATTGGCGGCAAAGGAGAAGGGGCTGCCGTCGCTCGATTCCTGGATGGAGGGCCCCAACGCGATCATTGTGGGGGGGCGGGAAGCCGCACCAGTCGCCAAGGCGCTTGAGAAGTTCTTTAAGAGCAAGCAGAAGATCGAAGTCAAAGGGGGGCTGCTGGAGGAGAGGACGCTCTCGGCCGACGATGTCAAGGCTCTGGCCCAGCTCCCGCCCGCCGAAGTCCTGAAGGCGCAGTTGCTCGCATTGTTCAATACACCGGCCACGCAGATGGCGCGGATCATCCAGGCGGTCCCGCAGGGGCTGTTGAATGTCCTCCAGGCAAAGGCCGATCAGGGCGACGAGGCGTGAGCAATCGTATTCCGCATCGTCCGGCTCATCATCACGCAGGCAGCAGAAGCATTTCAGAAATACAATCCGAAGGAAGGTGTTAGGGGAAACGATTCCCTTAAACGTCGAAAGCGGCAGATGCGCGAGTAGCGCTAACCCTTCAAGGAAGGCAACCATGGCAGAAATAACAAAAGAACAAGTCGTCGAATGGCTCAGCAGCCAGTCCGTGCTCGAGATCTCGGGTCTGGTTAAGGAACTGGAGGAGAAGTGGGGCGTCAGCGCCGCCGCTCCCGTTGCGGTCGCAGCTGGCGGTCCCGCAGGCGGAGGCGAAGCGGAGCCAGTGGAGGAGAAAACTGAGTTCGACGTCATTCTCAATGCGGCGGGCGGAAACAAGATCGCCGTCATCAAGGAGGTGCGCGCCATCACCGGCCTGGGCCTGAAAGAGGCCAAGGAGCTGGTTGAGAGCGCGCCGAAGCCCGTAAAGGAAGGCGCTTCCAAGGAGGAGGCGGAGGAGTTGAGGAAAAAACTCGCCGACGCCGGAGCCGAAGTGGAAGTCAAATAACCCTGACCGCAATCACGCAATCGTCGACCATTCTGCGCCGGGCAGGTTCCGCTTGTGAATCTGTCCGGCTTCCCTGTGTCCGCATACAATAGTCCGGAACCATCATTCAATTCTCACCACCTGCTATCCATGTCTGAACGCATTAATTTCGGCAAATTGACAGAGGTCATCGATCCACCCAACCTGATCGAGATTCAGACGAACTCGTTTACGGAGTTTTTGCAACAAGAGGCGAGCCCGAGCCAGCGGAAGCCGCTTGGTTTGGAAGCCGTCTTCCGGGAGGTGTTCCCGATCGAGAGCTACGACGCCCGCTGTCAACTCGAGTACGTGTCTTACAGCTTGAACGGACCGAAGATCACCGAAATGGACTGCATCCGCGAGGGGGTAAGCTATTCGATCTCGCTCTATGTGAAGCTCCGCCTGAAGGAGGAGGACTCGATCAAAGACGAGGAGATCTACATGGGCGAGCTGCCGATGATGACGCAGCGTGGATCCTTTGTCATCAACGGTGCGGAACGAGTGGTGGTGTCGCAGCTGCACCGTTCTCCGGGAATCTGTTTTGAAGCGACTCCCCACACGAGCGGTAAGACCTTGTACAGTTTCCGGATCATCCCGGACCGCGGGACCTGGTTGGAGACGCAATTCGATCAGAACGACCTGCTGTACGTCTACCTCGACCGCCGCCGTCGTCGCCGCAAGTTCCTGCTGACGACGTTGTTGCGTGCGATGGGGTACGGCTCGGATTTCGAGATCCTCAATTTCTTCTACGACATCCAGGACCTCGATGTCGCGAAGGCGCTGGAGATGGACACGGTGAGTCGTTTGGTTCTCGTGGAGGACTTGGTGGATGCCGAGCACGGGGTGGTTCTGGCCCGTAGTTTTGAGCCGTTGACGAAAAGCATCGTGCGGGGGATCGAGAAGGCCGGCATCGCGACCGTCCGGGTCATCGACACGACGGAGGATGAAGGCGCGATTATCCGGTGCCTGAAAAAGGATCCGACCCGGAACGAAGAAGAGGCGCTGAAGGACATCTACAAGCGTTTGCGACCGGGCGAGCCGCCGACCACGGCGAACGCGAAGGCCCTGCTCAAGCGCCTGTTTCAGGATCCCAAGCGCTACGATCTCGGCCGGGTCGGCCGCTATAAGCTGAATCAGAAGCTCGGGCTGAAAACGGAGCTGGAGACCCGGACGATCGGAGTCGAAGACATTGTGGAGGCTACGAGGTACCTGGTTAAGCTGAAGCGGGGCGAGGGTTATGTGGACGACATCGACCACCTCGGCAGTCGCCGGGTTCGGACGGTGGGCGAGCTTCTGATGAACCAGTGCCGGATCGGGCTGGCGCGCACGGAGCGCCTGGTGAAGGAGCGGATGACGATGTACGACCAGAGCGTCGACTCGATTACCCCGCAGAAGCTGATCAATCCGAAGGCACTGAGCACGGTGATCCGCGACTTTTTCGCGCGCAGCCAGCTGAGCCAGTTCATGGACCAGATCAACCCGCTGGCGGAGTTGAAGCACAAGCGCGCGCTTTCCGCCTTGGGGCCCGGCGGGTTGAACCGCGAACGCGCCGGTTTCGAAGTGCGCGATGTGCATCCGTCGCATTACGGCCGAATCTGCCCGGTGGAAACCCCGGAAGGACCGAACATCGGGTTGATCAACTCGCTGACGGTCTACAGCCGGGTGAACGAGTTTGGCTTCATCGAGACCCCCTATCGGACGGTGAAAAAGGGGAACGTGAGCGAGGAAGTGGTGTTCCTGACGGCCGACCAGGAGGAGGGACACGTCATCGCGCAGGCGAATTCCGAAATCGACGAGAAGGGGATGCTCCACGGGCGGGTCACGGCCCGTCAGGGGGACGACTTTATCGAAGTGGAACCGACGCAGGTCGAGTACATGGACGTCTCGCCAAAGCAGCTGGTTTCCGTTTCCGCGGGCCTTATCCCATTCCTTGAGCACGACGATGCCAATCGGGCGTTGATGGGCTCGAACATGCAGCGCCAGGGGGTGCCGCTTCTGCAGACGGAGGCGCCTATGGTCGGCACGGGGATCGAAGAACGGGTGGCGCGGGACTCGCATACGCTGGTCGTCGCCGAGGCTCCGGGCATCGTGGCGACGGTCGATGCGCGGCGCATCATCGTCACCTCCGACGGCACGGTCTCCCCGCGGGTCGAGAAAACGTTGAAGAGCGACCCCAAAAACGGGGTTTACGTGTACCGGTTGCGCAAGTTTCTCCGCTCGAATGCCGGGACTTGTTTCAACCAGAAGCCGCTGGTGCGGCGCGGACAGAAGGTGAAGGCGGGTGAGGTGCTCGCAGATGGTGCGTCAACCGACAAGGGGGAGCTTGCGGTCGGACGCAATGTGCTCGTGGCCTACATGCCGTGGAACGGATACAACTTTGAGGACGCGATTCTGATTTCGGAGAAGCTGATCACGAACGACACCTACACCTCCATCCATATCGAGGAGTTTGAGGTGACGGCCCGCGACACGAAGCTTGGACCCGAGGAGATCACCCGTGACATTCCCAACGTCGGAGAGGAAGCGTTGAAGAACCTGAATCACGATGGCGTGGTCCGGGTCGGGGCGGAGGTGAAGCCCGGCGACATCCTTGTCGGCAAGATCACGCCAAAGTCGGAAACCGAACTGGCTCCGGAGGAAAAACTACTGCGCGCGATCTTCGGCGAGAAGGCAGCCGATGTGAAAGACACATCGTTGCTGGTTCCCTCCGGCTGCTACGGGATCATAATGGACGTCAAGGCCTCGAGCCGGGTCGACGGAGAGCAGGAGAAGCTCTCTCCGAGCGACCGCCGCAGGCAGATCAAAAAGATCAACGAAGAGTATCGAACGCAGGCGGACAAACTGCGCGAGTCGTTGACCGAAGCGCTCTCGAATATTCTCCTGGGAGAGAAGATACCATTGGACGTGGTCAACTCTGAAACCGGCGAGGTGATCATACCCGCCAACCGAAAGATCACCAAGACGCTGTTGCGGCGGCTGGCCTCCGTGTACAAGACGATCGACATCGATCCGTCACCCGTCCGGATCAAGATCATGGAGATCATCGGTTCGTTCAAAAGCAAGTTTGAGGAGCTGGAACAGGAACAGGAGCGCAAGATTGAGACTGTTGAGGCGGGCGAGGATGTGGAACAGGGCGTTGTCAAGAACGTCAAGGTCTACATCGCCACCAAGCGCAAGGTCCAGGTCGGCGACAAGATGGCGGGGCGCCACGGCAACAAGGGCGTGGTGGCACGTATCGTTCCCGAAGAGGACATGCCGTACCTGCCGGACGGTACGTCCGTCGAGATCTGCCTCAACCCGCTCGGGGTTCCGAGCCGGATGAATGTCGGGCAGGTGCTCGAATGTCACCTGGGATGGGCCTGCAAGAAGCTGGGCCTGAAGATTGCAACCCCGGTTTTCGACGGAATTCAGGAGAATCAGATAAAGGAGTACTTGAAGCAGGCGGACTTGCCCGTTGAAGGGAAGAGTGTTCTGTTTGACGGCAGGACCGGGGAACCGCTGGATCAGACGGTAGTTGTGGGATATACGTATATGCTCAAGCTGAACCATCTGGTTGCGGACAAGATCCACGCCCGGGCGGTTGGACCGTACAGCCTGATCACACAGCAGCCCCTCGGAGGCAAGGCCCAGTACGGCGGGCAGCGCTTTGGGGAGATGGAGGTATGGGCTCTCGAGGCGTACGGTGCCGCGTACACGCTCCAGGAGCTGCTTACCGTCAAGTCCGACGACGTCGGCGGCCGGACGAAGATCTACGAATCGCTCGTCAAGGGAGACAATTCGCTCGTCGCGGGCACTCCTCAGTCGTTCAACGTATTGATGAAGGAAATGCAGAGTCTCTGCCTCGATGTTCGTCTTGGAGATGAATCCTCACAGCCGACGTTTGGATAGAGTGACCGCGGTTTTGCGGAGTTCCCCTGACCGAATCAGCGACAATCAACAGCAGCAAATTTTAAGCCATGAGTGAACAGGAAACCAAAGAAGTGCGGGACTTTCTCGGATTTGAAAAGGACCAATCATTTGATACGGTATCGATCACCATCGCGGCGCCCGACACGATTCGTTCGTGGTCCCGCGGGGAGGTCAAGAATCCGGAGACGATCAATTACAGGACCTTCAAACCGGAGCCGGGCGGGCTTTTCTGCCAGCGGATCTTCGGTCCGGTACGCGATTACGAGTGCGCCTGCGGCAAGTATAAGCGAATCAAGTACAAGGGAGTGATCTGTGACCGATGCGGCGTCGAGGTCACGGTGGCCCGGGTTCGCCGCGAGCGAATGGGACATATCGAGCTGGCGGTGCCGGCGACTCACATCTGGTTCCTGAAGTCGATGCCGAGTCGGGTCGGGCTGTTGCTGGATATGACCGCCCGCAACCTTGAGCGTGTCATCTATTACGAGAACTACATGGTGACGGATCCGGGCAAAACCCCGCTTGAGGAAAGGCAGCTCCTGACCGAGCAGGAGTATCAGCAGGCCGTCGACGAGTATGGGGACGACGCCTTCACGGCGCGCATGGGCGCCGTCGCCCTGCGGGAGGTACTTGAGAAAATGGATCTCGAATCCGTTGTGGCGGAGTTGCAGGAGCAGATGCACGCCACCCGTTCGAAGCAGATCAAGAAGAAGGTGGCGAAACGCCTGAAGGTCTGCCAGGGGTTCATCAGTTCCGGAGCGCGACCGGAGTGGATGGTTCTCGAAACCGTACCAGTGATTCCGCCCGACCTGCGGCCGCTGGTTCCCTTGGAAGGCGGGCGGTTTGCGACCTCCGACCTGAACGATCTCTACCGGCGCGTTATCAACCGAAACAACCGGTTGAAGAATCTGATGCAGCTGAAGACTCCGGATGTGATCATTCACAATGAGAAGCGGATGTTGCAGGAGGCGGTGGACGCCCTGTTCGACAACGGTCGCCACGGCCGTGCGGTAACGGGTGCGGGAAACCGTCCCCTCAAATCGCTCAGCGACATGCTGAAGGGGAAGCAGGGACGCTTTCGCCAGAACCTTCTCGGCAAGCGAGTCGATTACTCGGGCCGTTCGGTGATCGTCATCGGGCCGGACCTCAAGCTGCACCAGTGCGGATTGCCGAAGAAGATGGCGCTGATCCTCTTCGAACCGTTCATCATTCGACGGTTGAAGGAGCTCGGATTTGTACACACCGTGCGCGGCGCGCGCAAGATGATCGAGAAGAAATCGCCCGAGGTTTGGGACATCCTCGAAGAGGTGACGAAGGGGCACCCGGTGCTGTTGAATCGGGCGCCGACGTTGCACCGGCTCTCGATCCAGGCGTTTGAACCGGTTCTGATCGAAGGGGACGCGATCCGGCTGCATCCGCTGGTATGCGCGGCGTACAACGCCGACTTCGACGGCGACCAGATGGCCGTCCACGTTCCGTTGTCGCTGGAGGCGATCCTTGAGGCGAAGTTGTTGATGATGTCGACGCACAACGTCTTCTCGCCCTCGAGCGGCGACCCGATTTTGACGCCGTCACAGGATATTGTCCTCGGGGCGTATTATCTGACTCTGAAGCCTCGCAAGAAGCCCGAGGAGAGCGGGTACCTGCCTTTGTTCGGAAGCCAGCAGGAGGTCTTGCTCGCGCATGCGGACGGTGCCGTGAAGAAGCACCAGTGGATTCGCTTGGTGAATCCGGACTACGGGAAGGACACAGTCTACGGGAAGAAGGACATGAAGGTGCTGACGACGACCCCCGGGCGGGTGATCTTCAGCGAGATCTGGACGGAGGAGCTCGGGTTCATCAACTTTCCCGTCGAGAAGAAAAAGGTGGGCGAGTTGATCCTGAGCACGTTCAACACGGCGGGCAAGGATGAGACCGTCCGTACCGTGGACCGCCTGAAGGAGCTTGGGTTCAGCACGGCGACCCACGCCGGCATCTCCATCGGTATGGAGGATATGATCACCCCGAAGGAGAAGTCGAAGATCGTCGAGAACGGCCGCAAGCGGGTCGCCGAGGTCCAGGCGCAATACCGTCGGGGAATTATCACGGAAGGCGAGCGCTACAACAAGGTCATTGATATCTGGACGACGGCGTCGGACGATATTGCAAAGAGCGTCTTTGACAGCCTCGACCACAACATGGGCAAGGAGGAGGTCAATCCGGTCTTCCTGATGATGGATTCCGGAGCGCGCGGCAACCGGCAGCAGGTTCGGCAGTTGTGTGGGACGCGCGGTCTGATGGCGAAACCGTCCGGCGAGATCATCGAACGACCGATTCTATCTTCGTTTCGGGAGGGCTTGACGGTGCTGGAGTACTTCATTTCCACCCACGGTGCGCGCAAGGGTCTGGCGGACACTGCGTTGAAGACGGCGGATGCGGGATACCTCACGCGCAAGCTCTGCGATGTGGCCATGGATATCATCATCACCTGCGATGACGATGGCAACCGCGATGGAATCTGGAAGAACGCGATCTACGAAGGGGATAGCGAGATCGTGCCCCTGCGCGATCGCGTGGTGGGCCGCTGTGCGAGCGAGGATATCTACAATCCGCTGGATCCTGATAAGAAGATTGTCGGCAACGGCGAGTTGATCACGCTCGAGATCGCGGAGAGATTCGACGAGGTTGGCATCGATCGCGTGAAAGTGATGTCGCCGCTCACCCATGTGCGCCGATCCGGACTCCCGGCCCGTGCATACGGAATCAACCCGGCGACCAGCAAGAAGGTGGAGGATGGCACGGCGGTCGGAATTATTGCGGCCCAATCCATCGGGGAACCGGGAACGCAGCTGACGATGCGCACTTTCCACGTCGGTGGCGTCGCCAGCGCGCTGACCTCGCACAATGAGATTCAAGTGCGCCATGAGGGTGTGCTCAAGTTCAAGGGTCTGCGGATGGTCTCGGTTGGGGAGGGGACCAGTGTGGTTCTGAACAAGACCGGCCAGATCATCCTGCTCGATGATTCTGAGAAGGAGATTGAAACCTTCGGAATTCCGGCCGGGGCGGTGCTCGCGGTCGCCGACGGCGATACGATTAAGAAAGGCGAAATCCTCGCGCAATGGGATCCGCACAACATTCCAATTCTTTCGGAGCGCGGCGGCGAGATTGTATTCCAGGATATGATCCCCGGCGTCACGGTGAAGCGGGAACTCGACCCCAGCTCCGGACGTGTCGGCACGACCGTAGTGGAGCACAAGGAAGACCTGAATCCCCAGGTGGAGATTCATGAAGTCAACGAAGATGGGGATCGTACCGGAAAGATTCTTGCAACGTATTCGATTCCGACGCTGGCGCAGGTCGTGGTGAGCGAAGGCGACATCATCCAGCCCGGCGCTTTACTCGCTAAAACGCCGCGCCAGGCCTCCCGGACGCAGGATATCACCGGGGGACTCCCGCGCGTGGCCGAATTGTTCGAAGGTCGCCGCCCCAAGGAGGCGACCGAGATGGCGAAGGTCGACGGGATTGTGTCGATTCAGGGAACGGTGCGTGGGAAGCGTCGTTTATTGGTTACCGACGAGGAGAACGGCCTTGAAGAGGAACACCTGATCCCGCACGGCAAGCACATTATCGTGCAGCCGGGCGATACGGTGCATAAGGGCCAGCACCTGACGGAAGGTGCGGCGGACCCGCACGAGATCCTCGAGATTCTCGGGCCGAACGCGGTACAGGAGTATCTCCTGGGTGAGATTCAGAAGGTCTACCGCCTGCAAGGGGTGACGATCAACGACAAGCACATTGAGCTCATCATCTCGCAGATGTTGCGCAAGGTTCGTATCTCCGAGCCCGGCGACAGCGAGTTCTTCTGGGGCGAGCAGATCGACCGGGAGCAATTCATCAACGAGAATGAGCGCATCGTCGAGGCCGGCGGCAAGCCCGCGGAGGGCGAACCGATCCTCCTCGGGATCACCAAGGCGTCGGTGGAGACGGAGAGTTTCATCTCGGCCGCCTCATTCCAGGAGACCACCCGCGTGCTGACGGATGCGGCGACGCTGGGCAAGGTCGATCGCCTCGAAGGGTTCAAGGAGAACGTGATCATGGGACACCTGATTCCGGCCGGAACCGGATTGCCGAAGTATCGCCGCCTGCGCATCAACACCTTCGGGGCCGCCTCGGTCGAAAGCGAAGAGTCGACAGCGGGATAGGAGTGCGTTCACGCCCCGTTGCCGACCGGATAATAGCCGGCATCGTGGCAGCGTCGAAGGGACATGGATTCAAGGCATCGGCGATGGTTCTGTTGCTGCGGCGTGTTGGCGGCGGTCGACCGGGCCGCGCGGGATGGCATCCAAAGTACAACGGGATCCACCCTTACAAGTACGTCTCGCCGGCCCCGCCCCAGGGAGATCCCAACGCTGCCGCAGGCGGGGCGTTGCGGACGGATTGACAAAACCGCGGATTCAAGGCAAGGTGAATGCATGACGGAGACGCTCCCCAAAACCGAGATTGAACTGACCTTGAAGGATCTGAAAGGTTGGTCCTGTGAGAATGACCGATTGGTTAAGACGTTCCGCTTTGGGACTTTCCGTGATGCCATCTTCTTTATTGGGAGGCTCGCGTTTGATGCGGAGGAGCTCGATCACCACCCCGCGTTGCACAATATCTACGACACGGTGCGCGTTGAATTGACCACGCACGATGCCGAGTCGCGAGTTACTCATAGGGACATCGCTTTGGCACGGCGTATCGAGGGAGTGGCCCAGAGCATGGGCCACCGCAGCTGAGATGGCGGAGTTTACACGAGACGCCCCTGCATTGGATGACATTCTGAGTGTATCGAAGGTGCGCCAGGACTTCCCGATTCTGCAACGGAAAATCGGTAAGTCTCCGCTCGTGTACTTGGACAACGGTGCATCAACGCAAAAACCCCGGGCTGTGCTCGATGCGGTGCAGCGGTTTTACTCGGAGGATTACGCAAACATTCACCGCGGCGTGCACACGCTGAGCCAGCGGGCCACGCAACGGTACGATGCCGCCCGGGAGACCGTGGCCGGGTACATCCATGCTCCGGCGACTGAGGAGGTTATCTTTGTGCGCGGCGCGACGGAGGCGATCAACCTGGTCGCCTCAACCTACGGCCGCGAGGCGGTCGGGAGCGGGGACAACATTCTGCTGACGGCGATGGAGCATCATGCGAACATTGTTCCCTGGCAATTGCTCGCACAGGAAAAAGGTGCTGAGATCCGCGTGCTTCCAGTCGATGATCGTGGCGTTCTGGAGCTGGATGCGCTCGATTCCCTGCTCGACGAGCGGACGAGGGTGTTCGCCTTCACGCATGTCTCGAACGCCCTCGGTACGGTAAACCCCGTGGAAAAGCTGATTGCCGCTGCACATCGGCGCGGGGTTCCGGTGCTGGTGGACGCCGCCCAATCTGTACAGCATCTCGGGATCGACGTGACGGCGCTCGATTGTGATTTCCTGGTATTCAGCGGACACAAGTGTTACGGTCCGACAGGGATCGGAGTCCTCTACGGCAAGCGGGAGCGCCTGAGCGAGATGCCGCCCTACCAGGGTGGCGGGGATATGATCGAGCACGTGCGCTGGGAGGGGACCACATTCAAGGACATTCCCGAGCGTTTTGAAGCGGGCACCCCGAACATCGCCGGAGCGATCGGACTCGCCGCTGCGATGCGATACCTCGAGGAGCTGGGCCGGGAGCGGATTGCGCGCTACGAGGCAAACCTTGTGGACTACGCTAACGAGACGCTCTCCGGTGTGGAAGGCTTTCGGATGGTCGGGACCGCCCCGGACAAGGCCAGTATCATTTCATTTCTGCTGAAGGAGATTCACCCCCACGATGTGGCAACATTTCTCGATGCCGAAGGCATTGCGGTTCGAACGGGGCACCACTGCGCGGAGCCGCTCATGCGTCGGTTGGGAATCACGGGGACGACGCGTGCCTCGCTTAGCTTCTATAACACGCGTGAAGAGATCGACCTGCTCGCCGCGGCGCTCGGGAAGATCGTGCGGTTTTTTGGCTGAGGCGAACGACGTCGCCCTCCCCGCGCATGAACGATCGTTCGGACAACGATTCAGCATCCGATTCCAGCCAATGACCAATCCGGGAACCCTTTATCAGCAGATCATTCTACGCCACAGCCGGGAATCTCCGCACGAGCGTCGGATCGCTCCGCCACGCGTCGAGGGCAGCGGAAACAACCCGCGTTGCGGGGACGTCGTACAGGTCGCGATCCGGGTTGAGGGGGGGGTGATCTCCGAGGCCGGTTTCACGGGGGAAGGGTGTGCTCTCTCCAGGGCCTCGGCGTCGCTTCTCTGTGAAGCGATCCAGGGGCAAAGCGTTGCGGCGGCGCTGCGATTGGCTGCCGAGTTGCGCGTGCTGCTTTCACGCTCGGAGCCTTCGACACAGGGGTGGGAGTCGCTGGGCCGATTGGCCGCGTTGTCCGCGGCTGCGGATTTCCCGGCACGACATCGCTGCGTGACCCTCGCATGGAGCGCCCTGGAAGAGGCGATTCGGGCTCTTCCCTCCGGACTCGATGTGGACCGTCAATGAAACGATCGGCTCTTCGGGGGCTGTGGACGATCAAAGCGCGGGGCGTGTGATTCGTCTGTATCCGCCATGGTGAAAAGGCGGGATGTCTACACACGGACTGGCACGTGTCGGTACGTCGTTGCCGGCTTCAGCCGGAAAGCGCGTGTGTGGGGGACGGGCGCGCTCGATTCCACCTGAAGGCGGACTACGTGCAAGGGGTGCGTCCGGGTATGTAGTGCCGGAAGACGGTGTTACTCGCCTTCGCGATCACCCCAGGACCGCCGCAGTTCGTCGCGGCAATCGTTCATGACGCGGAGGCAGACCTCGCGCAGATCAAAGAGGCGCACCCGGGATTCGCGCACGAACGCGCGGCCCGGGCGGGATTCCGTGTTCACCAATTTGGGGAGGATCGCGAAGGCGCTGTTGATCGCTGAGAGTGCGAACTTGAGCTGGCAGACGGCAAGGGCGTAGTCGCCCATGTCCAGCGCGCTGACGGCAAGAATCGCGTTGCTTTCCGCCTGGTGAAGGGCCTGTGCGTAATTCCAAAGCTCCCGGGGCGAGGTCCTGTCGACATGGGCATCAGCAAAGCGTTCGCACAGTTGGCGCAACACGCGATGAAGGCCGCGGATGACGACAAAGACCGGGTGGCGGTGCAGGGTGTACGGATCGGTATCGTCATCATGCAGGTCATCCGGGTCGAGGGAATCGAGGTGTGACTGCACTTCTTCATCGGACGGGAGATCGGTGACTGACCAATCGTCGCTGTCCCATCCCATGAGGTGAGCCACCTCGTCAATGTGGCCGGGATGATCCTTGTGCTGCGCGTATAGCTCGTTGAAGCGCGAAATTTCCGCTTCGTGCCTCTTGAGAAACTGTTGCCAATCAAATTCGTTCCACGTTAGTTCACCTCGATCGTCCCAGTCTCCCTCCGGTTGACCTTCGAAATTGTAGTTACTCATATCGTGGGAGCCTCCTTTTACTTCGACACCACACTGTCAGACTCAGGTGAGAAATCAATGCATTTCCATGATATTTTCCGGCGGCGGCATGGGTCGGACACCGTCTTTGTCGATGCGAGCCGGGAGACGGTCGTGTGTGCCTCGTCCAGGCTGGGGCTCGACGAGAATCGGAGCTGATGCCCATAGATTCCAGGACGGGAGAGGAATCTCTGCACATATTCACAAAATTGAGTAAAAATGCTGGCTATACGCCGCTTTTGTTTGCAAGGATCGTCCCCATGCCTGAGGAGAACGTATTTTCCTTGCGAGCTCATTTCTCCGGGCGGGTCCAGGGTGTTGGATTTCGCTACAAGGTGCTGCAGATCGCCCGGGAGTTCGATGTTGCCGGTTATGTCCAAAACCTTGCTGACGGGCGGGTGCGGATGGAAGCCGAAGGTGCCGAGAAGGAGGTGCGCGCCTTTTTCGACCGTGCGCAGGAGGTATTGAACGTGTTTATTCGGAAGACCGAGGAAGCGACGGAACGACGTCCTCCGACGTTTTCCGGGTTCGAAATCCGTTGAATCGAGTATGGAAAGGACGTCCGCCGTCTCCATCCAGAATGTCCGCAAGACGTATCGTCGCGGGTGGCGCGGTCGGCGGACTCGCGCGCTCGACGGGGTCTGTTTCGAGCTTCAGGAAGGGGAGATCGGCGCGTTCATCGGGCCGAACGGCTCCGGGAAGAGCACCACCATGCGGATTTTGCTCGGGCTGCTGGAGGCCGACTCGGGGACCGCGGCGATTTTCGGTTGCTCCGGGACGGATCCGCAGGTCCGCAGGCGGGTTGGATTTCTGCCGGAAGCCCCGGTCTTCTACGGGTTCGTGAGCGGCCGGGAGTTCGTGGAGTACGCGGCCCGCCTGTGCGGGGCGTCGGGCGGATCGGTCGCGCGGCGTGCCGGTGCGATACTTGAGCGGGTCGGGTTGGCGGATGCCAGCGACCGGCCGATCCGAGACTACTCCAAAGGGATGGTCCAGCGGCTGGGGCTTGCTCAGGCGATGGTCCACAATCCCGACCTGCTTGTGCTCGACGAGCCGATGGCGGGAGTCGATCCGATCGGTGTCACCGGGATCGTGCGTCTGTGTGAAACGCTGCGGGAGCGGGGTACGACCATTCTGCTCGCATCGCATGCGTTGTCGTGGGTTGCATCGCTCTGTGACCGCGTTGCGATCTTCGACCGCGGACAGATTCTATGGAATGGGTGTATGGACGATTTGCCGGAGTCCGGGGACCGCTGGAGTCTGGACGTCGATGGATACGCTCCCGGGAAACGCGTTCCGGTGGCGGCTGCTTTGGAGTCGTGCGGGGTGCGGCTCGCATCCGTTGGGCGCTCCGGCGCGGTGTTGGAGCGCCGATTTGTCGAACGGATCGAAACGGCGCGGGGTGAGCGGGGGTGGGCGGAGTGAACAAGCGGGCGCACGGCATCCGGTCGATCGGGTTGATTGCGGCGAACACGGTCCGTGGGGCGGTGCGAGGCAGGCACTTCGCGGTGATCGGCCTGCTCGCACTGTTGATGGGCCTGTTCGCTGCGGTGCTGCGCGACCTCGACTTCGGGGGCGAAGCATGGCGATTCCTGTTGAACTCCGGTCTTGGAATCATGTGGTTGTTCGGGAGTATTCTGGCGGTTGTTCTGCCTGCGGGGCTCTACTTCTCCGATCTTGAGAATCGCACGGCGATCGCAATTCTGGCGAAACCGATCTCCCGCGGGGTGTACCTCACCGGCACGTTCGGGGGCGTCGTGATCGCCGTGGGCGCCTTCACTGTGGCGTTGTACGGTCTGCTGACCCTCTTGTTGATCTGGTGCGCAACGGTGCCCTCGGGGGTCGGGCCGGGAATGATGGGTACGGCTTCACCGGTAAGCTATGTTGCGGTGGCGGCGGCGTCGGGATTGATATGGCAGTATTGCGCCGTGGTTGCCGCGGTGACGCTTTTCGTCGCGAGCTTCAGCCAGAGTATGATCTACACAGTATCCGTCAGTTTCCTGATCGTGCTTGCGGGTCAGGTCCAATCGGCCGCGGCAGAGGCCGCGCAGATGCTTGATCCGGGGTTCTGGCAGGCGGGCGTTGGACTGTTCGCAACGCTCGTGCCAAACCTGCGGGTCTTCTATATCGGAGATCTCCTCGGGAGCGGGGTTCCCCTGTCATTGGCGGGTATTGGTGGAATCCTCCTCTACGGATTCATCTACTCGAGTATTTTCCTCGGCCTTGGCATCCTGGGATTTCGCTGCCGTGAACTGTGAACGAGTCGATCGGGGCTGGAGGCGATTGCGGAGGCCGTTGTCGGGGGTGGTGGCAGGGGCGGTGCTGCTTTTCACGGGATGGTCGGGCGAGGCATGGATCGAAACCGTTTGCGCGGAAGCGCTCCCCGGCAGGACGGTTGCGTACGGTGAACTGCGGTCCGCGCCGATGCTCGCGGAGCATTGCCTCGCCGGGGTGCTGGGAGGCCTGCGAGCTCCCGTGCGCGATCTCCTGTGGCTGCGTGCCTACCTGGCCTGGGAGCGGCGGGATGCGACCGGCCTGGACCGGCACCTCCGCCTCGCTGTGCGCGTGGATCCGCGGGCGCTGCACCCGTGGTTGGAGGGGGCGCGAATGATGGCCTACGACCTGCCGCGCTGGGAGCCTGCCGAGGACGAACCGGCGTGGGGAGTCGTTCGTCGGAGGCATGCGTTGCGTGCGCTCGAATTCCTTGAAGCGGCCCGGCACTACCACTCCGGGGAGCCGCGGGTGGTGCTCGAAGCCGCCCTGATCTGGCTGCATCAAATGAAGGATCCGGCCCGTGCCGCCGACCTGTTCGGCGCGGCGGCGACGATGTCCGGAGCGCCCTATTATGCGGGTCGGATCCGGGGTGAGTTGCTCTGGCGGATGGGGAGGCTCGAAGAGGCCTACGACTGGTACCGTGCAATTTATCCCACGCTTCCCGATGGGGTGCCGGAGGCACGAAAGACGTGGGTCGCCGAACGCATTGCGATGATGGAGAAGGTTCTCGGGCGCAGCGGGGTGGGTGAGGAGTGAGAGTCAAAGTGAAAGGGGAAAGAGAAGCTCCGGGAGAGGAAATTTTGCTTTCTTCCGGCGGCGAGGGGTACCATTGTGTTGTCCGTGCTGGAGAACCTGGAACGAGTCGACGCGGCCATGCCATGGTTTTTCCCGGTATGGGTTTTCCTCCTGGGGGCATGCGTTGGAAGCTTTCTCAACGTGTGCATTTATCGCATTCCGTACGCGCAATCCGTGGTGCGTCCGGGGTCGCATTGCGGCTGTGGGGCGCCGATCCGCTGGTTCGATAATATTCCGGTTCTGAGCTGGTTGTTGCTGCTCGGGAGGGCACGGTGCTGCGGACGCCGGTTCAGCGTGCGCTATCCGGTGATCGAGCTGCTTACGGCGGCCCTCTTTGCGGGCTCTTGGCTGATGCATTCCCCGGGTGTGGCGATTGCGGGGATGGTCTTCCTCTCCCTGTTGATCGGGGCCGCGTTCATCGACCTCGATCATATGATCATCCCGGATGGATTCAGCATGGGCGGGAGCGTTGCCGGGGTCGTGCTCTCGTTTCTCGTTCCGGCGTTGCACCTGGCCGAGTGGCAACAGGTTGGTTGGTTCCCGGTCGACAGCCTGCGTTCGGGATTGCACGGAATCTCCGGAGCGCTCATCGGTTCGGGATTGTTGTTATGGATCGGCCTGCTGGCTGAGAAGATGCTCAGGCGGGAGGCGATGGGTTTTGGCGACGTGAAGCTCATGGGTGCGATCGGAGCGTTTTGCGGCTGGCAGGGGGCGATATTCGCAATATTCGGGGGGGCCGTTTTCGGATGTGTACTGTACGCGATCGGGTTGATCTGGCGTGGAATATTCGGAAACCGAACCAATGGGGAGGGTGCTTCCGGGGAGGCGCCGGAGGCCGGGGAAGCTGGTGCTAAGGTGGACGGGACGACCTCTCGGCCCGCTGCGTTTGACGGGGAGGCGGAGGCGGCGCCCGGGGAGATCCCCTTCGGCCCGTCGCTGGCAATCGGCGCCGCCCTTTATTTTGTGTGGGCTCATGGGTGGGTCGATCCGTATTTCCGAATGCTCACAGCGGAGCTGGCCACATTCTGACCGGGTGTCCAGCCACCGTGGTGAGCAAGGGCCGGAAATAGGAATTGCCTTTCCGGGCGGGTACCGGAGTAATGACCACAGTGATGGTACTGAGGATCGTGTGCATCGCCGTGCTGTGCGGCTGCTGTAGCGGTGTGGGAGCGGTGGAGCCGACACGCCTGGTATGGCCGACACCGAACGCCCCGTTTTCAGAGGGCAGGCCCCTGGATGACTGGGTGCAGCCGACCGCAGCGGGAAACGTGGAATCGGCGTTGTTCGGGTGCGTTCGCAACGACGGGAATCGCTTTCACGAGGGAATCGACATCAAGGCAACGCAACGGGACCGGCGGGGGGAAGCGACGGATCCGATCTACGCGGCGATGGACGGGGTCGTGGCGTATATCAACACCACGGCCTGGGCGAGCGGTTACGGCCGTTATGTTGTTCTCGAGCACCCGCACCTGGAGCCGGGAATTCATACATTGTACGCGCATCTGCGCAGCGTTGCTCCGGGGTTGAGCGTCGGCCGGAAGGTTGATGCGGGGGAGATCATCGGCACGATGGGGCGATCCGCCGGCGGGTACACCATCCCCAGGAGTCGGGCGCATCTTCATTTTGAGATCGGGGTTCGCCTGACGGATGCATTTCAACAGTGGTTCGATCGACAGCCGTTTGAATCACCGAATCGGCACGGGTTGTACAACGGCATGAATCTGGTCGGGCTGGATCCAGTCGCCTTTTTCCGGCGTTTTTTTCAGGCCGGGCCGGTTGATCCGGCGCAGTTCTTTACGGACCAGCCCGTCGCATTCACTCTCATGGTGAGTTCCCGGGGCGAGCCCGATTTCGTGCGGCGCTATCCCTCGTTGCGCACGCGCGAACTGCCTTCCGAAGCGGTGGCGGGGTGGCTGGTCGGATTCACGTGGTACGGGCTTCCGGTCCGCTGGACACCTCTCGGCGAGGAGGCTCACGACGCCCTCGGCGCCCCCGGTTCGGTTGCCGTGATGAGTGTCGACGAGTCGACATTCCGGGGTCGTGGGTGCCGGGAGATCCTTAGCCTGAGCGGCGAGGGGCCGGTGCTCGAACGCCACGGCACCCGGATCGTGCAGCTCCTCTTCGGCTTCCGCTAGCTCAGACCTTCTCGACCTTGCCTGCCTTCAGGGCCTTGACGGAGACCCAGATACGCTTGATCGAGCCGTTGGGCATTTTTACCCGCACGCGCTGGATGTTCGGCCGAAAGGTGCGGCGTGTCGTCTTCGTAATATGCGTACCAATCCCGCCGCTTTTCTTGGTTTGACCCTTGCGGTGGATGATACGGCCCTTGCTGGGGTGCTTACCGGTGATTGCGCAAATTCTACCCATGATTGTTTCTCCGGAAGGAAAAAGGTCAGAGGCTACGACATTGCCCGGGGCATGCAAGCTTTTTTCTCCCGGCTCTCAACACCTGGAACTTGTGCCCGAGGCGGTCCGGATGAATGAGTTCCTGAATACGCCGGCGTTCCTCCGCGGAGCCGGCGCCGGATGCCTCGCGCTGGCGCCACCACGGTTCCAGGCCGTGGCGGACGAGGAACTGTTCCTGCCGTTCCAACACGATTTCATCGAATCCCGACGCCTCGAGCGTCTCCGTGAGGAAATCCCAGCACACATGGCAGGTGATATCGATTGCTCCCGGGTGCTCGATCAGGTCGGTCACCATGCGGTGGCGGTGGTACCCGCGGGCCGTTCCCTGGGGGCACTCTTGGGAGAGCTCGTGCCACGACTTGCCGTAATCGAAGCAGAGCAGGGCTCCGTTCCATGGTTGTGCGACGATCGATTGCAGGAGCTGCGTGGCACGCAGGGGGAGATCGATCTGGTATCCCTCCGGGGCGGACTCCGGGAGCTCGGGGGCGCCGACGCGCAGCTCCGGGGTCCACGTGGGAAGGAGGCATTCGCCGAGCGCTCCGTTCGCTTGGAGGGTGACGCCCCGCTCCCGCCATCTTCCCTGGTGGAACACCAGCCGGTGAAATGGCTGTGCATCCAGCAACTCATTGCAGAAAACGATGCTGGGGGAGGGGATGACGAGCGGATCGTCGAGACGGATCACGCGGAGGGCGGCGAACGGGTGCGCTATACCGTCCATCGCCGATTTTTCCGGTTCGGCTCCAACTTCCACGAACGTCGCCTGTTCGCAGAACGCTGCGCCCCAGATTTGGACGGCGGCTGAGCAGATCAGCTCGGCGAAGAGGGGCTGGAAGCTGGCTGCGGTGTAGAAATCCAAACGGGAATCGAGTCCGACGCGGGGACGGGGGCGGCGGTAGAAGCCAATCTTCGGAGCGTAGAGCGCTTCGTGGATGAACTCCGCGAAGCCGATCGGACCGCGCGCGTTGATCAACCGGCTCAGGTGTTCGTGCATCGGGGTCAGATCCGGTGTTCCATATTCAGGGCAGGGGTGTCCTCCTTCGTTTTTCCTACGACTTTGGCCGGAACTCCGACGACCGTGCTGTGCGGCGGGACGGAATCGAGGACGACGCTGCCGGCACCGATCCGTGCGCCTTCACCGATCTCGATGTTTCCGAGGAGCTTTGCGCCGGCGCCGATGAGCACGCCTTGCCGGATTTTCGGGTGTCGGTCACCCTTTTCTTTGCCCGTTCCGCCGAGCGTGACTTCATGCAGGATGGAGACGTTGTCCTCGATCACGGCGGTCTCTCCGACGACAATGCTGGTTGCGTGATCGAAAAGGATCCCGGCGCCGATGCGGGCGGCAGGATGGATGTCGACACCCATGTTCTCGGAGACGATCGATTGTAGGTAATAGGCCAGTTCGCGCCGGCCGTGTCCGTAGAGGTAATGCGCCAGGCGATAGGTGGCCAGGGACTGGAACCCCTTATAATAGAGGTAAGGGTGCAGAACTCCCTGGCACGCCGGGTCGCGGGTGTGGACGGCGAGGAGATCCTCGCGCACGCGCGCTCCGATAATCGGATCGTCCAGGAATATTTCGAGAAAAAGCTGCTGGAGATAGTCAGCAGAGACGGCGTGGTGCCCGAGCTTGCGCGGCAGACGGTAGCTCAGGGCTTCCTCGAGTGAGTTGCGGTTGAGTACGCCGACGCGAAGGAGTTCGGCGAGGACCGGTTCACGCGTGAGCGTGGCTTCGGCCTCGGAGCGGAGGCGTTGCCAGACGGGATCGTTCTGCATGGTGAGGATGGGTGGTTCTTGTAACGGATCGCTGGCGTGGAGGCGCCGGTTCAGATCGGCGGAGTCGCCTCGACCTGCCCTGGGCTCGTCGAACGGTGGCCTCGGGGAGGATCACGCTGTCAAAGAATTGCCATCGTGTAAAGGCATGATGAGGGGCAGGCAGCCAGGCAGGTGGGGCATAAGCGAAAGAATGTTGCGGGAAAAGGAAACCGGTGCGACAGTTGCATGTCTTCTATTGCCGGAGGTCTCCCCGGCAGACGCTGGCGGATTCACAACCTCCAGGACTAATTCAACCTGACTTATCTATGAAAAACATCAGAACGCTCTTCGCCGTTGTGTGCGGTTTCCTGGTCATGGCCGCAGGGGCACATGCCAATGTTCAGGTCGGTGAGGCCGCCCCGGACTTTACCTTGACCGATATCCAGGGGAATGAACACACGCTCTCCGACTATGCGGGCCGTTTCATAATCCTGGAATGGATCAACTACGACTGTCCGTTTGTGAAGAAGTTCTATGAACCCGGGAAGATGCAGGAGTGGCAGACGAAAATGCGGCACTCCGGGGTAGTCTGGCTCTCGATTGATTCCACGAATCCCGATCACAGTACGTTCCGCACGCAACAGCAGCACCAGGAAATCGTGCGCGAATGGGGGATTCGATCGACTGCGGTACTCCCGGATCCCGACGGCGCCGTGGGCCGCAAGTACAACGCGCGCAACACCCCGCACATGTTCATCATCGATCCGGAGGGGAAGCTGCGCTATCAGGGAGCGATCGACAGTATTCGATCGGCGGACTCGGATGACATCGAGAAAGCGGACAACTACGTGCTCCAGAGTATGGCCCGCCTTCTCGAGCAGCAACCCGTGGAGAATCCGCAGACGCGACCCTACGGATGTACCGTGCACTACGCGAAAAAAACAAAGGCCGAAGAGTAGTCGCAGGCCTCAGACGAAGATCCAGATCAGCAGGGCGATGAGGATGAAGGCGACAAGGGCGCCGAAAAGTTGACTCATCGGGATCGGGGGCTTGCTCCCCCGGTCGCGGTCCCATGCGAATTCGCGCTGGACGTATGCATCGTAGTCGAAGTCTTCCTCGCCCTCGTATCCGGCGGGCAGATCGGCGGCGCCCTGATCGGCTTCGTCGGACCACCCTGTCCGATCGTCTGATCCGCACTCCGGGCACGCCTTGGAGTCCACGGGTATCATTGCGCCGCAGTGCGGGCATTCAAATCTTTCGTGGGTGCCGTTCATATTCTGATCCCTGAGTCCGCTCCCAATCCCGGAAAGCGGTAATCAGCGTCCATGATGATGAGTGGAGCTCGCGGTTGAGGCGAGTCAAATCATGCGCTTTCCAGGGGCTGGAAGGACCAGTCGCGGTCGTTTCGGGTAAAGCGGGTGTAATCGCGGTTGGGGAGGACGCTGAGAAATCGCCGACCGTAGGTTTTCTTGAGCACCCGTGCGTCCAGGAGGGTTACGGTGCCGCGGTCGCTGTGGTTTCGGATGAGTCGGCCGACACCCTGTCGGAACTTGACGACCGCGTCGGGAAGGGTGAGCTGGTAGAATGGGTTTCCGCCTGTACGGCGGATCCATTCGGCGCGCGCTTCGGCGATCGGGTGGGATGGATTCTCGAACGGAAGCCGGGTGATGATGACCTGGGAGAGCGACGGGCCGGGCACGTCGATTCCAGCCCAGAAACTGTCCGTCCCTGCGAGGATTGCATTGCCGCGCTCGGTGAACGCGCGGACCAGTTCGGTGCGGGAGCCGTCGCGACCCTGCATGTAGACGGGGCGTCCGTTGGCCTGGAGAGTTTCCTCGATCTGTGCCATGACGCGGTGCAGGTCGGCATAGCTCGTAAAAAGCACCAGGCTGCCGCCGCGGAACCGTTCGCTGCAGAATAGAACGGAATCCGCAAGGAATTCAAGGTCGAGCGCCCCGGAATCCTGTTCCGGGAGGGGGGCGTCGGCGGCGACGAAGACGCGCATATTGCGGGAATAATCAAACGGTGAATCCACCTGGATTGCGGTTGCGTTGGCGGCGCCGACTTTCTGAATGAACCCGCCCATTTCAGGACCTTCGGCGAGTGTGGCGCTGGTGAGCACGACACTGGTCTCGCGGGAGAAGAGCGTCTGCCGGAGAAACGCTGCGACGTCGAGCGGAGCGCTTCGCAGGTGGGTGATCTGCTGGAGTCGGCCCGATTTCTCGATCCAGTACACGCAATTCGATTCGCTCATTTCGAGGCAGTTGGCGATGGCGCTGCGGTATGCGCCCACGCGCTTGCGCAGGTCGTGGATCTCCACGGCATGGTGTTCCTCTTCAACGCGATTGGCGCAGGTTCCAAGGCGTTGGGCCAGACCGGCCAGGAGGGGATCGAGCGTCGGTTCCGCCCATTGCGCCTGGTAGATGCGCGCCACCGACTTGTTGCGCAGGAACTGGTCGCGCAGTTGCTCAAAAAAGAGTGCCGCGGCGTCGCCGCACTCCTCCGCGGCCTGACAATCCTCTCTGCGGCCATGCCGGTGAAAGACGCCCTTTCCGGTTCGCGGATTGTACAGCATGCGCAACAACCGGTTCAGCCCGTAGCTGCTGACGTGTTCGCCGGCGTACTCCGTTGCAATCCCGGAAACGGTATGGGCCTCATCGATGACAACGGAATCGTGGGGAAACAGGATGCCAGGGGTCTCCCCCTGTACCCCGGCGCCCGCGCCGATGAGCGCGAATAGCAGGCTATGATTCACGACCACCACGTGTGCCCCGGCGATCTCCGCGCGGGCGCGGCGGTAGAAGCACGTCTTCGGATTGCAGTTGCGATTGTTGCATCCGGAGGAATCCGCGTTGACCCAGTCCCAGACGTCGGGCCGGGGAGCGGGGGAGAGCTCGTGGCGGAGTCCGGATCCGGTGTGCTCGGCCCATGCAGCAATCCGCTCGAGTTCCGCTTGTTCCGGTGAATCGAATAATTCCGAGCGGCCGCTGAGGGCCTGTGCGAGGCGGTAGCCGCAGAGGTAGTTTCCCCGGCCGACCAGAACCGCCGTACGAAAGTCGGCGCAGGGTTGGAGTTCCGGAATCGTTTGGAAGAGTCGGCGGCACAAAGGGAGGTCCTTTTTCTGTACCTGCTCCTGCAGGGCAATGGTGTGGGTGGATACGACTCCCTGGCGCTTGGATTGGTGGGCATAAACAAGCAGCGGGATGAGGTAGGCGAGGCTCTTGCCGACGCCGGTCCCGGCCTCGAAAAGCAGCGGTGCTGCGTCGAGCAGGGAACGGGTGACGCTCCCGGCCATCTGCTCCTGTTGCGGGCGGTGCTCGAGATCGAGCTTTTCCTGCAGCCACCCCCCCTCCCGGAATGCGCTCGCAACCAGCCGCACCGGATCGATTGCGGTTGCCACCCCGCGATCATTCCCGGATTGCTCCCCGCCGAAGCTGTCGCGCATTCCAATCATGAAGACATGCCCGGGAAAGGCTCCCTTGAACTCTTTTCGGAAGCAAGTAGAAACCGGAGGCTATGTGTGCTAGAGTGGCTTCGTATGGAAACGGTTGCACGCTATGCCCGCCCGGAGGAGGCCTCGCTTGCGAAGACTCATCTGGAAGGCAACGGGATCCGCGCGTTTGTCGCCGAGGAGCATTCGATGAACACTGATTGGATCAGTGCGGGAGGGTTCGGCGGGATACGGCTCCAGGTGTATCCGGAGGATGTCGATGCCGCTCGGGAGGTACTGGACCTTCCCCCGGACGAAGGTCTCCTGGACGAGGAGGAGGAGCAACGCTCCCGCAGTGATGGAAAGGTTGCATGCCCGGTATGCGGGTCGGTCGATTGGGAGGTCGCGCGGCCGACGGGGCTGGAGCGGCTACAGTGGCTCTGGTCCGCTCTGGTCGACCCGTCATGGTCCGAGCCTTTGCGATGCCTCGTCTGCAAACGGCGTTTTCGGGCGACTGAGAAAGGAGTTGACGGTCGGTGAAAAACCGCTTTTGTTGACTCTTTTTCCGCTCGAAGATTCCCGAAACACCAATCCATATTTATGCCAGTTGAAGTAAAAATCCGCAAGGGAGAGCCGATGGAGCGCGCGTTGCGCCGGCTCAAGAAGAAACTCGACCGCGAGGGCGTGATCCGCGACGTGCGCGCGAAACGCTATTTCGAGAAACCGAGCGAGGTGAAGCGGCGCAAGAAGAAAGTGGCCGCCTTTTCGGCGATGTTGCGTTCGCGCCACGAGAATCTTTGAGCGATTGCGGACGCGGCGCGGATTCGCCGGGTTTTTACGGGAGCCCTGCCGATTGAATTGGCAGGGTTCTTTGGTCCCCGGCCGGGAGGATGAATCGGCGTGACAGCCGGCCCGGCTCGTGTAAGCAACGAATGCTGAATCCATGAAACCGACGCTCTCCCTCTCGACCTGTTGGTGTTCCCATCGTCACACGGATGGCAGGGCGATGTTGGAGGAGATGCGGGACCTCGGGTTTGAATCGGTGGAGTTAAGCCATGGGATCCGGGTTTCTCTTGCGCCTGGAATTCTGGCCGGCGTGGAGGACGGAGTGGCTCGGGTATCGTCCGTGCACAATTTCTGTCCCCTTCCGGCGGGAGTGATGAACGCCGCTCCGAATATTTTCGAACCGACCGCGCGGCAGCGCGCGGAGCGTGAGGCGTGGCGCCGGCAGAGCTGTCGCACGATCGACTTTGCCCGGCAGGTCGGAGCACCGGTGGTCGTCTTGCACTCCGGGAGCATCCCGATCCTTCTGGGCAGTCCGGAGCGGCGATTGAAGCGATTGCGTGCGGCGGCGTACGAGCCCGGCGCGCCATCGCGCGATCCGCGCTATGTTGAAGCGGTTCGCCGCGAGGTGCAGCGCCTGGAGCGCCGGAGTGCCGGTCCTCGCCGGCGCGCCCTCACGGTTTTTCGGCAGGTCGCCGAGTATGCGCGCGAGTGTGGAATCCGGCTCGCAGTCGAAAACCGGGAAGGATTGCGGGAGTTTCCTCTCGATGATCTGATCGCCGGGTTTCTCGATGAACTGGATGCTCCGGAAGTGTTCGGGTATTGGCATGATACGGGACACGCTCAGTTGAAGGAGCTTGCCGGAATAGGCACACACCATGGGTTGCTGCTGAAAAACCAGGCGAACCTCTTGGGCTTCCACCTGCACGACGTGTCGCTGGAGGAGAGCGACCACCAGATCCCCGGTAGCGGTATGATCGACTGGAGCATGGTGGGTTCATTTGTTCGTCCGGAGCACGAGCTCGTTCTCGAACTCAGTCCACGCCTTTCGCCGGTGGAGGTGTGTGCGGGGCGGGATTACCTGCTCCGACGCTGGGGGTAGCCGTTTGGGACCGCGTCACGAACCGAGGCATCGAACTCCGGTCGTGATTGCTGTGTTAGGATTTCATCAATCCATCGGCGGTGGGGACCTGAGAGGACCAAGGATTCCAGGTCTGAAACCGGTGCCCAGACCCACCGCTCGTTGTCCGAGGTGGCTTCTCGAATCCGCGCGGAGCAGGGAAGTTGATGAATGGTCTCGGTGATGGTCTGGTCGGATATACCGCGGGTGCGGCGCAGGATTTCCGATTCCCGTGTCGGTTTGGCGGGCAGGGAAGCGGCGTCGGGGAGTTCCAGGAATCCGGCGAGACGTTTCGAACCGCCGGCAACCCGGCTGAGAAGGAGGTGCTGTTCGGAGACGATCCAGAGGCGTTGGCGGGTGATCCGTTCGCGAACGCGCCGGAGGCGCCGGGGGTAGCGTTCCGGTTCGCCCCGTTGTCCGGCTGTGCAAAAACGCAGGACCGGGCAACTCGTGCAAAGCGGGTTTCGGGGGAGGCAGACGGTTGCTCCGAGTTCCATGAGGGCCTCGTTGTGTTCGCCCGGGTGGTTCGGGTCGAGGAGCGCTTCGGCTCGGCCGGCGAGTGCTCTCCGCGCCCCGGCGGAATCCCGCACCGGGGTGGGGTCGGCGTGCAGGCGGGTGAGGACCCGGATGACGTTGCCGTCGATAACCGGGACGGGCTCCCGGAAAGCGAGACTGGCGACCGCAGCCGCCGTGTAGGGCCCAACCCCTGGAAGGCGCCGCCATGCGGCGGCGGAGTCCGGCTTGGGGTCGGCGGTGCACCAGGCCCTTGCGAGTCGGTGTAGATTGCGTGCCCGGGAGTAGTAACCGAGCCCCTGCCACTGAAACAGGACCTCCGGCTCGACGGCTTGCGCGAGCGACTCGAAATCGGGGAAGCGGGTCATCCATCGCGCGTAGTACGGAAGCATGGTGGCGACCTGGGTCTGCTGGAGCATGAATTCCGAAACAACCGTCGAGTACAGGCTCCGGTTCTCGCGCCACGGAAGAGCCCGTCCATGCCGGCCAAACCACGCTCTTACGACGCTGGATAAGGATTCACTCATGGATCGAGATTGAATCGTGTTCGGATTTCTGACACAAGTCCCTGCATGCCGAGGAAAAGGAGTGAACCCGGGGACGAAGAACGGAAGATCAGTCATTACACGATTCCGCTCGATGACGATCAAATGGAAAAGCTCAAGGGATATTGCGACTATCACCTTTGGGAGTTTTTTGACGTCGATTACGCGCGATTCGCCTTCAAGAACAAAGCCCGGAAGGTCACTCTGGTCGGATACAAGAGCGGGAAGCTGGTTGTCTCCGGGAAAGGCACCGAGGATTTCGTGCGGGATGTGATCGAGGCGGAGATCACGGGTGAGCCAAAGCTCGGGTACGACGAGGTTCACAACCCGGAGTGGTTCGAGCCGCACGCGGGAGTGGACGAGGCGGGCAAGGGAGATTTTTTCGGTCCGGTGGTCTCCGCTTGCGTGATCGCGGACGGCGATATGGTTCGCGCATGGGCGAAAGCCGGCGTCAAGGACAGCAAGTCCCTGGGCGACGCAACCATACTGGCCCTGGAGAAGAAGATCCGCAAGACGGACGGAGTCGTCGTCGAAACGAGTTGGTGTGGCATGGAGAAATACAACGAGCTGATGGCGCGTCCGCGGGCAAACTTGAACTCCCTGCTCGCCTGGCTCCACGCCAAGTCGATCCAGAATGCCTTGAGCAAGCGGCCGGTGGACCACGGGATGCTGGACCAATTCAGCAAGGCGCCGCTTGTGCAGCGCCAGCTCAAGAAGGACGGGGTAAAGTTCGATCTGAAAATGCGAACGCGCGCAGAGTCGGACCCGGTGGTGGCCGCGGCATCGATCTGCGCGCGGGCCGAATTCGTGCGGCAGATCCAGAAGCTTTCGGAGGCGAGCGGCATCGCGCTGATGAAAGGGGCGTCCGCCGCAGTCAAGGAGCAGGGGCGGAAGATTGTGGAAAACGAGGGCCGGGACGCTCTGGCGCGGTACGCAAAACTGCATTTTCGCACCGCCTACGAGGTGCTCGGATTGCCGGTGCCGCCCAGGATTGTATGGAAAACACGGGCAGGAGCATGATCGTCGAGGACTACTTCCGGCGTGCGGGACTCGCTCGGGAGTTGTTGCCGGAGGCGTTGCTGGTGGATCGGTGGCGCCGCGAGATGGCTTTCAGCGCACGGGGCGCCGGGCGTAGCCGGGCGGTCCCGGATCTGTTCGAATTTCCCGTTCCGGTCGAGTCGGATGATGGTGAGGCGTGTGATGTGCCACGACGCCTTGCTCCGGAAGCATTCGACCTGCGGGGGGTGTGGCCCGGCGACGTGGAGGCGTTGCACACCGCCTTGGTTATCCTGAATGGAATGTTGCAGCGGACGGTTGAAATGACGGGCACCGACTGGCTCGGGGTGTACCGGTGCGGCGAGTACGCCAATCTGGGAAAAAGCTTGCTCAAGCTTGTGTACTCGGGCGGTCCGAGTCGGGCATATTTCCCGCTGAACTCCGAGTTCGAGAGGAAGAGCACCAACGCGGCGGTGGCGATGTCCGGGCGGGCAGTTGTGATTCCCGACATCCGGGAGCATGTACGCGCCGGCGGCGCATACTACCCCTGCGATCCCGATGTGCGGTCGGAGGCGTGCCTGCCCTTGTTTTCGCGTCTCGGCGCGGTGATTGGCGTTCTCGATGCCGAATCACGTTCGCCGCTGTTCTTCCGGCCCGCGATTCTCGCGCCATTGCTCGCGCTTGCGATCGAGGCACCCGGGCATTTGCCGGATCCCGGCCGATGAGCGCTTTGTTGCGATACGACCGGACCCTCATCGAAGGAGAAGCGCCCATGATCGGGGTCGACGAGGCCGGGCGGGGAGCCCTCGCGGGTCCGGTGGTCGCGGCGGCGGTTGGAGTCGTGCCGGCGTTTTACGAGGGCGTATGGTGCCGCGAGCGCGGGTTGCGATTTCGTGATTCCAAGACGATCGGCGAGACGGAACGCGAGGAATTGGGCGCCGTGTTGCGCGAGGCTGCGGCGGACCGTCTCTTGTGGCTGGGCATCGGGGTCGGCGCCGTGGAGGAGATCGGCCGGTGCAACATCCTCGGCGCCACACGCCTGGCGATGCAGCGCGCCCTCGAGGCGCTTGCCGAACAGGCTGGAGGGGATGTTCGATTGTGTCGCGATGATGCCGATACGGCTGGGGTTGCCGGCGCGGTGAAAGTGCCGGCGCGGATCTGGGTTGACGGCCGGCCGCTGCGGCCGTTTCCGTACCGGCATGAGGCAATCGTGCGCGGGGACGCGAAATCACTCCTCATCGCCATGGCTTCTGTAGCGGCGAAGACGGCTCGTGATAGGACGATGCGGGAGCTCGGTGGCCGGTTCTCGGGATATGGGTTCGATCAACACAAGGGGTACGCCGTGCAGCGACACTTCGAGGCGCTGAATGCGAACGGTCCGTGTGAAGTACACCGAACGCGGTTTCTTCGAAAGTGGAAGGCATGCCGGAATTCCCCACAGTAATCAGGCCAACGGCCTCTCCTGATCTGCCTTGCGCCGACCGGGGCGATTCCCGTTCTTCCGGTTTTGTCTCGCACCGTGTGCGTGTCGGGTCTATGAGGTTGTATCAAACTGAAACGCCTGCAACCTCGATTCTCGTTCTATGAAAACCTCGAATTCCATCCGACTCGGAGTCAATATCGATCACTGCGCGACGTTGCGCCAGGCCCGGTATCGCGAGTACGCGCGTGATCGCGGGCAGATGGTTGAGCCGGACCCGCTCGCTCTCGCTCTGGTGGCAGAGCGTGCCGGGGCGGACGGGATCACGGTACATTTGCGGGAGGATCGGCGGCACATCCAGGAGAGCGACGTGGCGCGGTTGCGCGAGTGCATCCAGACGCGACTCAACCTGGAGATGGCCTGTACGGATGAAATGGTGGCGTTTGCGTTGAAGACCCAGCCTGATTCGGTGTGCCTGGTTCCGGAGGGTCGGGCGGAGATCACCACGGAGGGGGGGCTTGATGTGGTGCGGCACGTCGGGCTGGTGCGCGACGTTACCGAGTCTCTCCAGCGGGCGGGGATTGCGGTTAGCCTGTTTATCAATCCCGAACCCGAAGCGATCGAGGCGGCTGCCGAAGTCGGCGCGGACATGGTTGAGTTGCACACGGGATCGTTCGCCAACCATTACTACCTTGAGGAGGCTCGGAGTGAGGAGCTCGACAAACTGCGCGAGGGGGCGGTCCGTGCGCACGAGGCCGGCCTAATCGTGAACGCCGGACATGGAATCAACTACGTCAACATCGCCGGGGTCCGCGGTATTCCCTGGCTGCACGAGCTGAATATCGGACATGCGATCATCTCCCGGTCGGTTTTTACGGGGATTGAGGAGGCGGTTCGGGAGATGAAGGCTCGGATGCGGGGCGGGCTCCTTTGATGGCTGCGATGGCGGTTCAGCTTCCAGAGGGTGGATCCGTGATCGGCGTGGGAATCGACCTTGTCGAAGTCGAGCGCATCCACCGTGCGGTCGAACGGCACGGCGACCGGTTTCTGAAGCGCGTTTTTACGGGGGGCGAGATCGCATACTGCATGGGGATGCGTAACCCACACCCGCATCTCGCTGCGCGGTTCGCGGCAAAAGAAGCGGTATCCAAGGCATTCACGACCGGAATTGGAAGCGAACTGAACTGGACCTCGATCGAGGTCTGCAAGGGCGAACGCCAGGAACCGTACGTCCGGCTCGACGCGGCGGGCGATCGCTTATTGCAGGCCGTCGGCGCGACGGGTGTGCTCCTGAGCCTGGCGCACACGGCGGACTATGGTGAGGCGGTTGCGCTGCTGGTCCGATCCGCGGAGCCTCCGCATTGACAGGCGGCGGGATCAGTACGCGGGGGACCCTTCCTGTTGATCGCCGTTGTCGCCGTCCTCGTCGGGATCGGGTGCGGGGGTGGGTGCGGGCTCCCGTTGATCCGGTGCCGGAGCCGGTTGTTCCGCGGGCGGTTGTTCGAACTCCTGCGGGTCGAACTCGTCATCAGGCGCGCAGCCGACGAGGCCGAATCCGAGTCCGACCATGCCGGCCGTCAGGACCGACGCGACGGATTTTGCCAATCGGAGTTGCGGCTTGGTGCGTTGGTTCATGGTACTTTCCTCGGTTTGGGTTGTCAGTGGAGTATAGCTTCCAAACGCCTGAAGCTTTCCTTTTTGTTCGGGACATGACGGCCTGAGCCGGGTTCCTGGAAATCCGCGGGTTTCGGCTCTGTAATGGCGTTTACTCACGAACCCGGGCGCCGGTACCGCGGCGGGCAGCCATCCACCCAAGGGCGCCGAGTCCGGGTTTGCCCGCGGCCAGATCGCGGCGGATCCACCGGTCGCGAAGCCGGTCTTCGATCCGGCGGTGCAGATCGTGTCCAGCGGTGACGGTATTCGCGTAGGCGTCACGGGCTTCCGGCGGACGGTGGTGGTAGTTGGCAAGCAACTCGGGCACGACCCCGATGTCGTATTGCATGAGAAATCGGAGGTTGAACTCCCAGTCCCCGAGCACAGGAAGCGACTCATCGTATCCCCCCAGTTCCTCCCAGACCGCTCGTTCGTAAAGAAATGAGATCGGGGGGAAGAGGTTCTCGTCAAGCATCTCCATGAACACGACGGATCCTACGTGTGCGTTGAATGGGGCGCGTTCGCACTCCAGGACCGTGCCGAGCTCCACGCGTTCCACCACCCGCGTCGTGTGGCAGATCATGCCGCGGCACCGGGGATGGGGCCGGTTCGCCAGAGCGTCGATCATGGTCTGCAAAAATTCCGGTTGCCATGAATCGTCGTCGTCATGGATCACGATGTAATCGCTCTCCGTTCGGCGGATGCCCGCGTTTGAAGCCGCCTCCATGCCGTGTGATTCCGTGTGATGCACGACTTGTACCCGCGGGTCCGATTCGAGGCCGGCGGCGCACCGTTCGGATTCAACCGCCCGGGGATCTCCCCCATCGTTGACCACAACCAGTTGCCAGTGCGGGTAGAGCTGGTCTCGTACGCCCGCCAGTGCCCGGCGAAGCAGCACCGGTCGGTCGCGGGTGCGGGTTATGATGCCTACGCGGTCCATGTGGAGCAATTCGATCGGTGAATTTGACGGTGTTTCCGGAGTTCGACAACCATTAATCCGGCGCTTGACAGGATGACGAATATGACTGATACCCGTTACTTATACTTGATCGCAGAGACACAAACCTTGAGTTGTTGAGCCGACCTCCTGTTGCGTCGCGGATCAATGTGAAGCTGGGAGATCGAGGGGATACGCTCACCTCTCCTCCACACATGATCCGGCGGAACAGGGAAACTTGATGATCCGACCATGAAGATTCACCTTTATTATTCACTGATTCCCGAGGCGTTGATTTACTCGATGCTGCCTCCGGAGAAATTCGGGATGTACCAAGCCACCGGATCGAAGCGCCAGACCGAGGGCCCGGCGATATTCTTCGAGCTGGATCAGAGTGTGGACCTGCCGGCCTTCGCTTTGGAGGAGACGCGAAAGCGCTGTGTTGAGCACCCGGATGGCCGTCCAAAGAACTCGACCTATGTGGCGGTGTACCATGTTTTGGCCAATCTCCCCCTGGAGGCGTTGGGGAAGCTGTACCTGACAACACAGGCCGGATTCACGCTGGAGTTGGAAGCGGTGCCTTACGAACCGGCGGAAGCGGAGCGGCCGTTGCACTTGTACCAGGAGCTCGGGCCGGTATTCCCGCGGGTGGCGTCGAACCTCGGACCGAGGGAGTTCTGCCGGTACGTGACCGATCCGAACCAGCCGATTTCGCTACCCAAGGTGGTGTTCACGGAACTGCGGATCGACGGATTGGCGAGGGATCCGCGAAATGATCCGGCTAAGCACATCCCCTACCGGAGGCTGGTGCATCTGCGGGAGTGTCTCGCGGCTCTAAAGGAGAAGCCGGAGAAGAAGACCAAGATCGTGGAGCGGGAGATGCGTCCGGACATTCTCTATTACATGATTCAGAATGGTGTTTTCGCGGGGGACCAGGATCATCTCCTTTACTATCCTTTGCCGTCGGAGGACGAGTTGGCCAGCGAGCACTATCTATGGTGGCATTCGGCGCGGCGGGTGCGGTCGTCGTATTAATACTCATCACCTGAAAACAATACGCTTCTATGACCCTTGGAATTGAATGGATCACACCGGTTCTTGGAGTAGTCGGCCTTTTTGCCGCTCTCGTCATTTTCCTCCGGATCAACCGGCAGGACTCGGGGACCGGCGAGGTCGCCGAGATTGCGAGGCGTATTCAGGAGGGCGCACGCGTCTTCATGACGCGCGAGTTCCAAGTATTGCTGCCCTTTGCAATCGTACTCGGGGCTCTGGTATTCTGGCTCAAGGATCCGTATGAGGGGCTTGCGTTCTTTCTCGGTGCCGGTTGCTCCTTTACCGCGGGCGCTATAGGAATGTACGCTGCGACGAAGGCGAACGTGCGCACCACCGTCGCCGCTCACACCCAGGGCTCTGCTGCTGCGCTCTCCACCGCCTTCTTCGGAGGATCGGTGATGGGATTGACGATTGCGTCGATGGGCCTGCTCGGCATCGGCGGGCTTTTCTTGTTCTTCGGACGCACGGAAGAGGATGCCGAGGTGATCCACGGGTTCGCGATGGGGGCGTCGTTGATCGCCATATTCTTCCGTGTCGGCGGTGGGATTTTCACGAAGGCGGCGGACGTTGGCGCCGACCTCGTCGGGAAGGTCGAGGCGGGCATTCCGGAGGACGATCCACGCAATCCGGGCGTGATCGCGGACAACGTTGGCGACAACGTAGGCGACGTCGCCGGGATGGGCTCCGACCTGTTCGAGAGCTACTGCAACGCGCAAATCGCCACCATCGCGATCGGAGCCACGCTGGCGCTGTCGAGTGTGCAGGACTTGACAGTTGGCGAGGCGGGACGGAGCGGATTGATGTATCTCCCATTGGCGATGACAAGTGCCGGCCTGATCTGCGCGCTGGTTGGTATTCTGCTGGTACATTTCTTCTCCGCCCAGCAACCGGCCCGGGCGCTGCGGTTTGGCACCATTGGAGCGGCGACGCTCTTTGTGATCGCAGCGTGGTTCGTGGCATCGTACATCGGGGCGATCTGGCAGGTGTGGGCCTGCGTTCTGGCCGGCACCGTTGGTGGCGTGATCATCGGGGCGTCGACGGAGTATTTTACCGGGGGCAAACCGGTTCGGAACATCGCGCGTTCGTCGGAGACGGGGGTCGCCACTGTGATGATCACCGGTCTTTCGGTGGGATTGCTCTCTGTGGTGATTCCGGTGATTACGATCGCCGCGATTCTGTTGGTTTCCAGTCATCTGGCCGGTCTGTACGGGGCGGGAATCGCCGCGGTCGGGATGCTCGCGACCATTGGGATCACGATGGCGATCGATGCCTACGGCCCGGTCGCCGACAACGCCGGGGGGATCGCGGAGATGGCCGGTCTCGGGAAGAAGACCCGTGACATAACCGATCAGCTCGACGAGGTCGGCAATACTACGGCGGCAATCGGCAAGGGGTTTGCAATCGGTGCAGCCGGGCTCGCAGCGCTGGCGATCACCGCCGCCTACATCAACACCGTCAAGAAGAACAACCCGGATTTTGAGTTGTACTTGGCCGATCCGATGGTGCTTATCGGGGTCTTCCTCGGGGGCATCTGTCCCTTCCTGAACGGTTCGATCACGATGACCGCGGTCGGCGACGCGGCCCACGACATGATCGAGGAGATCCGGCGCCAGTTCCGGGATATTCCTGGCCTCCTCGAGGGGAAGGCGAAGCCGGACTCAGCGCGGTGTGTGGACATCGCGACGGCGGCGGCGCTCAAGCGAATGGTCCTTCCGGCCGGTCTGGCGGTGTTTGCTCCGGCGGTTGTCGGATTCCTCCTCGGACCGGAGACGCTCGCAGGGATGTTGATTGGAGCGCTGCTCGGGTGCATCCTGCTCGCGCTGTTCATGGCCAACGCCGGCGGCGCCTGGGACAACGCCAAGAAATACGTCGAACAGGGACACTTCGGGGGTAAGAATTCAGACGCCCACCGTGCTTGCGTCGTCGGCGACACCGTTGGAGATCCGCTCAAGGATACATCCGGGCCATCGATGAACATCCTCATCAACGTCATGGCAATCGTCAGTCTCGTGATCGCGCCGCTGCTGTAAGTATTCCGGCGGTTGCCGGCGCCGGAATGCTGCTAGGTGCTCTCCATCTGTATCGGCTTGGCAAAGGGCTCCATCTCGGTGAGCGGGTGGCCGAACGCGATCTTTGGGTACACGTTCGCGTTCGGGTCGATCATGACCTGAAGAAGGTAAGGGGCGTCCGGCTGCGCGAACGCCTCGGCAAAAGCGGCAGTCATGTCCCCGGGATTTTTCACCGTGCCGGCACGGATGCCATAAGCTTCGGAGACGCGTGCAAAATCGGGCGCCGAGTATCCCCATGCCGTGGAGGGGTAGCGCTCTTCGAAGTAGCTCTGCTGAAACTGGCGTACCATGCCGTGGCACTGGTTGTTTAGAAGAATTATCTTAAGGGACAGTCGGTTGCGCGCGACGGTCTGGAGTTCCTGCAGGTTGAGCTGGAACCCGCCGTCTCCCGCGACGAGCACGACCGGTTTGCCCGGGTATGCGAACGCCGTCCCGATGGCGGCGGGCAGACCGAATCCCATGGCGCCCATTCCCCCGGTGTTGAAGAACCGCTGTCCGGCGTGGAGCCGGAGCGACTGGGCGCACCACATCTGGTGCTGGCCGACGTCGCTGACGTAGGCGGCGGCATCGGCGGCGATTTCGGAGAGATCGTGGAAGAGTTCGTGCGGGTTGATCGCTGCGGGATCGCCGCGGTATTCGCTTGCGTCCGGCCATCGCTCCCGCAGCTCGCGCAGGTGGGCCTCCCACGCCTCGTGTTTGCCGGGCGGTGATTCCAGAGGTTCCGCGGCCACCGCATCGAGGAAATCGCGGAGGTGGGCGATGATTGTGTGACACCCGGTAACGCGGTTGTTGGTCTCTCCGGGGTCGATATCGACCTGGTAGATAGTGCGATCCCCCTTGAACGCCCTGGTATCGGCTCCGGTCTGGCGGACGTCCAGACGGCTGCCGAGGACGAGAAGAAAATCCGATTCGCCAATCGCGCAATTCGCCCAACGGTTTCCATACGATCCGATGAACCCGACTCGCAGGGGATGGTTCCAGGGGAGCGCATCCACGGCCATGAGGCTGTTGACGACCGGGATCCCGAGTTTTTCGACCGCTTGCGGGAATCGATCATGCGCCCGCGCGGACATCAGTCCGCCACCTACAAGGAGTAGGGGGCGTTGCGCCTGGCGCAGATCGGCGAGAAAGGGAGCGAGCGCGGAGGCAGCGATGTTCGGGCGATCCGAGTTGTTCGGATCCGGCGTTCCGGGAATCGGGGTATCGTCGGGGACCGATTCGTTCTGGACGTCCATCGGAACATCGAGGAGGACTGGTCCGGGACGGCCCTCGCAGGCCAGGGCGAAAGCTCGGGCAAGGGCCGCCGGGAGGTCGGCAACATTGCGCACCATCCACGCATCCTTCGTGATCGGACGCGCCATCGCGACGATGTCGGTCTCCTGGAATCCCAGTTGGCGGACCGGGCGGTCTCCCTTCTGCTCGTGGCGGTTCACCTGGCCGGTGATGAACACCGCGGGCGCGGAGTCGAAATAGCAGCTGCCGATCCCCGTGAGCAGGTTGGTGGCGCCGGGGCCGCTCGTTGCCAGTGCGACGCCGGGCACGCCCCGGACGCGGGCATGAGCATCGGCCGCGAAAGCGGCTGCTTGTTCGTGGTGGACGCTTACAATCCGGATCCGGTCCTGCCGGTGAAGTGAGTCAACCAGGTGCGTGATCATCCCACCCACGACTTCAAAGACATGGGTGACCCCCTGTTCGGCGAGAAATGCCGCTATGTAGTCGGAGGCTTTCATCACGAATCACGCAGTTGAACCGCCGATCCCGCCCGGACGCAATCCCAATCCCGCGACCGCACTTGCCCATGGATGCTGGCACGCTGTCGAAAACCATTTTACCCGGTCTCCCGCTCGAACTTTTCCGTCATGTCATTTTCGAGGTCGGCTCCGACCTTCCAGAACTCGATCATCGACCGGACATCGCGAAAGTAGCCGGCGGCCGCCGGAACACCGGCAAATCCGTCCTGGAGCGGTTCCAGGCAGGCCAGTCCCTCCTGCATTCCCTGTTCCATGAACACGAGCATCGCTTTGGACGCCGCCACACAGGCCGCGCTCTGTGGATCCCACTTTGCGATCGCCCGGTCGAGCAGGGCGATCTTGTGATCGGTTTTGATCTCCGTGCGCAGGTTGCGTTTCAGGAGTTCTGCAGGGATCGGCTTTGTCAGCAGGAAGAGCTTCGAGCCATCCTCGTCGCAGAGAAACGCCATGTATTCCGCCAAAAATTCCATCGCCACGTGAACCCATGGAACGTAGGGCGTATTGTAGTCCTGCTGGATGATGATGCTTTGACCGGAAATCAGGTGTGGAAAGAACTCGGAGATGATGTGCTGGTTGGTCAACCAGCACTTGGCGACGTCGACGAAGAGGATTTCAATCGGTGAACCGTTCCAGCGCTTGGCTTTTAAGTCGCCTTCGTGGATCGCGATCAAGTCGCTATACGCCTCGGTCGCCCGCTCGAACACCGGGCGAAACGAACTGCCGACAGGGAACTCGGATCCGAGGATGTCCCGGCTGAATGCATCGCGCGGCACGCGAAACAGATCGTACGCGTGAATGATCGGTTTGGCGCAGTCCTTCGCCCGCGCATTATCGCGCAACCCCGTTGCAAGGCACACGGTGGAGCGTCCCGCAAAACACCCGGCATCGACGACACTTCCTAATCCGGAAAACCAATGGGTTGCCAGCCAGCGGAGCATTTTCCGCTCGTTGCCGAGGATCATCTCGGCGGTGTCCCGCCATGGCACGGCCTCGTCCGGGATTTCGTGCCGCCAGGCGTGGGTACGTATCGAATCCAGATAGGCGTCTGCCGCGGGTTCTGGTTGGCTGTCGGATTCTGACATTGGTGGTCGACGGGACCGAATTCTCAACCGATACATAAAGCCGCGCCACGCGAGCGCGGGCCTGAAAAGGATTCGGTCCGGTTCGGAGATTTGCATTCCAATCCCATGCGGGCGGCAAGCTTTTTCAGATCCGTATCCCTTGCGTCGCTCGACCGGGTGAGGCACCCCGGCGCCGGTTTCGACAAACGCACCGCAAGGCAGGTTCGCGGTCATTCGCCGGAGAGCGGTGCGATGGCGTCACCGGTGATGGGGCGACGGGTATTCTGCGAACGAATCCATAGGAAGGGGCGCCGAAGTCCGCATTTTTCGCTTCTCTCCGCCCTCTGCGGATTGATAAGGTGCGGAATTGGAGCGAGAGGAGAGAACAGGAGTGAGAATGGGTGCGGATGTCCGTGACCGGCTGTGGGTGGTTTACTCACTTTTCTTCAGCGTGTGGCTGGCGGCAAATTTCTCAGCGTTTTCAGGGGCATGGTGGTACGCGGATGATTTCCTGTTCTTCGATTACAGCCGTCTGGAACTCCTGAAGGGATCATTGCACCATGGGCGTCCCGGTTTTGGAATACTGCTGCAATTCCTGCATTTCGAGATGCCTCCGGAGGCGACCGTGATGAACCGGGTTTCTCGGTTGTTTCAGGGAGCGATGCACGTGGGAGCGGCGGTCGTGTTCTACCGGATGGTACGTCCGTTTCTCTCTCCAGTCGGTGCGGCGCTGACGGCGGTGCCGTTCCTCCTCTGGGGACTGAACGGGGAGGCGACGCTCTGGCGGGCGGCGAGCATGTATCCTGCGGCGGCACTCCTCTCGCTCGGAGGAATGCATTGGATCGTTCAGGGTTGGGAGATCCGCCGATGGAGCCTCATCTCAGCGGGGGCGATCCTTTGTCTGGCCGCAGCATTGACGAACCAGGCGGCGGTGACCGCAGGCATCATGGGGTACCTGATCGTCGTGAGTTTGCGCGGGGTGTCGCTTGGGTTCGATCCGAAGCGGATGGCTCTGGAGGTGGGAACCGTCCTGCCGTTCTTTCTCGTGGCAGCGGTGATTTCCGCGCTGCTGGCGCAGCATTTCGGAAGTGACCGGGGCGGGTTTGCGGACGACTGGGTCGCCAAATGGAAGTTTTTCGGGGAGCTGACTCGTTCCTTCCTCTTTTTTGATGGAATTTACTCCCCTTTGACCCGCTGGTTGCACGGACTGCTCATCGCGGGTGGCGCGATCGTGTGGGCAGTGTCGATCGTTCGCCGAAAGCTGGACGCGTGGGGGACTACCGCGGTGCCGCTTTGTCTGGCGGCCGGATTCGTTGTTCCGTATCTGCCGAATCTCATCATTGCCGACAGCTACCCGAGCTTGAGAATTATGTACACCGCTCCGCTGCTGATGTCCGCCGTCATCGCCTTGACGTGGCGGATGGGTTCGACGCTCCCCGGAGCACGAGGCGTTCTCGTCGCGCTGGTTGTCCTGCTCGGGGGGAGTTATGCGATCCTGGCTTGGGAGAACGGACGCGAGTACGTGGCGCTGTACGGTCGCGATGTCGAATCCGCGGCAGCGATTGAAGCCCTTGCGCGGGATCATGGGACCGACCGCGTCCTGGTCGTCGATCTGTACCGGATGCGCGAGCCGTGGGTGGACGACAATCCGTACGGATTTCGCATCGTTCATGCCGGCAACCGCTATTCCGTCTTCTTGTATCACTGGGCAGCCAAGAGCTTTTTGCGCTGGCACACCGATCTCGAACCGGTTTCCGACGAACTGGTGCTAAAATACCTGGAATTTCCCTACGATCTGCCGCGCGATCCCCCCCTGCAATGGCACTACATCGAGGAGGACGATCTGGTCATCGTCGCGCCGCGGTAGCTACACTTCCGGGAACTTCGTCCACTTCTGCTTCGATTTGCCCGATTTTACGCACGTCTCGATGAACGCCAGGCCGTGGACGCCGTCGTCGATATCCGGGAAATCGTATGATTTCTTGAGCTTGCGCCCGGACACCTCGTCGGCGATGGCCTCGGAGGCGGCGAGATAGACGTTGGCGAACGCCTCGATGAACGCCTCGGGATGACCGAAGGGGAGGCGGCTGTTCTTCTCGACGACCTTGGAGAGGTAGGCATTGCCGCGCCGGTAGGTGACGCGCGGCTGGTCCACCGCTTTGAAGACGAGTTCATTCGGATCCTCCTGCCGCCACTCGAGCGAACCCTTCGTGCCGTAGATGCGGATGTTCAGGTTGTTCTCGTCGCCGTTCGAAATCTGGGATGCGTACAGAATGCCTTTCGCGCCGCCCTTGTATCGAACGAGAAGATTCCCGTCGTCGTCGAGCGGTCGCCCGGGGACGAACGTGCTCAACTCCGCGCACATTTCCTCGATCTCGAGGCCGGTGATGTAACGGCCGAGGTTTTCGGCGTGGGTGCCGATATCTCCCATGCAGTTGGAGGCTCCGGCGACCGACGGGTCCATGCGCCAGTTCGAGATCTTGCCGTCGGCTTTCCCCTGGAGGGCGGTGGTTGCATAGCCCTGGGGGTACTCGGTGACCATCTTGAGGATTTTTCCGAGTTTCCCCGCGCGGACCATTTCGCGCGCCTCTTTCACCATCGGGTAGCCGGTGTAGTTGTGGGTGAGCGCGAATACCTTGCCACTCTTGCGTACGATCTCGCGGAGGCGGCGCGCTTCTTTGAGGTTGAAGCAGAGCGGTTTGTCGCAGATCACGTTGAATCCCGCCTCGAGAAAGGTCTTGGCGACTGCGAGGTGCGTGTTGTTGCGGGTGACAATCGAGACGAAGTCGATTCGCTCACCCACCGGCAGCGCGGCTTCTTTTTTCGCCATCTCCTGGTAGGAGCCGTAGACGCGGTCGGGATCGAGGTGCAGGTCCTTGCCGGAGAGGCGCGATTTCTTTGGATCCGACGAGAAACACCCCGCGACCAGCTCGATGTGTCCGTCGAGACGTGCGGCCATGCGATGGACCGCGCCGATAAAGGCGCCGCGTCCGCCGCCGACCATGCCCATGCGCAGTTTTCGGTTCATAGGTATTTGCTGTAGTGGGTTGATGGTTGATGGCGCTCGGTTAAGCCCTCTCACCGCGATCGCAATCCGTATCGAAGTATTTGTGCATCAGATTATTGATTCGATTTGAAGTCCTGATTGCGATTCTGATTCCGATCATGAAAGGGTGTCTTAACCGAGCGCCATTCGGGTCAGGTTATCTTCACCGGGCGTCCCATCTTCGCGGATCGGTATGTGGCGTCGACGATCTTCATGAGGGCGAGCGCCTGGTCGGGCGTATTGAGCGGTTTCTCCTTCCCCTCGACCGCGAGGATGAAGTTCTGGGCGGAGCGGATGCGGCCCATATCGGCATTCGGGGGGACCGTTACGGTGCGGTTGACGGAACGGCCGAACTCCTGGACGTAGAGCTCGCAGATGTCGGTGGCCGTCTCGTCGATGCCGTCCTCGGCGAACAGCCGCTGCACCATGCCGCCCGCCTTCAAACCCTGAAAGACGACGGAGACCTCCTCGCGCTTGACCATCTCGGCCCACGATATCTGAAGGCTGAGGACCTGCCCCGTTTTGAAGCGGACGAATCCGTGGCAGGCGTTCTCGACGTCGGTGACACCCTTTGCAACATCGGGAATTCCCCAGGGGCCCTTGAATTCCTTGTTCTTGATGAAGTCGGAGAAGGTTTGGGCGAGGACGTAGTCCGGTTGTGGGTACCCCATAAAATACAGGGCGAGGTCGACCATATGCAGCAGGTCGATAAGCGGTCCGCCGCCGGCGATTTTGCTGTTGGTGAACCAGCCGCCGAAGCCGGGGATGCCGGTCCGGCGGATCCACTTGGCCTGCGCGGAGTTGATCCGGCCGACTTGCCCGTCGCCGATGTAGTCCATGACCGCGTACGCCTCGGGGCGAGCGCGGTTGTTGAAGTTGAACATGAGGGTCTTCCGCGCTCGGGATGCAGCCTCCTTCATGCTCTTGGTTTCCCGCGCGTTCAGGGCTGGCGGCTTCTCGCAGAAGACGTGCTTGCCCGCCTTGAGCGCTTGGAGAACCAGGGGGGCGTGGAACTTGTTCGGAACGATCACCGAAACGGCGTCGAGTTCCTTGAGCTCCTTGAGCATGTCGGCCGGGTCCTTGAAAACATTCGGAATCCCGTGCTCATCCGCAACCCGGCGGGCGGCGGCTTCATTCAGGTCGGCGATCCCGAGGATCCGCGCGTTCGCGGCCTGAAATCCGGCGATGTGATAGGAGACCATGCCTCCGGCTCCGATGATACCTACTTTGGTGCTCATAATTCTAGGGTGGTTCGTGTGGTTGGCTGTGGTCGTCTCGGGATTACTTCTCTTTTTCAAATGCGGCGTCGAAGGCGATGTCGCTGCGGGGGAAGTCGATCTGGTTGACAAAGGCGGCGGCTTCGGTGGCGCCGTGGACCCGGTCCATCCGGATGTCCTCCCACTCGACCGAGAGCGGCCCGCTGTAACCAATGTCGTTCAACGCGACGATGATCTCTTCGAAGTCGATATCGCCGTGTCCGAGGGAGCGGAAGTCCCAGTATCGCCGGGGGTCGCCGAAGTCCGTATGCCCGCCAAAGACGCCGACGGTTCCGTCCCCGTGATTCCACCACACATCCTTCATGTGGGCGTGGTAGATGCGATCGGCGAAAACACGGATGAATTTCACGTAGTCGACTCCCTGGTACCCGAGGTGAGACGGGTCGTAGTTGAGGCCGAAACGTTTGTGTCCGTTCACCGCCTCGATGGCGCGCGCGGTCGATGCGATGTCGAACGCGATCTCGGTGGGATGTACTTCGAGCCCGAAATTGACGTCGGCTTCCTCAAAAACGTCGAGAATCGGAGTCCAGCGCTTCCCGAAGTCGGCGAATCCCTTCTCGATGTAGTCCTGGCCGGTGGGCGGAAAGGCGTAGAGGGCGTGCCAGATGGATGATCCGGTGAACCCGTTGACCACCGCGGGGAAGTCGTGGGTGCCGGCGGGGTTGGAATCGAGAAATCGACGGCAGGCACGCGCGGTCTCCTGCATCTCGGCGGCCGCCCGTCGGCGGACACCCTCGGGATCGCCGTCCCCCCAGATGTAGTCGGGCAGGATCGCCTTGTGGCGTTCGTCGATGTTATCGCACACCGCCTGGCCGACGAGGTGATTTGAGATCGCGTAGCAGGTGAGTCCGTGGTCCTTGAGGAGTTCCCACTTCGCCTTGAGGTATTTTGGGTCGTCCGAGCGCGGGATTTCAAAGTGGTCGCCCCAACATGCGAGTTCGACCCCGTCATAGCCCATCTCGTTGACGAGCGGAGCGAGTTTCTCCAGTGGCAGGTCGGCCCACTGGCCGGTGAATAGCGTGACTGGTCGCGACATGGTATGTTCTCGGTTGCGTTGTGAGGATTCTGGTTGTCTGCGGAATTTTCCGGGGGAGATGCGCATAAGAAGCGATTCCCCCGGAAGGATTTGCATCATGGGATGTGAGAGTCGATTATTCAATGCAAACCGAAACTTTTTCTCAATGAACGACACGAGCGAAAAGTCGAAGACACCGGAGTCCCGGGGAACCCGGTGGAAGGGAACCGTGGCGTACGACGGTACGGCGTTCCTCGGCTGGCAGTCGCAGCGGGGCGGGAACACGATCCAGGATTTTATCGAGAGCCGGCTCGCTGCTATTCTCAAGCAACCTGTGCGAATCCACGGGAGCGGGCGGACGGACAGCGGTGTGCACGCCCGCGCGCAGGTTTTCCATTTCGACGCGGTGTGGCCGCACCCGGTGGCGCACCTGCATCGCGCGCTCCTGTCGGGGCTGCCTGAGGCGATCCTGGTGCGATCGGTGGTGCGCGCGCCCCCGGGATTTCACGCGCGTTCGTCGGCCACGGGCAAACGCTACGTCTACCGGCTGTACGAGGGGTACGCCCTGCCGTTTGACAACCGGTTCGTGGCCTCGATGGGGCGTCGTTGTCTGGACGATGCCGCAATGCGGGCGGCGGCGGCGTATCTCGTCGGGCATCACGACTTTAGCGCGTTTCGCGCGGACCGCGGAGACGGCAGCGCAGAGGATCCGGTCAAGGACCTCCGGCGGCTTGATGTGGTGCGGCGAGGACGTAACCTGCGCATCATCACCGAGGCGGACGGCTATCTCTACAAGATGGTGCGCAGCCTGGCAGGCGCGCTGATCGACGTCGGGCTGGGGAAGCTGACCCCGGAACAGGTAGCGGGGATCCTCGAAAACCGCAGGCGCACCGCGCTGGTCGTCACCGCTCCGGCGCGGGGGCTGACCCTGGAGCGGGTTTTCTATCGGTGAGATCTGATTTTGAGCGGGATCACGCGAGCCGAGGGCATCGACCTCTGCGAACCCAATGGCTTGGATGTGGTAGCGCGCGCGGTGGCGTGCAGAGAATTGCTCGAAGCCGATCAAATGGTGGGTGTCCTGGATTGTCGCGCTTGGACCGGTTCCATGGTGAATTTGAGGCGGATCAGGCCGGATGGGAGGCGGTATTGAGGGAGGGTATCCGGGCCGCAGCTTGCGGTGCCGA
>SLNJ01000108.1 GCA_007133065.1 Opitutales bacterium
GAAGGTTTCGCTAAGAGAAGGTCATCGTGAGTTGTGGTGCCGGTCCGTGGTGGACAATCCGCGCCCGAGGCAACGGCAAGTGCTCGTCAAGAAGCGTCCATAGACGAGGTTTGCTGCCTCGCTCACGGGAGCGGCGTTGCAACCAGTAGAACCACCGGTTTTGCACCGCATACCAATACCGCCCGATCCATAGGGAGTTTCCTCGAATGCCGTAGTAAGCAAAGTGCCCTTGCACCTTCTGACTGAGCATTCGGTGCTGCTCCCGGATCGGTCGATGCCGGTTCTGCTTACACCCTGGATACCCCAATGTGCCTTTGCCCCACTCTTCGACTCCGGTCCGGCCCCCATACACCTGGCCTGCGTGCCTCTGCGAGCGCGTCTTACTATGTGCATGGCGGTTCCGCCCCTCCTGACACCAACAGAGAGGCCCGTACGACTGTTTCCATTTCGGAGTTCATTTATGCGGCTTCGGCACTCGCTCCATACGCTTCGTGCCGCCATTACTGAACGACGACGCAATGTTCGCTTCCGAGTGATCGCCACTCTTTCTCGGGCGGGATTGGCTACCCGCTGGGTATCTACTGCATGTTTCATCTATTATATGATTCCCCACGCACAGTTAGCTGGCGCGAGGTGTCCTGGATTGCCCTCCATTCACTCGGGCGGTTTGAGCACGTCGGTGAACGTGTTGACAAAGGCGGTCGGGTGGCAAGCATGGATCGGATTCGAGCTGATGAACTACCTCTGGGACAATGTCGCGATCGGCGGTGGAGGATACGTTACCGGGCTGGTGATACACCCGAGGGAACCTGGGCTGGTCTATATTCGAACGGATATCGGAGGCTTCTACCGGTGGGAAGAGGAGACCGGGCGATGGCTGCCGATCACAGACCATTTCCGGTATGCCGACCGCCGCTTCTATGGCGGAGAGGCCATCGCCCTCGACCCGAACGACCCGGAAGTGGTCTACATCGCCGCCGGCCTGAATTTCCAGGAAGGCGGGATCTTCAGATCCGCTGACCGGGGTAGATCCTGGATCCGATCGGACTTGTCTACCCCCATGCACGGGAATGGAGATCTGCGCTGGGCGGGGGAGCGTCTGGCGGTCAACCCGTTTGGCTCCAGGGAGATCCTCTTTGGCTCCCGGGCTGAAGGCCTTTTTCGCTCTTCGGATGGTGGGATGACCTGGAGGCCCCTCGTCGCGTTCGGCGCGGCGGAGGACGGGATCGGCATCCTGGCCGTCCTGTTCGATCCCGGATTAGCGGGGCGGGTCTATGCCAATGCCTACGGGGACGGACTCTTTGTGTCAGATGATGGCGGCGAGAGCTGGAGTCGACTGGAGGGAAGTCCGTCCCGGGTCCTGCAGATGCGGATGGATGCGGACGGCACCCTTTTCACCACTGGAAGGGTCGCACCAAAGGTAGCCCGGAAGCGAAGGGGTGGTCAGTGGGAGGATCTTACCCCGCTCAAATTCCGGCCGGATCGCTCGGCCCCAACCTCCACCCAGATGGTGTTGGGGTCGTTTCACTTCAATGGACTCAGCGTCGATCCCAGAGACAGCAACCACTTGATCATCGGCGTCGACTACAAGATGCCCGGCAGGATGTATCGCACCACGGATGGCGGCGCCTCCTGGAGTGCGGTAGGTCGCCTTCTGGACAAGACCGTTCCGTGGTGGCAGGACAATTACTGGGGCGGTTCGATGGCGTCGCTGGTAATGGATCCTCACGAATCCGGCTGGGTCTGGTTCACCGATTGGTTCGGGGTCTGGCGGACGGAAAACCTCACCGATGAGCCTCCGACCTGGACCGTGTTGGGAAGCGGTCTGGAAGAGATCGTGGCCACCGCGCTCCTGGCACCGCCATCTGCCGCGACGTCTTCCGGATCTCTGCTGATCAGCGGAGCGATGGACATCTGTGGTCTCGTGCACACGGATCTTCGGCGCTTTCCGACGGCCAAGATGGATCCCGTCTACCAGGACACCTGGGCCATGGACTATTGCGCCCGGCACCCATCGAACCTGGTGCGGGTGGGTGAGAATCGAGCCATGAACTTCCTCGGCGAATATGTGGTGAGCACAGAGAGTGACACCTTTGGCGGGGCGATCTCATCGGACGAGGGCCGGTCATGGCGGCGGTTCGGGACCATCCCCCCGGTCAGCGATCGGCCGACAAGCGTGGCGATGTCCGCCACGGACCCGAGAGTTATCCTGATCCTGACGCGGGAGTCAGCCTGGCGGACTCGGGATGGCGGGCAGACCTGGCGGGCGATCGAAACCCTTCCATCCCGAAGCAGCATTTCTGGTTCAGGACCAGCCCTGGCGGCGGACCGGGTTAATGGAGAGGCATTCTACTGCCGGTGGGGTGATCGGCTGTTCCGGAGTGTTGATGGAGGGATTTCCTTTTCTCCGACGGCGGCCGATCTACCAGAGCCCGCCGGAGCGCTGAAGTCCGTACACGGAATGGAAGGTGAAGTGTGGACTGCAAGCAGTGCTGGCGGGCTCTTCCGATCGTCGGACGGCGGGATGTCGTTCACGCGGATACCGAATGTCGATAGGGTCATCCTCTTCGACCTTGGCAGACCCCCGGACGGCAGGGCGCTCCCGACGCTCTTCGTCTATGGAGAAGTCGCCTGTCGTGAGGGGGTTTTCCGGTCGATCGACTTTGGGGAATCCTGGGACGAGATCTCCCCGGCGGGGCCCCTGGGTCTCGGGTGCAATCCACGAGTGATGACGGCGAGTTGGCAGCGCTCCGGTCTGGTGTTTATCGGAACCGGTGGGCGCGGAATCTTCTATGGTCTGCCGAATCCGGAAGGGTAAGCCGTCCATCCAATGCCACAAGATTCCCGGAAGAGCTGATTCGAAGCATCCCAGCCCTGCCGTCAGTTGCCGATCGACGGGAACCGGAAGTCTTGAAAATCGAGGAACAGGAGGGCACGCTGGCGCACAGGCTCAGAGACATGACGGCAGGCAGGCAACCCGGATGAACGACACAGACCACGCTTGGTTCACCCACATGCGCGACGTGCTTGAGAGCGGGTACCTCGCGCATGATGAACCGTGGAGGCAGTCGGGGATGTCGGGGCCGGAGAGAACAATGCTCCCGGGAAGCCATCCGACCAGGCGAATCCTGGATCGGTTGGAGGAACTGGGCCTGAAGCCCGCGCGCCACCGCGACGGACATGATCCCGTCAGGGACCGAAAGGTCCGGGTTGTAGTGCTCAGGCGGTAAGCAGCCGTTCTCCGGAGGCAGGGTGCCCTCATCCTGCGGACCTCGGATTGTTGTCCGAAACCCACGAGCACCGGCGCGTGGGGGCACGCGCCCTCCGTAAACTCCATGGATTATCCGGCCCGGTCCAGGCTCCTCTATGGAATCCAGCGGGCTACGAAGATGGTCAGTCCACGCAAATGCACAAAAACCCTTGAGAGGATCTGGAATTGGAGTTGTGAGCAAGTTCGAAATCGGTTTGCAGCCGTCGGGGAAGCGTCCTACTGTGCGACCGAATGTCAGCTCCGCCCTCCTGCTCGGGCTGGTTCGTCGGCGCAAAATTTCCTTCCTCTCCGCGCTCGCGAATCCCACCACCCGTCAACAGGTCCACACACACCCGTGATCGCCCTCCTCCCCCGGCGACTTTACCTGCGGACCCGGCCAACCCCACATCCATGGCATCCAAGAAGAGAGAATCTACGGTTGAAAGCGAACACTGGGGATTTCCGTGGGACTGGGAGTTCAACCAGCCAGCGCGGATAGCGGATGCGAAACGCCGTTTCGGCATCACACCCTACCCACGACCAGAGGAGTGGTGGCAAATCGTCGAGAAACTCACCGGTAAAAACCTCCGCCCCGATCGCGACCATGAGTGAGACGAGGTCACCCGGATCACCGACTCCGTCACTCCGTGCATCGGACCACTCTAAGCTCCTGGAGTATCGCGCGACCGCAACGTTGCTATCGCGGGTGCGCCCCCAGTTGGTCGAGGATGACCAACTTGCGTTGGATGACCCCGTTGATTTTCACCCTGTGCCCTCCGTCTGGTTCGACTGCGCTTGACGCCCGATCCGGTGAGCCTTCTGTCGCTGGTAAGCGGCCATGGCAAACTCGTAACGGCGACAGGTCTCTGAGTAGAAGCGGGCGAAGGCGGACTCGCAACGGCAGAGGATGCGCTTCCCTTTCAAAGTCTCAAAGGCGTACACCGGATCGGCCCGGTTGAGAATGCCCAGGTCACAGCGCACTCCCTGGTGCCGCTCGGTGATTTCCTGCGATATCGCGACCATGCGATGCAGCGACAGGGTTTTCGAGGTGTAGATCGCCAGGTCGAGATCGCTGTGCAGGCCGATCACGCCAGTCGCCGCCGACCCGTGCACCAGAGCGAACTGCACTTCCGGACAGTGCTCGCGCAGGTACCGCGCGATACCATCCCACGTCAAACAGAGCGGCACATTCGCCGGCACATCATCTCCGAGACTCCTCTCCGTCCCTTCGACAAACGTGCGCATCGGGACGATCCGGTCTCCACGAACCATCGCATCGCTCTCGTGTTCCCCGCGAAATCCCACAATAGAAACCGGGACAGTCTCGCGCCCCGCGGCGTGGACAATGAAGTCAATATCCATCAGTCCCGTGCCCGGGCGCATCACACTTCCCTGCATCTCGACCGCCAGCTCCGCGGATCCGAGCGCGATACAAGGGTTACCGAAAAGCAGAGCGAGGCAAGCGCAGGGGTAGACAAAAAAAGACAGTTTCACAGTATTTTATATAAATGACTGCCACCGGCGTCATATCAATCAAAATCGCCCCGCTCGTCTCCGAGCGTCCCGCTCCTAAGACGTTCGAAACGTCCCTGGAGCCCCATCGTTACACCGACGCAAAAATCGCCTGAACGCCGCTTTTTGTTATTTGGCTCCAACGGAGACAGGGTGCCCCCACCCTGCGAGTGCACATCAACCCACGCCGCCCCGCTCGCAACCGGTAGCGTCTGATAATCCTCGCTCCTTTCTCCGGTTCTGTGTCTGACCGTTGTCACAAAGGCACTTGCTTCACCCGCACGTGCAGGGCAACATCCGTGCGTTATGCCGCAAGACCACAGCACACGCTGGCCCCTGAAGGTCAGCGCCAATGGCCGGTATCTCACGGATGCCGCCGGGAAGCCGTATTTCTACCTCTGCGATACCGCATGGCATTTGATGTGCCCGGTTCTTGATCCCGCCCTCCGGGAACAGGAATCCTACTGCACTTCTCCCCGGCAGATGCGATACTACATGGACCGGCGAGCGGCTCAGGGGTTCAACGTTATCCATTGTCCGATTCTCAGCGAATTCGCGGACGGCAAGCACAAGCGGCATGTGACCCGTCCCGATGAGGCCTACTTCGATCGCTGCGTCTCGTACGTCGACTACGCCCGGTCCAAAGGCTTGACGATGCACCTGATCCCCGCGTGGATGGGTGCTCATGGCAAGGGCTGGTGGCAGGTCTTTAAGGACTTGCCGGAAGCCGAGGTGCGCGGCTTCGTTCGCTATGTCGCGCGCAAGTTCGCCGGGTATGAGAACGTGATCTGGTCCGTTGGCGGGGATTTCGGCCCGCCGGACGACCACGCCGTCGCGGTGTCGCGATGGATCGGAACGGAGTTGAAAAACAACACCGACGCGCTCGTCACGTTCTTCCCGCAGTCGGATCACTCCAGTTCCGAATGGTTTCACGACGACAGCTGGGTGGACTTCAACCTGATCGAAGTGAAGAACCCCGATAGTCCCGTTCAACTCCGCTTCGTGGTTGACGACTATCACAGGCAGCCGCCCAAACCGACGCACCTGGGAGAAGGCGCCTATGAGTATGAGCTGGAAGGGCAATCCTGGCCGAAGACCGATGCCTGCCAGATCCGGCGCTCGGCATGGTTGACCGTTCTCGCCGGCGGATTCGGATACACCTATGGCCGCCGCGGACTGTGGGCATTCAACGAGGCATCCGAAGGGCCGGCGATCCGATATCGGATCCACAAGCCCTGGGAGGAACTCCTCGATTTCGACAAGTCGCCGGGCGCAGAGGGTGTCTGCCACATGGCGCAATTCCTTCGAGACCGCGCTTGGGAAAAGCTCATCCCCGAACATGCCAGGCCCTTCGCCACCAGCGGCGTCGATCGCGACACAATGAACTACACCGCTTGCGGCTGCGCCGGTGACGGGAGTTTCGCCCTGGCCTATTTCCCAGTCACAAAAACCACCAGCTTCGACCTCACGCATCTCTCAGGCAGCTCGGTGACCGCTCGATGGTTCGACCCGGCAGGCGGCACCCTCGCCCCGGGCAGCCACACGATCCCGCGCACCGAGACCCCCTTCACGCCGCCGGGGGCCAACGCCGCGGGCAACGAAGACTGGGTGCTGCTCCTGGAGGCCAACCGCTGACAGAGGGGGATGCGCCTGCGGCGCAGTTATCTGTTGGGTGGAATGCCCTACCGCCGCACAACGAACCCAACCGCTTCCAAGCCCTCCAGACGCGCACGAATGGTACCCCGTCGCGGCGATTCACCACGGCATATCGTGTTAGCCAGCTCACCCGCGACGGGTGGCCACCGCGGGAGCGACGGGATGCCGCCGTGGAACGGGGAAGCGTCAGAGTGGTTCTAGCGCAAGGCGCACGACACGTCGCTGA
>SLNJ01000110.1 GCA_007133065.1 Opitutales bacterium
CTCCCCGGGCACCAGCCTCCGTTTGGGACGCGCCCAGGGATGCGGGTTCAGTGCGAACAACAGATCGATCCGGTCCGTGTTCAAACGGCGAACGCTTGCCTCGCAGGATTTTCGCGCCTTCGTCGAGTCGAGTCCGATTGGGGCGTGCAGACTGTGCCACTCCAGCGTCCCCCCCACCGGAGGTACGCGATTGGCCGCGCGTGCACGAATCGCCATAATCTGTTCCGGGCGCAGGTCTCCATAGTGCCCCCACCCCGCCGCGACCGGGTCGTCCGGGAATATGGCGCTTTTGTGATGCATAGACGGGAGGCCGCGGAGGGAAGGAGAAGGAGACGCTCTACGATCCCGTTTCAACCATCTTGCGTATTTTGTTTGCGGTCAGCCGTTTCTCGGGCGGAAGACTGTGCGGTGTCGCCTTGCCGTAGGTTTCGAAAAGCTCGGAAAATCGCTTCTGCGTTGCTTTGACGAAATCATCCACTCTCCGGCTCTCGCCAAACAGGCGCATGATTTCCGGCAGCCAGCGGTGCCCGTAGCGTACATGACCCTGCTCATCGTTGCGATCAAATGCGAGAAGCGTGTCGGCTTCAAAGTCATTGAGTTCGCGCACGCTATCCATGACCTTGGCCTTCGTAGAAAAACTTCCCGCTTCGAACTCCATCGTCATCATCGCATATCGCTCGGCCGGTGTCATATGCACGAGTATATTGAAAAGTTCCAGTGAGTGCTCAAGCGTGTTCAGATCAACGCCAAGCCTCGGAAGCTGGCGGAATCCGAACTGGCTGTGTCGGGATTCGTCCCAGAGGTGACGCGCGAGGTCGAAATGGAGATCAAACGGCGCATGGGCTGTGTCGTAGAAGACGGTGGAGAGATAATCCACGGCGTCCACCTCCATCATCAACCAGACGTATACCATGATGCGGATCACCCGGGGATCGGTTTCCGGGTCCTCGAGCCAATCGCGCACGATCGGAACCTCATCGGGATCGTGTCCGAATACGCTGGAGCAGACCGGGTATTTCCCCCGCGCGCAGGTCGCAGGGTGACGATATGGCCTATCCGGATGGATCCACGTGAAATCATCCGGCAACGCCTTGACCTCCCGCTCACCCAGCCAGCCGCCGATTGCGTCCACAGCACCTCCCAGCCGCTCGCACCACGCACGGGCATCCACGCCCTCCAGATAGGGGCGAATCTCCCGTTCATGGCGTTGCTCGTCGCCGACGAACTCCTCGACCAGGTTGCGCGACGGCCAGTCGGCGAGGTGATGCGTCGCGGCAAGGTAGGACTGATAGGCATCGAGCAGCCTCGGTTTCAGGACATTGTAGAACCCGGCAAGCGCCGTCATCGGATCGTCCGCACGAATCGCCTCTTCGAAAATCTTTCGGAATCCCTCGCGGACCGAATCGTCTTTCCCAAAACCGCTCAACTCGCGTCCCCGTTCACGCAAGAAACGAGCGTGGCCGGCTGCTTCCCAGACGTGCTGACAGAGTAGATATTTGAGCTCAATTTCCCCGACGCGACAGATCTGGGTCGTTACGGTCGCGATGAACTGGCGTTCGATCTCGAACAGCATGCGCTGGAGTCGCGCCATGTCCTGGACTGCAGCCATACGGCCGCTCGCGGAGCGAACGCGCTCGCCTGTGGCGGGTGACGCGGAACCAACCATCTTCACTCCTTTCGCCTTCTCGAAATTTTCATCGTATTCATGTTCAGGATCCGCGTTCGGATGCGGACTGACCGCGGATTCGAAAACAGAGTCAACAGACGCGACCGCGCTTTGCGGCCCGCGCGTGCCCCGCCGGGTTGGCGCCGATCCAACGATCGTCGACCGGTTCGCTCGCACGCTGGTAACGACTGTCGCTCGAGATTCGGAATCGATTCTCCGTCGTATTGTCGATCGACGCGTGCACAAGGAACATCCCGAAGGTTAAAAGATCGCCGGCCTCGTACTCGGCGGTCAGCCATCGGCCGCCGAACTTGTCGCGGACCGCGGGAGGATTGTGGGAGAGCGTACCGCTGAACGTCCACTTTCCTTCCTCCGCACGCTTCCGGTCTTTCGGCTTGTTTTCGCAATAACTGTCGACGTCGCGGTAGACGTAATTCTTTAGCAGATCCATCCGCTTATGCGACCCCTCGAGGATAGTCAGACCTCCGAGCTCAAAGGAGATATCGCCGTATGGCATCCAACAGGTCATGTGCCTGTGGGTGCCCCGGCCCATGTAGGGCAAATCACAGTGGGGATTCGTCCCCTTCCCTGGGCGCATCGCCCGCAACCAGGTGTAGTCGTAGTGACGCACCTCCTCGCCGTAGAACTGGCGGTAGAAATCAATCAACCGGCCCGAGTACAACAACTCCTGAACCGCGGGCGCGTTCCGGGCGATGCGAGGCGCGAACACGGCACCGGTTTCCCCCGCGCGGCACACCGCCTCCATCTCAGGATATTCGGGATCGAGTACGCCCTCCTCCGCCAGGCCTTGTGCGATTTCGGCACGTGCGGCAATAACCCGGTCGCGGGGAAGGTAGCCGCGTAAGAAGAGATATCCGTCCTCATCAAACCGACGGCGCAGCTCCGGAAAGTCTTCGGCAACGCCGGAGGAGTCGCGCAGGTGTCCGATCTTGTCCTCGTCCATGTCGAGGAGGTGACCGTACGACTGCAGGGGGGGCAATCGGGTTGCTGTGCTCATAGGATTATAAATCGAGGTTATGACTACTATTAATCTTACATCATGTTCGGGGCTGACAAAATGGTTGAATTGGGAAATAGCATGTATATTTTGGTAACTATGCCCATTCCTGTGAAAACGCACGACGACCCTTGGCTCAAATGGCCTTTGCGCACAGCAACCGGGACAATCAATCTCGCGGGAACCCTGCGGGACGTCCCCGGGCTTGACCCCCGGTCAATGCGCGTTTTGGGTCGTTATGCTCTGGTCTTTATTGTATCGGGTGAGGGCTTCTACACGGACGCCAACGGGGCGCGAATCCGGTTCGGAGCCGGTCATGCCCTTGTTCTCTTTCCCGACCTTCCCCACGCTTACGGTCCAGATCCCGGTGAAGGGTGGGAACAGATCTACGTCGTCTTCGACGGTCCGCAATTCAACCTGCTTGACCGGACGGGTGTTTTATTGCGGAACAGCCCGCTGTGGCGGCTCGGACCTGTGGATTACTGGCGTCGCCGGATCGAGGACTTGTTTCGGCCAACGCGACAGGTTCCGGCGGCGGCCCTGCGCACGATCGGACAATTCGTTCATCTGTTGACGGATATGGCGACGACTCACGCCGAGGCGACTCGTCCTCCCGGAAAAGCGTGGCTTACCGACAGCATGCAGTTGCTGGCGGAACCGACGGAGCGCGGCTGGCTGAATCCGAAGGAAGTGGCAGGAAATGTCGGTCTCAGTTATGAGAACTTTCGCAAGTTATTCGCCCGGCACACGGGGGATTCACCCGGACGCTTCCAGAAGCGACGCCGCATTGAGCGTGCCTGCGCCGCGATCTACCAGGGCAAACACTCCTTCAAGGAAATCGCCGATGAACTCGGTTTCTGCGACCTATTCCATTTTTCAAAGGCATTCCGGCATATCACCGGCGAAACACCCTCCTCTTTTCGGAAAAAAGCACGTGGGGTCTAGCATCGGGTAGATCTACCCCATCTCGTTCAGCTTGCCGATCACGGTCTCTACATTCTCGGGATCGATGCTGATGAAAGCCTCTTGCACCCCGCGCGAGGTCTGGATAAGGACCTTGCATCCTCCCGGGACCCGTCGCTGCAGCTTGAAGCCTACGCTTTCCGATCCTGAACCGATCGACTTTCCGCCAATCGACTCGCCGATAATCACCCATTTGACACCCGGAACGGACTCGATTCGCGCAATCGCGCGGGCGCCCTCTTTGTCGGTGGATCGATGTCTGCCGCGTTTTGGCATCGTATGGTTTTATTCGGTCGTCCGGCCCATTCAAGCAAGGGCAACGCTCTCGGCTGCGCAACATAAGGCCATCGATCCGCTCAGGGCAAGCAAGTGCTGCGGTTGCTCCATCCTCCCCCATTCTTCCTGGCTGTTGGTTTACGGAAAACTGATACGTGACTGGGATCCTGCGCCCGCGGCTCGTAATTGAACCATAGAGCACACCGCACCGGAAGAAACTCGGCGTGAGGAAGCCAAAGTCTCCGGTTGCACCGTATGTTCCATCCTCGGATTACATCAGACCATATCATGGAACTCGCCATCCTCTCAGATGAAATCTCGCTGGACCTTGATGAAGCGCTCGATGCGGGCGCGGCGATGGGGTTCAGAAAATATGAAATTCGATGCTTCGACGATTATCAGCACCGGGTCCCTTATTTCAAACCGGATCGGGAATCGCGATTGCTCGAGCGGGTCGGTCAAGACGGGGTTGCTGTTACCTCCCTGACTCCCGGAACGTTCAAACTCAAGCTGTCGCAGCGGGATCGCATACGCAGGGAACTCGAAGAGACGCTTCCAAGCACCTGCGAAATGGCGGTACGGCTCGGGGCGCCAACCGTCATTGTGTTCGGATTCATGCGGGAAACGAACGGGGACCCGGAGGAGGCGATCGCCCATCTCAAACAGGCCGGGGGGATTGCCGCCGGGTACAATCTGCAGCTGGCCGTGGAGAATGAACCGGGTTCCTACTTCGACACCGGGGTTAACACGGCGAAGGCCATGCGCGGAATCGCTCTGGACAACGTCGGGATCAATTGGGATCCGGCCAATGCGTTGGTTTCAGGCGAGGTCGCCTATCCGGTCGGCTACGAGGCCGTGCGCCCGTGGTTGCGCAACGTTCATTTAAAAGATGCAATCCCCGTTCCTCCGGACAAGTGGGAGAACCGTCTCATTGGAGACGGCGGCGTGAACTGGTTCGGCCAGTTGCGGGCATTGTGCCGCGACGCCTCCCTCCCTCACCTGACGTTGGAAACGCACGTCTTCCCGCTGCTCGAGTCAACCCGTGAAGATCTGCGGCGTCTGAACATCCTTTTCGAAGCCGTGCGCACTCTCGACGCCGAAACCACGCAGAAATGATACATCATCGGTCCACCATTGGATGCTATACGCCTCGAAGTCTTTTTGCTTCGATGGCCGCGGTTCTTCTTCCGATCGCATCGAGTTTGCCTGTGCATGGCGCCGCATGGGTCGACGCCACCCTCGACGCCGGCCTCGACGGCAACGAGGTCTCGCGCCTCAAGTCCGCGGATCTGACCGGAAACGACCGGCCCGATCTCATCATGATGCCGGACGGCGAAACCGAGGCTCCGCCACGGATTTTTCTGCATACCATACCCGCCGACTCGGAGGGCTTGTTCACCTACGTCGAGAAGCGCAAGAGCGGGCTTCCACCGCTCCAGCGCTCTGATATTCTGGTCTTCGCCGATATGAACAACAACGGAATCCTGGACGCGGTGCTCGGACGCAACCTCGATATCTACCAGGAGGATTATGATCCGCCCGGCGCCGAACCCCTTCACACGTCTTGGTTCCCCGGGAACGGGGATGGCTCATTCGGGCCGCCAAAACCGATTCCCGAGGCGCCGATGGCGACCACCCTCGCCATTGCAGTCGGCGATGTGAACCTGAACGGCCGGCTCGATCTGTTCATCGGAAACGGGTACGAACGCTACTTCACCGGCTACGAGGCGTTTGAAAACGACCTACTGCTCCAATACGAATCCTCCGAGGGGAGCCCGGCATTCGTCCGGTGGCCGATGCCGCATGAGGCGCTTCCAACCGATTACACCGATGATCTTGGCGGACGACCCAGCTACGGCGTCGCCCTCCCCCGCCTGGACGACGGGTTGCCGATGCTCCTTGAACTCAACTACGGTCGCCGCTGGAACCGACTCTACCGGATGAGCGTGCGCGAACCGTTGTACGAGATCGACTGGCCGGCGGGACGGGAGCCGGGACCGTTGAAGCTTCGGGAACCCGCTGCCCGTGGCGCCCACCTCGTCCGCCAGTTGCGGGGGGAGAACATCGCGGCGCAGGCGAAGGTTGACGGCGACGCGATCCGCCACGGCCGCCACCCGGATTGGTGGCCCGAAGAGGCCGCCGCCGGACAACCGCGCGTGCGCCGGCCCGACGAGCCGCCTTTCCGCGCAAACGGCAACACGTTCGATGTCGCGGTCGGCGACATTGACAACGATGGCGATTTCGACCTGTTCTTCAGCACGATCATCCATGCCTGGGCCGGAGAGTCCTCGGACCGTTCACGATTCCTGGTCAATCAGCTCAAGGAGACCGGCCAACTCCGCTTTCACAGCTTTGAACACCTTTCCGTGGACCGCATCCCGCCGCTTCCGGAGCCGGGGGAGCCGTTGGAACCGATCCATACGCAGTACAACCAGGGAGACATTTACGCCGAGCTGGCGGATCTGAATCATAACGGCCGGCTCGACCTGATTCTCTGCTCGTCGGATTACCCCGATCCGCCGCCCTACGAGGAACGCCTCCGCATCTACTTCCAGCAGGAGGACGGTCGCTTCCGAGACGTGACCGCGCAACTCGGAATCGATCACATCGGAG
>SLNJ01000091.1 GCA_007133065.1 Opitutales bacterium
CGTAGGTCTCGCCTTGGTCAATTCGACCCTCCAGAGGTAGAGGTGGTCGGTACGCATGCAACCCTGGAGGGACAGCGTCCTCGCCTGTCCGTTTTGCAATCGGGTGTACAACCTCCGGATCATTACAGGTCAGGACGGCGTCTGACTTGGCGATATTGGTGGAATGAACACAGGGTGAGGGCACCCTGCCTCCGGAAGCCGCCATCTACCCTCTCTCCAAGTTTTGCTTGCCACGGATCGCGTGTTTGGAGCAAACTTGGTTTCATACCGATCCCCGCACATTCTCATCTCCTTTAGTCCCCCTCGCCTGCATCCCTTGCGCGCGCGGAGTTTGCTCGAAAACCAACCTACTACCTACTCAGCATGAACAAATATACGTTACTACTCACCTGTTTGTCAGCTATGCTTATCCCGCTCGCGGGACAGGCTGACATTCCAACTCCTCAGGAGTACTTGGATTCCCGGAAGGGGAATCCGCATCTGCAGACAACCACGGGCGAGCAATTGGCCTGGCACTTCAACTCCGGGGCGAGTCGTTTTGTCGACGCGTTTCTCGCGCTCGACGAGGATACGGCCTGGCTGGAGGCCGCCGAGGAATATTTTGATTACGGCATCGAACTGGCGATCTCGAACGATCCGGACGGGTACCCCGGCACGATCGGCGCGCAGATCGGGGACGATCTCTCGGACCCGGACGTGGAACATGTTTACGATACGGTGATCGGCGATGCGCTGTTCGGCGAGCACATCACACGCTGGGCGGAGGTTGTGATCAACCGTCCGCACCTCCACGACCAATTCCTCGACAAAGCAGAGGAGTACCTCGATCTCGCCACGGAGATGGTCTGGGAGAAGTGGAACGTCCGGGATACCTACTACCAGGATTCGCGGGGGTATGGGTCGTATCATACCCACCCCTACGCCATTGACCGATACGATCGCGACACGTGGATCCCGCGCCCGAACCGCAAGATCAGCGACAACCTGAACAAGCATTACCGGGCGGGGTTGGTCTTTCTCCGGCTCTACCGGATCACGGGCAACACCGAATACCGGGACCGTGTGATCGAAATATTCGGCCGTGCCAAGGCGATGTTTCGTCTCTATCCGGAGGAGGACCGGGTGGTGTGGAACTTCTGGATGCCGCACGGGCCGCACGACATGACGGGGAGCACCCCCGCCAGTTGGGTCGGCGTACATCCCAACCGCCCCGGCTACCAGTCCACCGAGGCCTCCGAGTTTCTGGAAGTCTATAACACCGGGCTCGTGTTCTCTGAAAAGGACATGGAACGCATCGTGAATACCAACGTGTGGATGATGGAGAATGATTTTGTCTCCGCGGACGGCAGCTCGGACGCGGGCACGCTCTGGGGATCGCTCGCGCAACTGGACGAGCGGATTCGGGACCGGCGTGCGGAGACCGCCAGCGGGATCAGCCTGGCCTACTTAAACAACGTGATCGACGAGAACTTCGGGTACGATCGTTGGTACGTCGACGACCCGGACGACATCATCATCGACGACGTCGAGGTCCAGCCGGGCACTCAGCTCAGCATGGCGCTTCCCATCCCCGACACAGTGGAGACGATCAACGACGATGAGATTCAGCTCGTGGCGGCAACGCGTGAAGCGGGTCCGATCACGATCGACCTGCTCACGGCCGACGGTGCGTTCATCGGCAACCTCCACTCCGGGAACGCGACCGGGAATTACTACACGATCCTCTGGGACGGTACGAACCCGGAGACGGGCGAGCGCGATTGGGATGAATACCTGATCCGCTGGACGCTCAACGACGAATCGCGCACCTGGCCGGTTGTTGTGGAGGAAGGGGAGGAACGGGAAGAGGAGTACTCTGCGTTGACAATCCGCCCCGGCCAGACCCTGGCCTACGACTTCGCATCTGAGTTGGACGAACGCTGGGTTCTGAGCGGTGCGGAGCCCTCGGACGAGAATCCTCACACCGGCAGCCATTCGCTGCGGATCGAACGCGGCCAGCGCGCGGAACTCGTTTTCGGCGATGCCTCGAACCTTCCGGTGCGGATCGAGTTCTGGCGTTACGACACCGGCGTGCAGTGGAGCCAGGCAGAGCAGGGGAACGCCAGCGGCACGACCATCGGCGTTGAGACCGCGCTCGGCGATGTCTTTGCATTCTACAACGTGTGGCGGCACTACATGGACGGGAACGCGGTGCTCGGGTGGGTCAATACGGCCGACAACCAGTGGTTTTCAATCTGGAATTCCGGATTTGAACGCAACCATGGCTGGAATCACTGGGTCTTCGACTTCACGGACCCCGAGGAAGAGCCGGTGATCTCCCGGAACGGAGTCGCCTTCGACAACACCGTTGCCACCGACCGAAACCCGATGTTTTTGCCGGACGGTGCGGTCAAACTCGTGTTCATCGGGACGCGAGGCGGTCTGGACAGCGAGGAGGCGAATCCCGACTCGGTCTTCTACATCGATGACGTGGTCGTCAGCGACCCGCGGGATCCGATCTCGATCTTTGAGGATTCACCGGGGACCGAAAACGTCGGCGGCGGATGGAAATGGAACATGCTCGGGCTTCTGTACGATGCCGAGTTCCCGTTTGTTTATTCAGTCGGGATCGGGGGATGGCTTTACGTTCACGGGTTCAGTGAGCTCGGCTATTACTTCTGGTCCTATCCGGATGCGCGTTGGGCGTACACGGCCAGCGAATTCTATCCCTATTACATCGTTCTCACCGGCGACGAAGCCGGCACCTGGGTGAAAGTCGAGAACTGAGTCGACACTCCCTTTCTGCGGACACAACCGCAGGATTCCGGCGGGCGAGGCGTGAATGCGCCTCGCCCGCTCCCTGTACCGGGGCCGCACCGCTCACGTCGTGGGCCGACGTCTCGGTGCGGGGAGGGGGCCGGAGGGGATCCTTACCAGGTTGCGATCGCGTCCCGGCCGGTGTGCTGGGAACTCGCTTCGGTGTATTCCTGGATCTCGATGCGGTGGCCGTCGGGGTCCTTGATCCAGATCTGCCAGGACTGGTCGGCGCCGCGTTTCTTCTGGGTGTGTTCGACTCCCTGCTCCTCGAGATGGGTGATCACGGCGTCGATGTCCCCGGTCTCGAGGCAGAAGTGATCGAGCCCGGTGCTCTGCATCGCGACAGCCGAAGAATTCTCGAAGACCTCGATAAACGAGTTCGAGCCGACTTCAAAGTAGGCTCCGAAGACGCGGTCGTTGCGGTGGAAATGGAAAACGACGCGGCATCCGAGGACATCCCGGTAGAACCGCTCGCAGGCGTCGAGGTCGTTGGTTTTAATGCAGACGTGGGCGAGGCGTTTGAACATGGATGGACTCCACCTTATTCCTGTGGGTGAGTCAACCGGTATGCGCCGCATTTATGCGGCCCCGCGGTCATTCGAAAACCGGCTTATGCCGGGACTGCCAACAGGTCACTTGCCCCACGAGCTCCGGATGATATGGCCCTGGTTCGCGTTATCAGGTCAACTTAACGGTGAAGTCCGCGATTTTCGATTCCGCCAGGCACTGGAACTCCTGGTAGTTCATTTTTATGGACTCATTCGGGGTGCCGGCCTCAAACACGATGAAGTCGCCCTCCTGAAAGCTTTTGTCGATGTACATGGGCAGACCGTAAAGGTTCCCGAAGGGAGGCATCCGTCCGACCGAGCAGTCCGGAAAGAGCTCCTTGAACTCATCCTCTGTGGCAAGGGCCACCGGTTTGCCCAGGACGCCTTCGAGTTTGTCCAGATCGACGCGACGATCGCTCGGGACGATCGTCATCACCAATTCGTTCTCGGCCCGCACCATGACGACCTTCGCGTGATAACGCCCTTTGACGTGTTCGAGGGCTGCAAGCTCCTGTGCCGTGGGCGCTTCGGGATGCTCCAGCACTTCGTAGTCAACTTTGGTTTGTTCGAGAAAATCGAGCAAGCGTTTCGGAATCTCCATAACGGTACCTCCTTTGAGGCATCATACCATCAGGCGCTCCGAAAATCAAACGCTTTTGTCAGGACTCGACGGTGCGGGCTCATGCAAAAGGCTTGCGTTCGGTCGGCCGGTGATGCGGGCTGGAGTGATGGCTCAGGAGAGAACCGAAGAACCGAGCGAGGCGAGCGCAATCGTGGGTACGCTGCACGTCTCCGCCGAGGAGTTTAAACGCGCGCGGGAGCGGGTGGGGCATCCGCAGTGGGCACCGGCCGTGGACGGGTTGCGCAAGGCCGCCGAGCGCGCGTTTGCCGACCGACAACCGCTGCCGGAGATGGATATCGCATGGTACGATGCGGATCCGGAACGCGATTTTGCAGAGACGTACGTCCCGTTTCATGCCTTCATTCGGCCGGCCACGGACCTTTTGGAGAAGGCGCGGACGCTTGTTTACGCCGGGGTGGTTCTGGGCGACAGGCGTTATCTGGAGCGCGCCGGGGAATGGTTGCTGTATGTGTCCGGCCGGGTGCGTTATCACGTTCGGCATCATGACAGCGGGATGGAGTACGGGCGGCTCAGCGTCCCGATGGCCGAGGTCTATACCGCCCTGCGCGGCGAGCTCCCCGCGGAAGCATGCGACCAGATTCACGAGCGGCTCGAGCGCGCCGCCGAGGCGATTCAATGGGGCACGGAACACTGGCTGGATCGACTCCAAAGGATGCCTTACAGCAATCACCTGGCGTTCCATCGTCATGGATTGCTGGCGATCGGCCTGGTGCTCGGACGCGCGGACCTGATCGAGGTCGCGATCGACGGGCCGCGCGGATTCGGTGACATGCTCGCCGGCGCAACCTATGACGATGGGCTGTGTTATGAATCGAGCACACACTACCACTTCGCCACGTTCGGTGCGCTCCTCGGCATGGCCGAGATGGTTCGGCATCGCCCGGATCTGAACCGCGATCTCTACCGCGAGTCATTCGCCAACGGGCGTGATTTGAAACAGATGTTCGACGCGCCGCTCGGGCTTCTCCTGCCGAACGCCGCACTGCCGCCGGTCGGTGACTGCTATGCGCGGCGCGGACCGTTCGCGGAGCGACACGCGAAGGTTTACGAGATCGGGTACGCGGTGTATTCCGATCCGAAGTACGCCTGGGTTCTGAGTCAGTGCCGCCGCGAGAGTCGCAATGCGTTGTTGTACGGGGTCGAGGAAATCCCCGAGGGGAGCGCCCCCGGCGGAACGACCCGGCTGTGGCCGGAGCACGGGTACAGCCTGTTGACCGCCGCGGAGCGCGCGGAGTACTGGTCGCCGGACAACCGCGCTCCCGCGGCGTTCCTCAGCGCCGATCGCAACGGGATCCACCACCATCTCGACCGCCTCGGACTGCAGGTCGCCGGAGCGGGCCGGCTCTGGCTCGAGGACGTGGAGAGCGCGACGGTCGCAAGCGAGGGACACGGGTTTGTCGCTCCAATTCAAAAGGGATTCAATCGAACCACGCTCGCCCACAACCTGGTGATGGTCGATCAGGAAAACCAGCGAGCGAGCGAAGCGATGCTGGAGCTTCGCGAGTTTAAGGATCTTCCGGGGTTCAAGACGATCACCTGGGTCGATCCCCACGGGATTCTCTATGAGGGGGTGGTGCAGGCGCGCAGTGTCGCCGTGACGGCGGACTATCTGCTGGACGTGGTTCAGGTGGTCGGAGATGACCGCGAGCGGACCTGCGACCTGTTGCTGCATCCGCGGGCCGACGGTCCGGTTGAGATCGGCGACCTGAATTTCGGTCCGGGGCCGTCGCTCGCCGATGAACCGCCGTATGCCGTGCTGCGCGAGGTCGAATCGGCGAACCTGGGAGCGGGACCCTCGCGGGTCGATCTGCTCTGGCGCCAATCCGATGCCGCGTGCGCCGTATCGGTTTCGGTCATGGAGGGACAGGCGCAGGAAGTGATCCGTGCGAGTTGGCCGGTGCAGAGCGACTGGGCTGACGGAGGTCGCGAGATGCTCATCCTGCGCGCGGTCGGGAAACGGGTGTCGTTCGTGTCGCTCTATCAGATTCGCAACAAAGACGCCGGTGCGGACCGGGATTGGCGCGTCGCATCGGCCGAGCGCATCTTTAACGGCAAGCAGGATGAGATCCGGATTCGGACCACCGATGGGAGCCGCCAGTGCTCGCATGTGTTGGAAGGAGTGGGGAGAGGAGATCCCGATTCGCGTCGCTCAGCGGAGGGCGGAGGATCCCGATTCGCTTCGCTCACCGGGACTTCGCTTCGCTCAGCGGAGGACGGAGGATCCCGATTCGCTTCGCTCAGCGGGACTTCGCTTCGCTCAGCGGAGGAAGACGGTCAGACAGTCGGACGGTCGGACTGCTAAACGGGGGATCCGGAGGTTGTACACCCGATTGCAAAACGGACAGGCGAGGACGCTGTCCCTCCAGGGTTGCATGCGTACCGACCACCTCTACCTCTGGAGGGTCGAATTGACCAAGGCGAGACCTAC
>SLNJ01000060.1 GCA_007133065.1 Opitutales bacterium
CCCCGGCGCGCCCTCGGCCAACCAACCGCGACACATGTCCAAACCGAAAATGATTAATAAACAACAGATTCTCAGGAAACTCATGCTCCGCACCGCGCCGGTGCTCGCGGCCGTCGCCTTGATCGCCCTCGGATCGGCGAACGCCGAAACAGTACGATTCGAGAGCTCGGGTGCAGGGTCCGGCAGCGTTCTTATAGCAGGGACATCGACCCTGCACGACTGGGAGGTCAAAGGCGACGCGGTACACGGGTTCCTGGTTCTCAACGGATCCGGCAGCGGAGACGCCACTCTTGATCCAACGCAACTGCTCTTGGACGGCACCCCCGAGGCGAGAGTGGAGATCCCGGTCGATACTCTGACGAGCGACAACCGGGGAATGGATCGTCGAATGCTCAGCGCTTTGAACGCCTCTGATCATCCAACGATTGATTTCGCCCTCGACTCGGTTCGATCACTGGAGGGTGGCGATGGTGGAGAAGCAGAGGCAATCGGAGAGCTTACCATCAGCGGGGTCACCAGGACTGTAGCCTTCCCCGTCACCATCCGCAGGAACGACGGCGCCCTTGAGATCACCGGTGTAGCCGAACTGGTCATCAGTGACTTTGAAATTGATCCGCCACGGGCGATGTTGGGAGCGATTCGAACCGGTGATGAGATTACGGTCCGGGTCACCTGGGAACCCGTCCTCACACCGGAGACGGATTGAGGCCAGCCGCGTCGTTCCCCCCTCGAATACCATGAACTCACCTCGGAGATGCTTGGTTCTTCTTGCAATCCAGGGGGTTCTCTTAGCACACGTAGCGTATGCGAACACGCTTTCGGGGGAATGGATGCATTTGCTCCTGACGCCCGACAGTCCCGCCGAGATCGAACTGCACGGTTCATCCAACCTCCATCGCTGGACCTGCACCGGGAGCGAGGTCAAGGGCCTCGTCACCGCGAACATCCCGCCTGCGGAACTAAGCCGTATTCTCCAGGTGTGGATGCACGGCGATTCCGAGACGCTTGAGGTGGGTCGACACGAGCCGGATGTCAATGTTCACATCTGGCTCGAGGTCTACCCCCGCGATCTTGATTGTCCGAGCCGGCGGATGCGCCTGGATCTGCTCCGCGCAATCCAGGTGGACCAATACCCCTCCATCACTTACTGGTTCAGTGAACTGATCGAGCCGCCTACAGTCGTCGACCTGGACACGGAACGCACATTCGAACTGAAGGTCGCGGGGTACCTCTCTCTTGCGGGGGAAAGGCGCCGCAATGAACACACCGCAAAAGTCCGCCAACTGGATTCTTCCACGCTCGAACTCTCCGGAAAGCTCTATCTGAACATGAAAGACTTTGGGATCGACCCGCCCACCGCACTCATGGGGCTGCTGCGGGCGCATGAAGAGTTTGATGTGGCCTATCGCTTCACGGTTCCGCTCGAAGGCACCTCGCTTCCGGATGCGCTCATGGGCAATACGGACCCGCCTCAGGCTCTGCGCTGATTCGGTCAGCTCTTCTTGCTCGTAATCACCCCGACCACATCAAACTGCCGCCGCACCGCCCGGCTCTTACATTTGGGGCAAGCAACCCGCTTCGATTCGTATTCGGTCACGGAGCACTCCACGGTGAAGCGCCGTTTGCACTTTGCACATATAAAACGATACACTGGCATAGCTTACAATCTCCTTTCGATCGTCCCATATTAGCCGACTCACATGCCGAAAGCAAGAACGGCCCGCCGGTTTCGGAGATTTCCAGCGACTCCCGTCTCCGAATACCAGACCGCGCCGCAAGGATCCACCCCGACCGCTGCCGCGCCATAGTGTCCTGTCTCGCAAATAGCATCGCATTTTGGATGCCTATTTGCGAGACAGGACACTAGTCCTTGTCCACGATCGTGAATCCGATCTTCATTCCCACCTGATAGTGACCGATCTTCTGATCGTCGATCTGCCCCCGGATCTCGCTCACCTCAAACCATCGCATGTTCTTGATCGTCTTGGCCGCGCGCGCGATTCCGTTCTCTATCGCCTTCTCGACGGAGTCCGGGGACGATCCGACAATTTCGATCTTTTTGTACACATGATCTGCCATTTTGTTCTCCTCTGTCGTTAAGGTTGAAATACCGATTTGTTGTGAGAGTGGAATATGAATCGACGACAATCATAGCGTTACCACGCCCATCGGACCCCTTCAACGAAAATCGGTTCTCCAGGGAGAATCCTGGGATGCAGCCAGTAATCACGGCGGTCAAATCTGGAGTTCGAGACCGGTCGGAGGATTCGGGCTGTGTATTCTGGTTCACCCTTCCCTGAATCGCCTTGTGCAACTCCGCACTTGTCAAGCAACCGCAACATGAGGCATCATGCACCTCGCGCGGGAGACTCAACCCAATGTCTGCGGGCCGCCGCGCAAAATTGAGATGAACGATTTCACCGGAGAGTCCATTATCGCGATAGGGGTGCGGCATGACAACGACGGGAAGAATTTCTTCCTGACACTGGGCAAGTACTACTGGCAGGCAGATCTCGACGAGATCGCGCAGATCGTGTTGCGCAAGAGCAAGGGATACGCGCTGGACGGCGACCCGGTGGAGGCGGAAGTCTGCTACTCGCTCCTGGACGCCTCGCGTGAACCGTACTTCTTCGAGGCGCTGTTTGAGCTTTCCCAGCTTCGCCTTCCGGACCTGGCCGATCTCGATGCCGCGGAGGCGGCGGATTCCACCAAGCGCCTGCGCAAGGAAGTCCGCGGCGGACGCCACCTCTACTACCTGGGCAGCTGGCATCAGCGCAGTCCATGGAAGCAGAGCTATTTCTCAATGATGGATGTTCCGGAACGGGAAAACACGGAACCGCCGCAGCCTTTCGGCCCCGAAAGCGCGCCTGCTCGGTAGCACCCAGATTCAGCGCGCGGAACGGTTGGGCCGACACGTTCGCCGTTTGCGTCTCCACATCTCGGGCCTATGCCTCCGGCTCCCAGAGGTGGACGTAGATATTATCCGTCCAGCCGTGGCTGACGATTCCGGTGCGGCCGTCGCCGAGGTCGATGCACTTGGTGCCGTCGTGGTGTTCGAAGCGGTCGTCGAGGGTATAGCGCTTCCAGGTCCGGCCTTGAGGATCCGCCTTCTTGTAGACGAAGAGGCGACAGCGATTCCGGTAGGGATAGAAGGGATCGTGTTCCCCGCATATGATCTCCGGTTCCCCGTCGCCGTCGAGGTCGGCGGCTGCGACCGAATGCGCGCATCGGACCGTATCGATCACATGGCTCTTCCACGGGAGCGTCGGATCATCCCCCTGTTCGCACCAGGTAAGCCTGGAAAACGGAGTCACCTTGTTCTTGAAATCGAGTACTTCCTCCCCGAGCACGACAGCTGGCTTGCCGTTGTCTGCGATATCCTCGACGGCCAGGCGAGCGGCGTAGAAGTCCTCAACCATGCGATGCGGAGTAAAACTCCCGTCGCCGTTGTTCTTCAGCCACCAGGAGCCCGCGACGATATCGAGCGTACCGTCGCCGTCGATGTCGCAGGCGGCCAATTCCTCGCCGTGCAGAACCTCGGCGATCGGCCGCCGTTCCCACGGACCTCTTGCCGGATCGTCGGGAATCTCCCAGAGATCCGGGTAATGGTTGTTGCCTTCGTAACCGCGGGCGTGCGCGCTGTGGTACGCCGTGATCAGGGCAAGCTTGCCGCCCGGGAGCACCGGGGCCACAAGCGACCCGTGGGGCCAGTCGCCGATCCCGGTTCCAATCTCGTGGATCTCCCACTTGCCCGCGATCGGGTCGACCGGCTTGAGCCAGACAAGATCGCTGGACAAACCACCATATCCCAGTTTTCCATCCTTGCGTTTGATGCCGATCAACTCGGTTTTCCCGTCCCCGTCAATGTCGTAAGCGTTGATGATCTGCCCCACACCGGGAATATCGTAGCGCCGCCACTCCGGGGCACGGTACCACCAGCTTCCACAGATCACGTCCTCGCGCCCGTCGCCGTCGACATCGATCGGGATAATGTCCGTCGCGACCTCGGGTTTGTCCCAGTCGATGAACCGGTGCCGGTATCGCGCGAGAGGAGATTGCTCCTTGATCTTCTTATATATCTGCACCTTGGGAATGCGCCACTCCTTGCCGACGACTTCGGCTTCGCCGTCGCCGTCGACATCATCGACCTCCGCCTCGTGCGTCCCGGCGCCTTGGAAGAGGAGCTGCCGGTGCCACGCCCTGCCGCGATCGGGACTCACGTATTCGATGATCCGAGCATCGTAATTATACGGAGCGTTCCATCCGCCTCCGGCCATTTCGCCGAGGACGATACGCACACCGTCACCGGTACGCTCGGTGTGCAAGCTGTGCCCGTAGTAGATGCCGCGCTCGATCCGATGCTCCACCCACGGGTTCTCCGGATCCTCCAGCATCCGGTTCTCGAACCAGGAGAGCTGGCCCTCAAAATATTCCGAATCAACGATAACCAGGTCGTCGCGGCCGTTTCCATTGATATCGATGGCGGAAACCCGGCACATCTCACGGTGGCTCGGCGCGACGATTCGGCGCTCCCACGGTCCCGAGAAAGCCCCTCCCTCCGGAGCGGTGTACATCGAAACTCCAGAGGCAATCTCAATTCGCCCGTCACCGTCAAAATCGGATGCGGCGAGCCCCTCCTCCAATCGTCCGCACTGTACGACGTGTTTCTTCCAAAACTTGGCCGGATCCGAACCGGCCTTGTATATCGCCACGCCCGAATTCGGTCGACCGATATAGTTGGAAATCAACTCGGCAATTCCGTCGCCGTCCACGTCGGCAAACAGTACATCGTGCGGACCGCCGCCGACCTGCTCGTCGATCACGTGCAGGTTCCACGGGGCTGAGAGATCCGGCCCCGGCTTAAGCCAGACCATCTTCCACGGCACCTCCGGGGCGAACGCAGAATTCGACGGCGTGTACCCCAGCACAATTTCCGGCAAGCCATCGCCGTCGACGTCGTGCAGCACAGCGCCCACGTGGAAGCAGCCTTCGCAGGCCATTCCCTTCTCGACGGTTGCGGGACGATACCACATCAGTGCCCCCCACCCGCCGGCGATAATCTCCTTGTGACCGTCCCCGTCGATATCGCCCACTTCCAGGCTCCACGCCCCCATGGTATCCTTGACCGGCATCCCGGCGTCCAGGATCGTGAGTTCCCAGTTCTGCATGCGTGCTAGTGACATGATTTCAGCCTTCTTCTGTTTCTACCAAACACATCCACGCGGTCCGGATCGTCCGAATCGGGTGGCGTACGACTCCGAGGATGGTGCGGACGATTGCGGGAAATCAAGGCAAAAGGCGGGGGCGCTTCCCTGGGGGAGTCGCTACCAGAAGCAAAGCAGATCGCACGGGATGGCCCCGTTGTAGAGCGTGAACCGACGGGTTGGATCCAGACCGATTGTGCGCGCCGCATCTTCGCACGCCGAGAGCACCGCCGCCCTTCCTCCATCCTGCCGGATTCGTCTCAGGTGGTCTCCAAGATCGCGGTACAAGCGGTTCAGATCGCTTTGGGAGTCCGCAGCGCCGGCCGGGCTTCGGCCTCCCCCCAGGCGTCTTCCGTAAGGCGGATTGGTCACCGCAAAACAGCCCACGGGCGGTGCCTTCAACGCTCTGAAATCCATCGTCTCAACGCGAAGTGGCGCTTCCGGGAAATGCTCACGATGAATCCGCTCCATGACTCGCACGGCCGCCGGCGCACGCTCGCATCCGAACAGCTCAAACCCGGCCGGCGGATCGATGATGCGAGACCGCAAGGCCTCTTGTTCCGCGGCGTGGACTTCGGGATCGTAAGAGAATAACGACTCAAACGCGAACCGCCGCTCCAGATTGGGTGCGCGTCGCGTTGCGCGCATCCATCCCTCGAAAAGAAACGTCCCCGCACCGCACATCGGATCACACAACGGCATCCGGTCGTCCCATCCGCTCAGCGCGAGAATCCCGGCGGCGAGATCCTCTTTGAGCGGTGCTTCGCCGTGCTCGATCCGGTAGCCCCGTTTGAAGAGCGGCGTGCCGGAAGTATCCAGGCAGAGCGTGACGCGCGGACCGTCCAGGTGCACGACCACGTGCACCTCGGGATCGCGCTTGTCAATCGAGGGACGCCGCCCGTCGCAGAGCTTGCGAAAGGTGTCGACGATGCCGTCCTTGACACGGTGGACGACGTATTGCGTGTTACGCAGCTGGCTCGATCCGCCATTGACGTCGATGCGAACCGTCCGGTCGACGGAGAACATCTTGTGCCAAAATGTCTTCCGCGACTGAAAATAGAGCATGTCGTAGTTGCGGGCGTTGAACCG
>SLNJ01000058.1 GCA_007133065.1 Opitutales bacterium
ACCAACACATTGTGGATCCCAGCGTCTTTGGCGAGCCCTTTTCCATAAAATGGAAAAATAAACACCAGAAAATCCCTGAAAACCGCCTTAACTTAGCGCCATTGAACAGTGACCCCTGCTAGAGCGATCGCGCCAGCTTTGAAGGATTTCGCGCTGGTCGGCCTGGTTGATATTGACCTCAGTTTTGACGAGGGCGGTAGGCCGGTCGGCGTAGACTTCGGGCTTGTGGCTCTTCAGCATGAAGATCAGGCGTCGGAGAATTTCCGCTTGTATCCACAGAGGTTGCCCTTGATGTCGAAAACCGGCTCTTCCCAGCCATCGACGGCGCGCCGGTGAAGCTCCTTTTCAGCGGACTCTATACGCTGAACGTTCTTGACGCGGTCGCGCTCAAGTTGGGCTGCTTGGAGTCGCGGCGTGAGCTCGGGATGCCGGGTAAGGTTCCTGTAGAAGTTGCGCGGATTCAGGCCCTCGCGCTCGATCGCTTCGTAGGTGGGTAGGCCGTCGAGAATGTTTGCGAGGACGCGATCGAAGAGGGCTTCCGAGAATTTCGAAAGCCTGCCGGTTCGCTTCGCTACTGCCGTTTGTCTTGCCACGAATTAATGGCATGACAGACGGGGGGCGAGGACAACTGGGGAAGTTGTGTAAAAGTTGCTAGATTTAACTGTTTTTGTGCATGCTGGGCTAGCAGTCTCGGACAGAACCGAAAATTCGCTACTTGTAAAGGCGTGGGTGGGCGCAATAATCCGTCGAGATGCTGGAAAAAACCGACAACCCCACCCCGGGCATAAGCCACCTATCCGCAAGGCTTTTGCTTGGCGGCCACTAATCTCAGGTTGCCGCGTCCTGAACCGATTCTCCAACGGCCTCGGTATCTTCGCCAAAGCCGCGCATGGTATTGCAGCCGGATACGATCATGGCGCTGATCAGCGCCATAATAATGAGAATGGAACGAAGAGATATGGTGTTTTTCTCAGTGTTTTTCATATGAGGATCAATCATAGCATACAATCAGCCCAAACACCATGGGGTGTTTCCCGGTTCCCGTAGATATTCTCGCTGACTCCTCCCATTCCTTAATCCATGAGGGTTCCAAGGCAACAACGACCCAATCATGCTACCGACCATGCCGCCCTCCGGGACGGTGGAATGGAAGGTTTGTTTGGACGTTTCGCATCGCATGCGAGGCAAGCCGCTCACAAACCCTTGGTATCTTCAGCTCTCCGGATGTAACGTTGCGTTGCGGCGCCCAACGTAGCCGGGAGCAGCCCCCGGCAGTTCGACGGGATTGAGCTTCTTGGTTTCGAGTCTCTTGCGGCGTTGCTGGAGGGGATCGGCATGGTGATGTTCGCGTCGATACCATAACGGGTCGGGGGCTGAAAGCACCCCGACTACGTTAGGTCACGCAGGTGATCCTGTGTTGACGGAATAAATACGTATGGAGGGGTGGCATGTTGGTGCCTTGGAGAAAGGGTGCGGTTTCATCGAATTCCAGGATGTCTCCCGCCCTCAGGGGGAGACGCTTGCGGAGATGCTCGTGTTGCGTTCCACCTTGAACCGTACCCCCAGAAATTGCCGCGAAACACCGAGTCTGTCAGCGATTTCTTCCACGATGAACTCGGGATTCTCACGGAATATCGCCAACGCACGACAGACAAGCCGGTCTTCCGTTGTCCGGATGATGCTGGTGCGACGATGGAGAATGCCCTCCGGTTGCAACTGGATCGATGGCGGGACGACTCCGGTAGCCAGGTAACGATCCATCAATTTTGGCGCCAGAAAGCCCTGGTGTTGGTGGCGTGCTCGGAAGTGAGTTCACATTCCGGCGAGAGCGACGCCAGGTCCGCTCTCTTGTGGAAAATACGACAGGGAGCCAGGAGACCCGCAGAGAGAATAAAATGCCTCGATCAACGTCAATTTTGTAAAGATGCCCAAAAATCCTTGCGGCTGCTCGCCTTTTCGTTCACTGGTTTGAAACCATGAAGCGAAAGTCGCGCTCGCACCCGATGGAGGATTTTCAGATGGCTCCAATGATCGACATGGTCTTTCTGTTGCTCGTCTTCTTCATGTGCGTAAGCTCGCTCTCGCAGGCCGACCGCCGCGTTGAACTCGACCTGGCGGAGTCGGAGACAAGCTCGATTCCCGAGGACCTGGCCGACCGGATCACCCTCTCCCTGACGGCGGACGGCACCCTTTACGTGGGGGCACGGCCGACATCGCTGGAGGAGATGGGAGACCGGCTTGAGCAGAGCCTCCGGCAGACGCCCGATCTGCGCGTCAACCTGCGGGCGGATGAACAAACACCCTACCGCGAGATTCGCGCCGTCCTAAGCGCCTGTGCAGAGACCGGCGTCCACGACGTGATCTACGCCACCTACCAATCGCAGTGACATGGTCGCCGTACGCCGAAAACCCGATCCCCGCCCCGAGATGCCGATCGCCCCGATGATCGACGTCGTATTCCTCATGCTGATCTACTTCATGGTTTCCGCAACGCTCCAGCGGCAGGAGGCCGACATCGCCTTCCAGTTGCCCGGCGTCGCCGAACAGGACGAGCCGCTCGAAATGCCGGATGAACAGATCATCGAGATCTCGGAGGCGGGCCAGGTCATCGTGAACGAATTCGCCTATGACTCGCCGGCCGCCCCGCGGTTCTCCGAACTGACCGCGATGCTCACCCGTTTCCGGCAGGCGAGCGATGCGAACCGCGTCGAAGCCATCGTCACAGTCGCTCCCTCCGACGATTCCCTCCACCACGCAATCGTCAAAGTCATGGACGCCTGTTCGCGAGCCGGTATCGACCACGTCAACTTCGCCATCGGCGGCGATGACGGGTTCTAGCCGACTCCACACTCGATTGATGATTGGTGATATCCATGAAGCCGGAAACTCTCGAAGGACGGCTAGTTGAATTCGCCGCCATGGTCGTCGGCATAGTCGAGGTTCTGCCAAACTCCAGAGCCGGCAACCATGTCGCGAACCACTTGGTCAGATCGGGTACGTCACCGGAGCGGAGAAACCTCTGTCGTCACGGTCAGCAGCACACGTTACGGAGCGATCAACCGCATTCGCCATCTGACGCAGGGCGACCTCGATTTCGAGAAAGAGGTGCGGACAGGCATCCGGGATCGGGAGGATCTGGACCAGCTTCTCCAACGCCTCCGGGCTGCCCATCGAGCACCACGCCCCGACGTTGACCGGCCACAACCCCCAGCCGCCGCCGCACCTCCGCCTGGAGTTCCGGACGGCCTCCATGCTGACCGTGAGCGATTGCGTCAGGTGACCGAGACGCTCGAACGCCGCAATCGCAAGATCGAACAGGAAACCGGGCGTCCGCGGCCGCCGCCGCCCACCTCCAGCATGCGGCAGGTCTACCTTGACTGAATCGACCAACGCGACCAAGCCGTTTACGTCCTCGGCGCAGAACCGCTGCTTCTTGAAGTCGACCGCAAATCGCACGCGGACGGTGTCGTCACGGGCGATCTGATCGTCCGCAGCCCATACGCGATTGACGACCATCTTGAGATCCACGAATACGACCCCGCCACCGGTGACCGTGTCCACATTATTTCGTTCCGGATGCCCCGGCGGGGCGAGATCGTGCGGGATGGCGTCATGTTTGAGTACACGATCCTGCTAACCGAGAATACCGAGGTCTACGTCCCTGGGGGAGGGTTGATCAGCTACGCCGCGACTACAGGGATGCAAGCAAAATTGGTTGCCGGCGTCGGGTTTAATCCACAGGATTTCTGTGGAATCACGTTTACCGCATATGCTTCGTCCACGATAGGATTGCACGGTGAGCTGTACTCTGCGGCACCGGATGTAAGGCTGAATGGGAGGTTGGAAGCGGATAGCTTTACTATTGGGCTGACGGGTGAGTTTGTTTTTGGGGGGGTGTCCAATGCGAAATATTTCACATGGATTACCCGTTTGGCAACTCGATCAACCATCAGATTTTTGACGTTCACGTATTCTGATCATGCAAGACCAATTTAAACACACAATAGGGCCTCAATTCTTCCTGGCCTTGGCCTGCTTGATGGCCGCATCCAGTGCAGCGGCCGCAGAACAGGAGACGGCGATATACGACATCCCCGGAGGCGAACTCCGCCTTACGTTGATCGAGTACGATCCGCTGTTGCACTTGGATTTTTTTGCGCCAGTCGACAAAGAAGACCTGCATCGGTTCGAGTGGGTGTTGCCGTACCGGAATGCGTACCGGGTCTGGGATCCTGAGATCAGCCGCAACGAGGTGGCGGAAGCGGTTGCGCCACAGGGACGAGACAAGCATATGCGGGTGCACTATGAGCCGTCCAGAGAATCAGGTCCTACCGACCGAATGCAACATTTCCGGCGCCAGACAGCTCTGTTTGAGATCAGGTATATTTTCCCGGACCGGGAATTCGTGATGGTGGTTCGTGATGTGTCACAGTGGAGGGACTCACCGCCCGAAGTGCCTGACGGAATGAACCTTCTTGGTGCTATCTTTGAACGAATCGACGGAAAGCTCAGAGTGATCAGCTCCACGTTCATGCGGGAGGCGATGGAGGCCCACGGCGTGGACGACCGACGACTCCTCAGCACGAGAATTCACGAAGTCCGGGAAGCACTCGCTGAAGGGCGTGCGCCGGAATGAACGCTTGATGGCACTTTGAGGAAGATTGGAGCGAAAGACATCGGTGATGAGCTGGACCGTGTAGGATACGAATCCTTAATAGCGACCGATCCCGATAAAATCCGCGAATTCCTCTCGATGGGACGGCCGGCGGAGATAGATGAATGATAGGTCAGCGGATGCGGCGTTTCCGCAGTCCCACTCTTGGCAGCACCCAACAATCACACCATGGACCCAATCAGCGTAAATGAGCGAGGATTAGCGGTTCCTCCTCTGCGATCTCTGCGCACTCTGCGGTTTTTGTCTTTTGTCACGTCCTGAATTCGATCTTCATTGCAGGGCGCTCGCAAGCGAGCACACCACGGGGATGTCGGAATTTGTGACGTTTCTGTTGAACTCGTCTCCCGATTCGCCCTTCATCGGCACGCATGGGACGCGGCTCAGGCAAGCGAATTGTATACCTCCTCGAATTCGACGAGCGGCGCCGGGTTGGTTGCCGGATTCTGCTGACGAAGCTCCTCAATTGGAAGGCGTTTCGTCCCGCGCCGATCCGTCGACTGGCGGATCTCATGCAGGTCACCTATGCGGAGTACCTGGGCGAGGTCGACCGCCGAATTCTGTCGCGGATGATGTACCATGAGACCCGTAACGGAGCGACGGCCCTTCTCGACGGGACCGACGGTTTCACCCTGGTGCAGGCGATGGTCGAAACCGGACGGAGCTTTCTCGACGGCGGCAACCGCCTCCGCGCCGTGTGGGGCAAGCCACGAAAGGCGACTCCGGGGTGGGAACAGATCCCAACGGGCGAGTGGCAGACCGTGTTCCGGATGGATCCCCCATCGGGGCAATTCATCGCGACGCAGCCCCCCTGTTATGTGGACCTTCAAGCGAGTCCGAACTGTATCGGACCGATCGAGTCGGAGTGGCCGGTGAAACTCGCCTCGGATTGGGTGAGAACGGCCCCTGTCGATGAGGAGGGGGCCGCCGCGTTTTGCCTGAAACTCTTCAACCGCTACCCGGACCAGATGGTTCCGACTCCGGACGGCGTGGCCGGCGCCGCGGAGGTGTCCCTTCCGCCGGTGCCGCGTCTCCGGCTGCTCCGGCGCGACGCGGGGACGCCGCTGGCGGCCGGCACGCTGCACGAATTGCGCGAACTCGCAATGGCCCGCCTCTCATTCCGGTACGGGCCGCGCGAGGTCTCCTGGGACGACGATCGCCCCACGGTTTCGTTTGAAGAGAAGGGTCGGCTTCACCGGTGCCGCCGCGACTTGGAAGCGGAGCGCCAGGCGCGTCTCCGCCTGGAGGAGACCGGATTCGAGTCAAAGTCGGACGAGACCCAGGCGATGCTGTTCGATTTCCACCGGAGCGACTTTCAACTCCGGGCCGAGGCGCCGCACTCCTGGTACGACCTGCTGAACCACATCCTCCCCGCGCTGCGCGAGTCCGGCTGGGAGGTTGTGTTCGACGCGGACTTCGATTTGGAGGTTCCCAAATCCTCCGACTGGTTCGCCCAGGTCCGAAAGTCCCGAAGCGAGTGGCTGTCTTTCAGCGCCGGCATCCAGATCGGCAAACGTCGCATACAGGTCTTGCCGATCATGCGGGAGTTTCTTCGCGCGCACCGCACCGAACCGTTTCCCGAGCTTCGGAAGCGGTTTGCCGAGACCACCTTTGTGCTCGCCCCGGGTGAGTCGGCCGGAGCGACGCTGCTCGTTTCCGGAGAGGCGCTGGTGGGGTTGCTCGACGCGTTGTTTGAATTGCGAGGCAGTTCGCTCGATGAGCGCGGCGCAATGCGCGTATCGCGCTGGCGGGCGGCGGAACTGATCCTTGAAACAGGCGCGGACGGCCCCGCCGACCTTGAAATCGACCGGATCGAACGCCTTCGAAAATATCTCGGCAGTCAGCGTGAACTCACTCCACCGCCCAATCTTCCCAAAACCCTTCAGCCGCTGCGCGGCTATCAGCTCACCGGACTGGGATGGATGGAGTTCCTCCGCGAGACCGGAACGCACGGCATCCTGGCCGATGACATGGGGCTCGGAAAGACCCGCCAGATCCTCGTCCACCTCCTCCACGAGAAGAACGTGAAGCGGCTCTCCGGACGCGCGCTCATCGTCGCCCCGACGAGCGTCATCGATACCTGGATCGCCGAGGCGCGCGCCCACACCCCGGATTTGACGGTGCACCGGCATCACGGCGGGGACCGGGAGGCCCACTGGGAGACCGCGATGGAGGCCGATCTCGTGGTGACGAGCTACCCGCTCCTCCGCCAGGACGCCGATCGGTTGGGGGAAACCGAGTGGGCGTTTGTCGTACTGGACGAGGCGCAGGCCATCAAGAACCCAATCTCCCAGACCGCCCGCGTGGCCGGGGCTCTCAAGGCGGAGCGAAAACTGTGCCTCTCCGGCACCCCGATCGAGAATCACCTCGGAGAGCTCTGGTCGCTCTTTCACTTCCTCATGCCCGGCTTCCTCGGGACGGCGGACGCATTTCGGGACATGTTTCGCCGCCCAATCGAGGATGCCGAGGCGAACGGCGACGCCGGACGCATGACCGATCTGCTCTCGCGGCGCATCGCTCCGTTCATCCTCCGCCGCCGCAAGGAGGATGTCGCACGCGAACTGCCCCCGAAGACGGAGATGACCCACGCGATCGAGCTCGCTCCCAGGCAGAGCCACGCATACGAAGCCCTCAGGATTCGCCTCTTTGAGGATATCCGCAAGGTGTTGGAGGAACGCGGTGTCGAGCAGTCGCAGGTCTTCATCCTCGATGCGCTGCTCCAACTGCGCCTCATCTGCTGCGATCCACGACTCGCGCGCGGCGACGCGGAATCGGATTACGGCGCCGAGGATTCCGCCAAGCTGCAGCGACTGCTCGAAATGTTGGAAGAGCTGCTCGCGGAGGGAAGGCGCGTCCTTGTCTTCTCGCAGTTCGTCCGGATGCTCGACCTGGTGGGCGCGGCGATGCAGGAACGCGACTGGGCCTTCCTCAGTTTCACCGGACAGACAAAGGACCGCGCCCGCGTGACGCAGGCGTTTCAACAGGGCGAGGCGCCGGTCCTTCTCATCAGTCTGAAAGCCGGAGGCGTGGGGCTCAACCTCACCGCCGCCGACACGGTCATCCACTACGATCCATGGTGGAACCCGGCCGTCGAGGCGCAGGCGACCGATCGCGCCCACCGCATCGGGCAGGATAACCCGGTCTTTGTGCACCGGCTGATCGCCGATGGGACCGTCGAAAACAAGATGCTCGACCTCCACGCCCGCAAGCGCGCTCTGGTCGATTCCCTCCTGGCCGGAAAATCCGGCGAACGGGTGATCCTCGACGAAGAGGCGCTTTCCAAACTCTTCTCCTGACCCGAACCGTAGACGAAAGTCTTGCCCATTAGTCCCAGAAGCCGTTTCGGAGCACGCAGCTTCAAGCGTGTGGCACCGCTCACGCGCGCCTGCCGGAGCGCCTACCCCTGGGGGTTCACCGAAGCCACTCGATTCCGCATAAATGCGGGACTACGTACCTGGACGCTCCCCGGTACGTAGAAGTCCCGGCCTGCGGTGAGCTCGTCGAACGGCTTCAGGCGGAATCAGCGTGCCCGATTCGCCGAACGCGCTCGATTCCGCGTAAACTGATTCGGCAAGCTCACGGCATATGCGGGACTACCTGCCAGCTCGGCCAGGGTGAGCGCCCACGAGTCGTGCCACGCGCTGCGTGCTACGGCGCGTCCGAACCTATCCTGACGCCCCGACCGTCAAAGCGGACAAATACATTGCGGACGGCCTCTCATTATACAAGGTGGTTTCATATGGACGGACAGGATGATACTCAAGCCACCTGGGGCGGACGGTTTGCCGAAGGACCTTCGGAACTGATGCTGCGATTCAGCGAGTCGGTCTCCTTCGACAAGCGGCTCGCTCCATTCGATATCGCCGGATCCAGGGCGCACGCAGAGATGCTCGAGTCGGTCGGGCTCCTGTCACCCGAAGAGCTCACGGCGATCCGAGACGGACTCGATACGATCCTCGCGGAAATCGAGGCCGGTACGTTTTCATGGGAGACGCGCTACGAGGACGTCCACATGAACATCGAGCAGGCGCTCACGCACCGGGTCGCCGCGGCCGCCAAGCTGCACACCGCCCGCAGCCGCAACGACCAGATCGCAACCGATATGCGGCTCTTCTTCAAGGACGCATGCGCCCGCATCGACGGGGAACTGGTCTGGCTCATGCGCGCCCTGGTGACGGTTGCGGACGCGAACCGCGATATCGTTCTGCCTGGGTACACCCACCTGCAACGAGCCCAACCGGTAAGCGCCGCGCACCACCTTCTCGCGTATGTGGAAATGTTTGCGCGCGATCGTGAGCGCTTCGCGCAAGTGGCAGAGCGGGCGAATTGGTGTCCCCTCGGCGTGGGCGCCATCGCCGGAAGCACGCTCCCGATCGACCGGGCTTTCACGGCGCGCGCCCTCGGATTCGTCGATGCCGCCGGCAACCCCCGGGTGACGCGTAACAGCATGGACAGCGTTGCCGACCGCGATCTCCATATCGAATTCGTTTCCGCGTGCGCTCTCTGCGGAACGCACTTCTCCCGTGTGGCGGAAGACCTGATTCTCTGGAACACCTGCGAGTTCGGGCTCGTCGATCTGCCGGAGGGATTCACCACCGGATCCAGCCTCATGCCGCAGAAGAAGAATCCCGACTCGCTCGAATTGCTGCGCGGGAAGGCCGGGCGCCTGCACGGTCACCTCGCCGCCCTCCTCACCATGGTCAAGGGCCTCCCGCTCACGTACAACCGCGATCTGCAGGAGGATAAACCGCCGGTTTTCGACGCGTTCGACCAAACCACGATCTGCATCCAGGTGCTCGCCGGAACCATCGAAGGCGCCCGGTTCAACCGTGTGCGCTGCGCCGCAGCCGTGGCCGACCCAAACCTCCTCGCCACCGATCTCGCCGATTACCTGGTCGAGAAAGGACTCGCGTTCCGCGAGGCGCACCACGCGGTCGGCCGTCTCGTCGCCCTCGCCGAACGCGAGAATATCGCACTGCCACTGCTGCCTGTCGGCGAAGTCAAAAAGATTTGCCCCGCCATCAACGAGGACTGGGTGCAGGTGTTCGATCTCGATCGGGCACTCGCCCGCCGCGAGAATCCGGGGATGCCCGGACCCGCCACCGTCGCCGGCGAGCTCGAACGCTGGCGGCGCGAATTGGATGGCCCAGCGACGAGACCGGTGGAGACATAAGGGTCGCACCACACCGGCATTTCGCGTTGCCACTTTCGCGCGCACCGGTTTGATATCGAATCATGCAATTGCGCGTGACTCAGTTCGGCGAACCGGTTCTCGAGGACCCGGGCAAACCGGTGCGCGAGTTCGGACCGGAACTCGAGGGGTTCGTGCGCGACATGATCGAAACAATGTACGCCGAGGAGGGGGTGGGACTCGCCGCCCAGCAGGTGGGCGCACGGCGCACGCTCTTCGTCGTCGACCTGCAGTTGCAAGGGTCCGAGATCGACTTCGACTACCGGCTCGACGACCGGCGACCGCCGCCGGAGTTGATTTTCCCACTCGCATGCATCAACCCCGAGATCCGCGAGACCGCCGAAGAACAGGAAGCGTTGGAGGAGGGGTGTCTCTCGTTCCCGGGGATTCGCGCGGTGATCGCCCGGCCGGCATTCACCCGTCTCCGCTTCCAGGATTCGCAGGGGGCGTGGCACGAGCTGTACGCCGAAGGCTACCTCGCCCGCGCGATCCTCCACGAGTACGATCACACCCAGGGCGTGCTATTCACCAAGCGCATGGACCGCCGAACGCTTCGCGACCTCCAACCCAAGCTGAAAAAACTCAAGCGCACCACCCGGGACTGGTTGCGCAGCCGCGCGTGACCGATGTATCGGTTCGTGCGCACCGGTTAGACTATTCTCTGCCATGCAACGCAACCACCCCCTCGATTCGACCCGATTCTACGCGATCCTCGACACCGCATACGTGCCGCAGGAGCGCTGGGTTGAGTCATGCCGCGCGCTGCTGCAGGGCGGGGCGGACCTCGTGCAGCTGCGGGCGAAGTCCACCGCGCCGGCGGAGCGCACCGCCCTGCTGGAGGCAATCCTTCCGCTCTTTGCCGATCGCGTCACGCCGCTCGTGATCAACGACGATATCGACCTGGCCCTGGAGTACCCGGGACTGGGGCTGCATGTGGGACAGGAGGACCTCAATCCGCGCGAGGCGCGCCGGCGGCTCGGGGAAGACCGCGTTCTCGGGCTGTCGACACACTCCCCCGACCAGGCACGAGCGGCACTGGAGCTTGGAAACAATCTGAGCTACTTTGCCGTCGGACCGGTCTTCGCCACCCGGACGAAGCCCGGTTACACGCCGGTTGGACTGGACCTCGTCGCAACCGTTGCGGCCTGGGAGCGCCGTTCCCGGAGCTTCCCACCCTGGTTCTGCATCGGCGGAATCACCCGCGAGAACGTTCATCGGGTGCTCGAGGGCGGCGGGCGGCGGGTCGTCGTCGTCTCGGATGTGCTCTGCGCACCGAATATCGCGGAAGCCGTCCGAGCCTACCAGGCCGCACTGGCCGAAGTGTGATTTCGGCCGCGTGCCGTGACGCGTCAAGGTCCGCAGGGATTCGAGCAAAGAAGACGCCGAGGCGGCGCTACTCGCGCGGTTGGAGCCCTGGTTGCACAATTCCGCCGGCGCGTCGCCAATCCGGATCAGCGTTCCCGCTCGCGCTCCGGGTCCTCTTGCGGTTTGCTTTCATCCACGTCCTGCTCGCCCGTCCGCGATTCCGGCTCCGCATCTTGTTCCGATTCCGGCGTCCTCGAGGCGTCGAGAACCCGGTAGTCATCCTCCAACACATCCGGGTCCCCGACGACCCCGGCCACAACGATTCGGATCTCCTCGAGGTTTTCGATCCCATAGGTATTCTGCAGTCCGGCGGCGAGCCGATGCTCCAGCTTCCGGGAGACCTCGCGCATCGGGTAATTGGCGTGCAGATGAATGCGCAAATGAACGTGAAGGCGGTCGTTCCTGCGATAGAGCCGGCTGGTCAGTCTGGCAACGCCCTCGGTGCTGAGGCTGATCTTTTGCACGAGTTCGGCAACCGCCGCCGAGGTCACGTAAACACCTCCGCGGTTCGACTCGAACGCGAAGACCTCAGGGGGACGGCGGAGGCGGCGAATCCGCCCCCAGAAGTAGAGCAGCACAAGAATCGCGAGCCCTGCGAGGACCGCGTTCTGGAGTGTCAGCAGCGATTCAAGGGCTCGCCACATCTCGGCCCATTCGATGTTCGTCATTCGGTTCAACCTTCATTTTGGGTTTCGGAACTCGCAACGCTCGAACGAGCGTTGGCACGGGAGCGGCTTTTCGACCGTTCGGGCCGATCTGTTTCGGGCTCCTTGATCCCGTCGATAAAGACATCGACGCGGGCAACGTGCTTGTTGGTCATGTTGAGCACCTGTTCGCGGACCGCGGTCTGAATCTCATCGGCGCACTTTGCCAGCTGAATGCCAAAGGCGAGGACGACGTGGACGCGGATGCGGTATTCCCCGTGCTCATCCTCTTCAACGCTGATGTCACGCGAACTCTCCTTCTTGGTGAAGATTCCCGCAATCTCGTCCACGAACCCCCCGCTGCCGACCTGCAGCACACCGGTCACGCTCATCGCGGCAAGACGCACGATGTGTTGAATCACCGTGTGGCTGATCCGAATCTCCCCGGTGCTGGTTTCCTGGCTGATCTCGATGGGCGAATCAGTGATGTCGGAATCGTTCTCTTTGCTCATGCTTCTACCTTTTCTACGGTGGGTTGGTCTTTTGGATTTCGTTTGAGAAAGTCCTCGACGAACCGCGTTGTCGCGCCGTTCTCAGCGAAGACTGGATCGCGAACGATCGATTGAAGAAAAGTGATGTTGGTGGAGATTCCGCGGATCAGATACTCGCCCAGCGCCCGGTCCATCCGCTCGAGCGCCAGCTTGCGCGTACGGGCGAACGTGATGAGTTTGGCGATCATGCTGTCGTAGTACGGTGGAATGATATACCCCCCGTAGACATGGGAGTCAACCCGCACCCCATGACCGCCGGGGGAATAATAGAGCGTAACCTCGCCGGGCGATGGCGCAAAGTTCCGGCTCGGATCTTCCGCGCAGATCCGGCACTCGATCGCGTGGCGAAGGATTTTCACATCCTTTTGCGAGAATCCCAGCCGTTCCCCGGCCGCGATCCGGATCTGTTCCTTCACGAGATCGATGCCGGTCACCTCCTCGGTCACCGGGTGCTCAACCTGGATCCGGGTGTTCATCTCCAGAAAGTAATATTTGCCGTGCTTGTCCACGAGGCACTCGATGGTTCCCGCGTTGACGTAATCGCACGCCTTGGCCACGCGAATGACGGACTCCCCCATCCTCTTGCGCAGGTCCGGGGTGAGGAAGGGCGACGGCGATTCCTCAATCAGTTTCTGGTGCCTGCGCTGGACCGAACAATCCCGCTCGCCGAGGTGCACGACGTGGCCGTGTGTGTCCGCCAGAATCTGGAATTCGATATGGCGCGGCTCTTCGATATACTTCTCAACGTAGACCCCCGCGTTGCCGAACGCCTTCTCCGCCTCGACACGCGCGGTACCGAACTCTTTGGTGAAGGACACCGGGTTGTGCGCGAGCCGCATCCCGCGCCCGCCACCGCCGGCAACCGCCTTGATGATGACCGGGAACCCGATCTCCTTCGCACGTTCCAGGGCTTCGTTCACATCGTCGATCACGCCGTCGGTTCCGGGAACAATCGGCATCTTGGCCTTCTCCGCGATCGCGCGCGCCCGCGCCTTATCCCCCATGTCCCGGATCGCCCGGGAGGGCGGCCCGATGAACGTGATCCCGCACCGCTCGCACTGCTCGGCAAAGGCGGCATCTTCCGCCAGGAAACCGTACCCGGGGTGGATGGCGTCCACGTCCGCGATCTCCGCCGCGCTGAGGATGCGGTTGGCCTTCAGGTAGCTCTCCGAACTGGACGCCGGCCCGATGCAAATCGCCCCGTCGGCGAGCTGCACGTGCAGCGATTGTACATCCGCCTCGGAGTACACCGCCACGGTCTGGATGCCCAGCTCCTTGCAGGCTCGAATGATCCGCAGCGCGATTTCGCCGCGGTTGGCGATCAGAATCTTTCCAATCATCGAGTCAAGGTTTGAGTTTGAAGAGCGGTTGATCGTATTCCACGGACGAGCCATTCTCGACAAGACACTCGACCACGCGCCCTTTGGCCTCCGCCTGGATCTCGTTCATCACCTTCATGGCCTCGATGATGCACACCACGGTGTCCGCCTGCACCGAGTCCCCGGTATCGACGTACGGCGCGCTGTCGGGGGAAGGGCTTCTGTAAAAAGTCCCGACCATCGGAGAGCGGACGTATACCCCCGCATTCTCCTGCTTCGCGCCCTGTGCGGGTTGCTGATCCGGCGGAGGAGTCGATTCGCCGCCTTCGGGTCCGGACGCCTGGTAAGAAGGATTGGCGGCCCCGCCCATCATCGGGAAAGGCGGATTTCCCGTCGTAACAATCGTCGGGCTCTCGCGGCCCGTACTGCGCTTGATGCGGAGCTTGAAGCCTTCCTCTTCGATCTCAAACTCGGTGAGATCGGCGCGCTTCATGACATCGACGATGGTTTTAAATTCTTTGAGGTCCAAGGTATGGCCTTTGGGTTGGAAGTGATCGTACGTTGGAGGCTTCCACGGAGCCGCCGCGGGATTTGCCAGTTCGCGACAGGAGCCTAGATCAATTTTCGGGCGTGCTGCAATCCCTTTGTGGTTCCGTAGCTTGCAGATCGAAGCCGGGGTCACGGGCGCCGGGTTCCGAGGAATACTTTTTGCTTGAAAGGAACGCTAAAGATCCATGTTTATGGACGATGGAGCAGATTGACCACCTTCGAAACGCCGTGGACAGCACGTTTTACCGCAACGCGGAGTCGTTTTTCAACGTGCATTCGGGGATCGGGCTGACCTACGACGATATCACCCTCGCCACCCGCTTCAGCGAAGTTCTGCCTCGGGAGACAACCCTGGAGACCACGCTGTCCGACCGGTTGGCATTGCGAATCCCGATCGTGTCGGCCGACATGGACACGGTCACCGAATCCCCCATGGCCATCGCAATGGCGCTGAACGGCGGGCTCGGCATCATCCACTACAACATGTCGGACAAAGCGCAGGTGAAGGAAGTCACCCGCGTCAAGAATCACATCCACGGTCTTATCGATGAGCCGATCGCCGTCGCGCCCGATCTGCACATCGGCGACGTCCTCGATATGATCGAGAAACGCGGATTCAACTTCCATACCTTTCCCGTCGTGGATGAGGCGGGCAAGTTCATCGGCCTGTTGCGCGGGCGCGTCGTCAAGAACCGCTACCGGTCCAAGACGGTCGCGGAGGCGATGACCCAGCGACCGGAGGTATTCACCATACGGGAACGCGAGATCGCAGGCGATCCGATCCGCGCCGCGGATCGTTTTTTCGACGAGCACATGGGGATCCATAAGCTGATCGTCGTCGATGACGAGGACCACCTGCGGGGACTCTTCACGCTCACCGACATCGAACGTATCACCGAGGAGACCCGGTCCTCCGTCAAAGCCGCCCGCGACAGCGAGTTCCGTCTCGTCTGCGCCGCCGCGATCACCGCAGTGCGCACCAACGAAGGAAAGCTCGACCAGGATCGAATCGTCGAACACGTCGGCAATCTCGTCTCCGAAGGGGCGGACGCGGTCGCGATCTCCACCGCCCACGGACACACCGCCGGTGTCGGGGAATCGGTGCGCCTCGTGCGATCCGAGTTTCCGGACCTCACCATCATCGCCGGCAACGTCACCTCCGGGGAGGGAGTGGAGTTCCTGGCCGAGGCCGGAGCCGACGCGATCAAGGTCGGACAGGGCCCCGGTTCGATCTGCACCACCCGGGTGGTCGCGGGGGTCGGTATCCCCCAGCTGACCGCCCTATACGTCGCGAGCACGGTCTCTCGCAAACGGGGGGTTCGCATTCTTGCGGACGGAGGGATCGTCCGCAGCGGCGACATCGTCAAGGCGCTGACCCTGGCCGACGGGGTTGTCTGCGGCAGCCTGCTCGCCGGTTGCCGGGAGGCCCCCGGCAAGATCATGGAGATCAACGGAAAGCTCTATAAACAATACCGGGGCATGGGCAGCCTGGAGGCGATGAAAGCAGGGTCCGCCGCACGCTACGGTCACGATGCCCAGACCGAGAAGTTCCAGAAGGCCGCGGCCGAAGGGATCGAGGCGCTCAAAGAGGTCTCCGGATCGGTGGAGGATATCCTCAGCCAGCTGATCGGCGGGATTCAGAGCGGTATGGGCTACCTCGGGGCGCACACGCTCGAGAACTTGCGCCGCAACGCCGCCTACATCCGGATCTCCTCAGCCGGACTGCGCGAGAGCGGCCCACACGACGTGATCGAAGTCAAAACAGCCCAGGAATCCAATGATTGAATCGGGAGATCCAGGTCCGACCGGCGCGCCGCATCCGTTTCCGGAGGCGGCCCGGCATCAGCCCAAGCCGCCCGCAACCGCTCATCCCCGCCTGCAACCCCGCGGACCCGAACGGGGAGGGCGACAGCCATGAGCGTGACGACCGGCGGCGGCGATGCCGGTGAGACCGCGTTGCTCTTCGGACGGCGGGTCTCCAAAACCCATCCCCGCGTCGTCACGTACGGGACGGTCGATGAGCTGAACTGCGCCCTGGGGACGGTTCGGGCGGCCCTTCCGGAAGACACCCCCCTCCGAGGTGAACTGCGCGAGATCCAGAAACTCCTCCAGCGTATCAACACCGAATTGGCCACCGACGATGCCGACCAACAACGGCTCGAGTCCTCCGGAATCGCCCTGCTCGAGGACGCGCACAGCGAGCACCTGACGGCGCGCATCGCCACGCTCGAGGAGCAGCTTCCGCAGATCCGGGAGTTCCTCCTTCCAGGGGATTCCGTTCCGTCGGCCGCACTCCACATGGCACGTGCGATCTGCCGGCGGGCGGAACGGGAAGTCTGGCAACTCCGCACGGGGAACACACAGGTCCGGGACCTTCTCCCACGGTATCTCAACCGCCTGTCCGACTACCTCTGGCTCACCGCCCGCACGGTGTAGCGGAAGAGGCCGGTGTCGTTGGCCGAAAAAGGACTCGCTGCGCTCCACTCCGTAATACACATTCATCGAACAGAAGAGACATGTTTAGAGACGTCATAACCCCTCATACTACACGAGATCAGTGGACTGAAATTCGTGCGGGCATACACGAACGAATTCTCCAGTCCATGGGGCGATTCCCCGAGCGGCAAGAACCGTCGGGAATGGTCGCTTGATGGAATTCGACTCTGGATTCATCAACGGGCCCTTGACTTGTTTTCGCAATGCGCAGGAGTTGAACTCAAGAGCATCGGATGTATTGGAGACTCTCTCGGTGATCGAGCCGGCCCTATACCTCAATGGCGCTCGGTTAAGCGCGAAATCGAAATCGCTATCGGTATCGGAGTGGTTGATTAGCAAAACGATTGTTTCGATTTGGAGACCCGATTTCGATTTCGATCCCGATCGTGAAAAGGCACCTTGCCCGAGCGTCATTCCCCTATACCTCGCAGCCCGGATTGCCGGCATGGCCTGTCCAGTCCGGCCATAGGTCGACCGTTCCCTGTCCCATGGCCAACCTGCCGAGTCCCGTGAAGCCGGGACTCTCGGGAAACGGTCGAATCACTCCGGTCGCTCGGAAGCGAAAATCAGGCCGCGACGGATGATCTCCCTGCATTGGGGAACGTCGAAATCCTTCGGCTCGTGTCCGAGCGAACAGTAGAAAACGCGTCCCTTGCCCCACGACTTGATCCAGACGACCGGCATCACGACGCCCGCGCACTCCGCGCGGTGCTCGCCAGTGAACGTGGTCGTGGCAAGCACGGTAACCGCCGGATCGACGTGCATGTAGTATTGCTCTGAATGCATGTCGAAGGAACTCAGGCCGCGGGTGACCGGGTGTTCCGCGTCACGGATGTCGACGCGGTAGTCGATAATGTTCCCGGGATGCGCGACGAACTGCCCGCCCGTCATGAACTGGTAATCGGAGTTTTCCCGGAACGAATCGCAGAGCCCGCCGTGAAACCCGCCCAGACCGCAGCCGTTTTCGACCGCCTCGCTGAGCCCCGCGAACTGCTCGCGCGTGATCTTCGCCATCGTCCAGTTCTGGACGATCAGATCCTGCGCCGCCATCCGATCGCGATCGCAGTAGATTTCGAGCGTATCACTCAACTCGACCTCGAACTCCGCCTGCCGCAACAGGTCGGCGAAGAGCTTCGCGCCGTATTCGGGATGGTGTCCCTCCCATCCCCCGTAGGTAATCAATGCTTTTTTCATACAGATTTCACCGTTTGGTCCGGCGCGGTACTGTGAAAACGAATGTCGTCGTACCGACACGCCCCGGATAACGAAACCCCTACACCGCTGAAACCTGGATAACAATCAGAATCGCCTTACCCTCGGCCGCACGGGATGGTCTTTTGCGCTCCTATGGAGATTTTGCGGCACCGGCGTGCTCACTCGCTCCGTCCTCACCATCCGGGCCGGTTAGGGGTCATCGGCTCCCTGCAGCTCCGTGCACACGGCAACCACGCGCGCAGGGTAATCGGTAACCAGCGCGTCCACACCACGCTCAAGGAGCCGCCGAATGCGCTGCGCGTCATTGACCGTCCACACCGAAAAGCAGACGCCCCGCTCCCGCATCGCCCGGATGAAATGCCGCGCCGCTACCGGAATACCGCGCCAGTGCTCCGGCACCGCGATGGATTGGAAGGGCAGTTTCGAAGGCAGCCGGCGCCCGAGCATCGCCCTCGTATAGAGCGACAGGAGCTCGCGCTCGGTCGCCTGCGTCGCAATCCCCGGAGAAAGCTTGCGCCCCTCGCGCACCACCGCTCCGTGGAAGGAACCCAACAGCACGCGCTCGGCGGCCCCCTCCGTATGCAACAGTTCGTAAAGCGAACGCACGACCGAGAGGTGCGGCAATTTCACATCAAGGCTGAATCTCGCTTCGGGGAACGCAGCAAACGCCTGCCTGAGCGTCGGAAGCGGAACCGGCTCCGCCGGGGATTCCACCGACGCGCTGCCAATCCCCTCCGGAGGGTTCCAGTTCTCCCGCAAGTCGATTCGCTCCAACTCGACCGACAGGATCTCCTCGGGCGATGCACTCAGCCCCGCGACGCGTATCAGCGTTGGGTCGTGGTGGAGGATGAACACCCCGTCACGGGTGCAGCGCACATCCACTTCCAGAACGTCCGCCCCAGCCGCAAGACTTCGTTCCATCGCAACCAATGAATTCTCCGGACCCATACCCCCGCCTCCGCGATGCGCGATCGCGCGCACGGGGCCGCGGTTGAAGAATGCTCGCGAATCGGGCATCGTGATCCGAAGCTAGAACGCGATTTGCACGAGAGCAAACGCAAATCCACCGATCCTTATCCGGCACCCGCGGCCGCCGGGGTGCTCCGGCGGCAAGGTGAACAAAATTTCATACGTTCGTGCTTGATCTGAACGCCCGGGCCGCTAGGCTGGCATGTATTCGCAGTCCGAAAATCGAATGGACGGCAACCGAATCGCAACCCAACATCACACCCATGGCAAAGACTCCTGCAAAATCCCGCGCCCGCGGCGACGGCTCGAATCAAGCTCTCGATCTCGCTCTATCGGCGATTAACAAACAATTCGGCGACGGCGCGATCATGAAGATGGGCGAGGCCGCGCGGATGGAGATTCCGGTCGTTTCTACGGGGTCGATTGCGATCGACCTGGCGCTTGGGGTGGGCGGGCTGCCGCGCGGGCGCATCTCGGAGATTTACGGACCGGAAGGAAGCGGCAAGACCACGTTATGTCTCGCGCTCATTGCCCAGGCACAGAAGGCCGGGGGAAACGCCGTCTTTGTCGACGTGGAGCACGCGATGGATCCGCGCTACGCCCGCCTGCTCGGGGTCGACCTCGACAACCTGATGGTCTCGCAGCCGGAGTCCGGCGAGGACGCCCTCAACATCACCGAAACACTGATCCGCTCCGGAGCGATCGATGTGATCGTGATCGATTCTGTGGCCGCCCTCGTCTCCAAGAATGAACTCGACGGTCAGTTCGGCGACAGCACCGTCGGGCTCCAGGCGCGGATGATGAGCCAGGCCATGCGGCGGCTGACCGCGGCGATCAACAAGACCCAGTGCGTCTGCCTCTTCACGAATCAAATCCGCGAAAAGATCGGCGTCATGTTCGGCAACCCGGAAACCACCCCCGGCGGACGGGCGCTCAAGTTTTTTGCCTCGATCCGGCTCGACATCCGCCGCATCGGAGCGATCAAAGAACCATCCGGCAAGGTGATCGGGAACCGGACACGCATCAAGGTGGTGAAGAACAAGGTCGCCCCGCCGTACACCGAATGCGAGTTCGACATTATGTACAGTGAAGGCATCTCGCGGACCGGCTCCATCCTCGATCTCGGTCTCGAGCACAAGATCCTCGAAAAGAAAGGATCCTGGATTGCCTACGACGGCAACCTCATCGGCCAGGGCCGTGAAGCCGCAAAACAGTACCTCGCCGAGAACGACGACGCCATGACCGAAATCGCGAAGGCGATCTACGCCAAAGTCAATGTTGTAGGCGGAGCCACCCTCGGCGGCGAAGGCACCGAGTCGACCGAGGACGACGGTTGAGAGGCAGGATTCCGCCGAACTCAGTTCGCCGGAATCCTTTGGAATCGGTTCGTCCTGAGCTCGTCGAGGTCGCCGATGGGCCATACGTTTTTCTTTGAGAACCTGTCCAGTTCGCGCCGGCTCGATCTCTGTGATCAAGTGGCCCGCAAGCTTTGCACGCACGCCAACTCTATCATGAGCGATGCACTCGCTGGAATCGAGAGTTTGTCCGATTTCGAAATCTTTGCCGGAGACGGACATTACCACAAACCCAGCGTTCACGAGGCGCCGCAAGAGGACGCCAAAAAATATCCGCCGGGACACTTCTTCGCCTTGAATTTACGCACGCATACGCTCCATCCGATGGCCCTGACCCAGGAGGATCCCACTCGCAAGAGCGAACATGACATGCACGCGCTCAAGCGCCAGGACATCGCCTCGCTGCGCCAAGGTGCTCCAAAGGGTCGCAAAGTGCTCTATGTCTGGGATCGTGCCGGAATCGACTTCAAACAATGGCATCGCTGGAAACAGGGAAGCGGAATCTATTTTCTCTCGCGTCAGA
>SLNJ01000090.1 GCA_007133065.1 Opitutales bacterium
ACGGGATGCCGCCGTGGAACGGGGAAGCGTCAGAGTGGTTCTAGCGCAAGGCGCACGACACGTCGCTGATGTCCTATCGCGGCGCGTCGTGGAACGCAGCGATAGAGCCGCTATGGCGCTTGCCCGTTCCACACCCGTCGCTCCCGCTGACCCCACCAACCACACACGATCACCACCAACCCAAAGAACCAAAAACACGGTCAACTTTTAGTCAGGACTCGACACGCTCTCACTCCTCCGTCCTCCGCCTTCTGCTCCATGCCCCGCGCTCCACGCTCTCCGCTGAACGTTGACAACTCCCGCCGGGCACGCACCTTCCCCGGTCATGCAGCTGCACCTCACGCGTCACGGCCAGGTCGAACGCGACCCGGCCTGCCGAATCGGCGAGCCCAACCTGAGTGAACTTGGGTGCATTCAGGCAACACGACTCGGCAGGCGCCTTGCAGCCGAGGGGTTCCGGGGCACGGTCTACGCCTCCCCCTATCTGCGGACGGTGTGGACCGCTCACCTGATCGCCGAACAGACCGATTCGCAGGTAATCCTCGCCCCGCCGATTCGGGAAGTGGTCGTCAAGGAGGAAAATATTCGGCGCTATCGCGGGTACACGGTGGAGGAACTGCAGGCTCGTTTTCCCAGAGTGGCGATCGAATCCGATTGGACGTGGCCCTGGTGGACTCTCCAGATCGAGGACCCGGCTGCGATCGACACCCGCGTCGGCCCGTTTGTCGACCATCTGGTGGCCAGGGGAACGGATGTCCTGCTCGTCGGCCACGGCGCCTCCGTCGGGGGAGTGCTGCGTCACGTCATTCGCCGGAGCGAACGGAAGCCAACGGGGGACATACCTCCCGCCTTCAACTGCGCGCTGAGCTCGTTTCGACTCTCGCCAGAGTTTTCACTCGGTCCGGGATTCCGCCTGAACTGCACCGACCATCTGGATGAGGACCAAGTGACGGCCAACCAGCACTCCAAGGCCGACGTCCTCGCCGCCCGGGCACGTGAGTGAGTTCCAGCCGACGGAGGACACCCATATTCCCGGGCGCGAGGTCTCCCCGATCCGCCGCCGATTGGCCGCGCAGAAGATGATCCAGGATTGTCGCCCAGTCACCAGACAAGCGTTCCCTGAGGCACGGTTGCGGGGATGTGGGAGTACGGGGCGGTTTCCCCGGAGGCGATGGAGTAGAGGGTGGGATGCACGGACCGGCATGTGCTTACCCATTCCGGATAGGCGCACGCGGTGATGTCGTGCAGGCCGATCTGCATATTCTCACCGTCGAATCTGCCCATCACGTGTTGATCGTTCCACTGGAAGTAATGAGCCCCGACCAGCCCTGGGATCGCCGCCGCGTTCTCGATGTAATAACGATACGCCCGGACGCTTTCGGCCATTGTCTCCGTGTTCCGGATACCTCCCGAGGGTAGGCCGCGGTCGAGTGCGCCGATGTGAAACTCTCCGATCATGACCGGCTTGCCGGTCTTCTCAACGAGTTTGGCGATTGCATCTGCATCGGGGCGCAGTTGGTATTGGTTGATGGAGAACGCGTCGAGTGTGTCGGCGGCGGCCAGTTGGTAGTCGCTGTGTATCCACGCCCACCGCAGTCCGAGATTCAGGTGGTTGGGGTCGACGGCGCGACAGGCGGCGGCGGGAACGCGCACGTAGCGATCCGCCGCCTGGGATGTGAAGGTCCCGGTATCTGTTCCGCTGCGGCTGCGTCTCTGCGGTGTGGAGGCGCGGTTCAGATCGTCGAACGAGTCGAAATCCGAAGCCCATGCATTGTTCAACGCCGAGATGGACCCGTATTCGCGGCGCATATTGTCGATGAACGCGGTGCGGGTGGCGGAGGGTTCATTCGAGCGCAGCAGCTGATCACCGAGATCGAAGTTACCGACAAATGCCCACTGCGGTTCGTTGGTCATGAAGTATCCGAGGAGCGCCGCGTCGTCTCGCCGTGAGGCCAGCTGTTGGGCGAAATCCTGCGCGTTCGACTCGAATTCCGACGCGAAGACGTCGGGGAAATCGCGGAAGAGCATCTGTGCGGTTGCGGGGTAGCCCCGCATCGTCAAGACGTACGGCACCCCGCAATGCGCGGGAAGGTCCGGATCCGACCAGTTGGCGATCGTGTTGAACCGGTAGGCGCGCAGGCGGCCGCCGGTCAGTTCCATCCACCGGGCCCGCCACTCCGGGCCCAGTGCCCGTTCGAGGTTGTGAGCGAGAGCATTGAAGCTGCACCGGCCGGACTTCTCATGCCAGAGGTGCGGCACCGAGTCCGGAGACGGTAGCGCCGGATCGAACACGGCTTCGATCCCGCTCACATTCACCTCGACGTTCGGCCGGACACAATCGCACCCAATGCTCCAGAAGGCATATCCTTCGGGATCGACAAGCCACCAGCGGTCGCCGTCGAATTGGGTGCGGAAGAACCCCGAGGCGGTGAATCGTCTCTCTGTCCAACCCCCGAACCGGGACCATCCGCTCGGATAGGAGGGCGGAGCGCCTGCCAGTTCCGTCTTCAATGCGGATCGCACCGCGTCGAGGTCGCGCGCTTTGCCGGGCCAGTCGCGGTGGCGCCACTGGTGCATCGCGTCGACCAACGGCGCCGGCGGCATCGGGTAGTCCCGCGGCATCTCCCGCGCGACTTCCGCACGCTCGATCCGGACGACGTCTTCCGCCCCCGCGGGAACCGTGACAACAATGTCCTTCAGGTCCTCGAATGCGAGGTTCGCTCCGGATACCGTCGCTTTGAACCGTCCCGGCGTGCGCGCCAGGAAGAGGCGCCGGCCGGAGGCTGTGTCCAACGGGACCGGAATCCGGCACGGCCAGTGGGGGAAGATCCCGATGCGAACGGACACCTCCCGCTCCCCGCCGCGGAACACGACGTGCAGGTTGACCATGAAGTCGGCGCGATTCTCCGCCTCGACGATCAGGACGTCGGTCGCCCGCCAATCGGGTGAACGTGGAATGGTAATGGGGAACTCAGATTTTGGCATGTCGGTCTCCTGAGGTTGGTCAATTTGGAGTCGGCACGACCCTGGACTGGATTCGGAGTCGGCACAACCTTGGACCGGATTTGGAGTCGGCACGACCTTGGACTGCGGCAGCCTGTTCTAAGCTTTGTTTTAGAGGCGACATGTCGCAGCTCTCCAGGTTGCGATGTCTCATTTCGTTCTCCTTGTGACACGGCAGGAGGCCGGGTCTTCGCTCACGGTGGGTTTTTTCTCGAAATGGCGGGGCTCGAAAACGACCTTTACGTCGGCATCGAGCACCGAGGCGACACGGCGAAGCATGCTGAGGGAGTGCCCTTCATAAGCGGGCGATTCCAGCCGGCTGATTTGCTGTTGGGTGGTGCCGAGGCGCTTGGCGAGCTCTGTCTGGGAAAGGCCGGCCTCTTCACGCAGACGGGCGATTTCAAGCGCGACCTCCCATGCTTCGCCGGCCGCCTCGAAACGTTCGGCGAATTCAGGGTCCTTGAGCTGCTCCTGCAGGTATTTGTCGAAATTGGTCTTTCTCATGCGCGGTGCCTTTCCAGCCAATCTTTCATTCGCGCCCGGGCTGTGGCGAGATCACGGGTGGGAGTCGACCGGCCTTTATTGCGGATGCCATGGACTGCAACGATGCGGCGGCCTTTCATAAAGAACCAGAAAACGCGGGTGTTCTGCTTGCCGACGTGACGCAGCTCTAGGAGCCCATCTCCAAGCGCCTTCGAAAGCGGCGCCTGATGGTACTGACTGTTGCGCAGCTTCGCCAGCCCGGCAACAACGGCAGCGAAGTCGTCGGGTTCCGTGGCTTTGAGTTCGTCGAGAAAATCGCGCATCGGACATCGTCCTTCCTTCGTTTCATAAAACTCTACGGTGAAGTCCATCCCAGGCAACATCAAATTTAGTGTAACCAATGGGTCTTTTTACTATTTACAATTAAATACTAACCCTGATGTCAACCTCGGTCAAACGCATGAAAACCCAGGCGATAGGTCACGGTCAAAAAGTGTCCTGAAATGCATCCCTCTCCTCGAGACAGGTTTGATTGCGGTCTCATCGCCCCACCAGATCTCAGCCTCTTCCGCTTTGGCGCGTGCCTTCACCTTTGGGTATTCCTCGTCCAACCACGCGCGCACCTCTTCGGGCCGCTGCTCGTACCCCTTCTTCAAGGGCCGCTGCGGCGTGAATCCCCAGCGCTTGAGCACCGAGCAGAAACGGAAGTTCGTGCCGGCATGACCCGGAAACAGCCGGGATAAGGTATCCACAAAATTACTATCAGAACCGGGCGCCCATGGCGTCCGGTTTTGTGTACCACAATTTCCAAATCCAGCGGTCGGCAACACCACGCCAAGACCCTGAATGAATCGATCCCAGTCATTGTCCGGTTTTCTTTTGTCCCGCCTTCGTGACCTTTCGGCTAAGGCAACGGTTTCGCACCAGTGCGTCCATGTGCATCCAGGTGTCCTCAAATGCGCCGTCGAAGACAATCAAGACTTGCTGAATGCCCCCTTTGCCGATATTGATGATCCGACGCACATTTCCACGTTGTGCTCCCGGTAGTCGTTGTTGAGGGGGAAGGTGTTGCCGGGCATTTCCCGGCCGTCGAGAGTGAGACGTGCGGCGGGGCGCTCTCCGGTGTCTCGGGTCAGCGTGATGTGGTACACGGTGTCGTAATACCGGTAGTGGATTTTGTAACTGTCCCAGCTTTTTGGCGGACGGGGTGTCAGGCGGAGGCGGTCGCCTTCGCGGTGGACGCCGAGCAGGGTTTCGGTCAAGAGGCGGTACAGCCAGGCGGCGGAGCCGGTGTACCAGGACCATCCGCCCCGGCCGGTGTGCGGTTCGACCCCGTAAACGTCGGCCGCGACGACGTAGGGTTCCGCCTGATACGTCGCGATGCCTTCCGGGGTTCCTCCGTGGTGGACGGGATTGAGCAGTGCGAATAACTCCCAGGCCCGTTCGGTCTCGCCCATCCGCGCAAACGCCATGGCCGCCCAGATCGCTCCGTGCGTGTACTGACCGCCGTTTTCGCGCACGCCCGGGATGTAGCCTTTGATGTAGCCGGGGTCGAGGTCGGACTTGTCGAAGGGCGGGTCGAACAGTTGCACCACCCGGTCCTGCCGGCGAACGAGATGACGATCGACCGATTCCATGGCCTGGTGCGCCCGGTGAGTGTTTCCGGCCCCGCTGAGCACGGCCCAGCTTTGCGGGAGCGAGTCGATCCGGCATTCCGGACTCGTGCAGGATCCGAGCGGAACGCCGTTGTCGAAATAGGCGCGGCGGTACCAGTCCCCGTCCCAGGCATGCTTCTCGATATTCTTTTGCAGCTCCGTCGCCTGGGAGCGACAGCGCTCCGCGAAATCGGAATCGTTGCAGGCCGCGGCGATTTCGGCGAAACGGTGCAGCACGTCGTAGAGAAAGAACGCCAGCCAGACGCTTTCGCCGCGTCCCTCGTGCCCGACCCGGTTCATGCCGTCGTTCCAGTCGCCGGATCCGATCAAGGGCAATCCGTGCGCGCCGAAACGCAGGCCGTTTTCAATCGCCCGCACGCAGTGTTGGTAGAGGCTGGCCGACTCTTCGGAGCGATTGGGCAATTCGTAAACCGATTCCTCCTCGGGTCTGAGCAACCTGGATTCAAGGAAGGGAACGACTTCGTCGAGCACGCCGGTGTCTCCCACGGACTTTACGTAGTGACACGTCACATACGGCAGCCATAGATAGTCATCGGAAAAATGGGTCCGCACGCCGCGCCCCGCCGGCGGGTGCCACCAATGCTGGACGTCGCCTTCGCGAAACTGCCGTCCCGCCGCGCGCAACAGATGCTCGCGCACCAGCGCCGGTTCGGCGTGTACCAGCGGGATCGAGTCTTGTAACTGATCGCGGAATCCGTAGGCGCCGCCGGATTGATAAAACCCCGTGCGTCCCCACATTCGGCAGCTCAGGGTCTGGTAGAGCAACCAGCCGTTGGCCATGACGTTGACCGAGGAGTCGGGCGTATCCACGTTGATCGCTCCGAGGGTCCGGTTCCAGTAATCCCAGACCCCCTTCAACGCGCCGCGGGCGGCGCCCGTTTCGCGGAAACGCCGGATCAGGCCGTGCACCTCGGCCCGGCTTCGCCCCGCGCCCAGCCGAAACCGCGTTTCCCGCTCCCGCCCCGCCGGCAGGTCGAAGGCGACCTGCACGGCACCGCACGGATCGAGCCCGGCGCCGGTCTTGCCGGAAAGGCGCGCGCGTTCGA
>SLNJ01000029.1 GCA_007133065.1 Opitutales bacterium
GTGACGCTCTTGCCGCAGCCGGACTCTCCGACGATGCCGAGGGTCTTGCCGCGCGGGACGGTGAAACTCACGCCGTCCACAGCGACAACGCGACCCGCATCGGTGTCGAAAACCGTCTGAAGGTTCTGAACCTCGAGTATGCTGTTCGTGTTGCTCATGGGCAGGGTGTGTCGGAGCGTTTCGGATCCTTCGCTCAGTCGATCTTCCAGCGATCGACGACCCGAACACGTGCGGGAAAAGTCGGCTGATGCCGTTCTTCCCGGTCGCGCCAGAAGAGCAGCAGGTTGGCGAGCTGCAAGGCGGGGTTGCGGGCGGAGAGCGTCTCCTCGCGCTTCTCGTCGTCGACCCAGAAGAGGAAGAACTCGGTCGGATCCCGGCTGAATCGCACGTTGAAGTCCTCCGGCCACTCGATCCATCGCCAGGAGGCGACCCGGTAGAACGGCATGACGAATCCGGGGACGAACGAGGCATGGTGGTGCAGGATCTCCTCCATCCGGAACGCGAGTTCCCGCATCTCATCGAGGTCGTCCGAGTTGTCGTATTGGTCGATCAGGCGATCGAGTTCCGGATCGGCGATAACCTGAAGATTGTTGGTCTGGGGTTTCGGTCGCCGGTCCGGATTCGGGGTTTCACCGTCCTCCAGATAGGGGTCATCGTAGGCGTTCACCGAATGGTAGGTCTCCCAGTAGCGGGGGTAAGCCTCCACGGATACCGCAAAGGCCACGAAAGCGATGTCGTGGTTCTTCTCCTGCACCTTTTTCCAGTTGGCCGAGGCATCGAGGATTTCGAGCCGAAGCTCGAGGCCGGCCTTCATCGCCTCCTCGCGGAGGATCGAGAGAACCGGACGCAGCGATTCGTAGCCGGTGCTCACATTGAAGGAGAGTCGGTCGCCATGCTCATTTTGCAGGATGCCATCGCCGCCCATGCGATCAAATCCGGCGCGTGCGAAGTGCTCGCGTGCTTTGCGGGGGTCGAACGGCCGAGCCTCAATATCGGGATGCGTCATGTCCCCGTACCCGTCGGCGGAGGTGTTCATACGCGTGTAATCTCCTCGAAAGTACTGGTCGATAACCAGTTGCCAGTTCGAAGCGTACTGGATCCCGGTGCGCACCTCGCGGTCGTCGAGGTGCTTTCTGCTGGAGTTGATCCAGAGCCCGAATGTGGGGCGTGGGATGTCGTTGTAAAACGTGGTTTTGTGGATGTGTCCCTCCTGCACCATCGGATGATCGTCCGGCAGCATCTCGTAGTTGAACTCGGCGATGTTCATGCCGAACATGTCCAGCTGGCCGAGAAGGAAGGCCTCGAACGCCTTGGGTGTGTCGCGAATCACCGTAAGCCGGAGCTGATCCGGATTGAAGCGATTGCGCCAGAATTTGAGGTCGCGCGCCCACCAGTCCTCCAGCCGGGTCAGGGTAATCCTGTTGCGATTGCGCCGGATACGCTGCGCTTCCGCGTCGGTTATAACATAGGCGCCGGTCGTCGGCATAAACCGCCACTGATAGCGTTCGACGAAATCGTCGCCGAGCTCGCGGAAGAAATGTCGCGGGAGCGGGCGCAGGCTGAGAACGCGTCGGTCCAGGTCCGGCCGTGCCTCCTTCAATGTAACGGAGAAGGTCAGGTCGTCGTAACGGGTCACGTTGGTGAACGTGATGTCGATTCCGTAATAGTTGTTGTACCAGGGATCGCGGATGTAGGCGGACTGGTAGAAAAAGAACATGAAGAAGACGTCGTCCACCGTAACCGGCGGACCGTCACTCCATCGCGCGTCCGGATTTATGCGGACATACACGGTACGGCTCTCGCGATCGACCGCCCAGGATTCCGCGACTGCGGGCATGAATTGATGCTCACCTTCCACATTGGGATGCAGGTGCCCGAATCCGAGCATGACGTCGTCGAGGAGGTAGGGGCGGAACGAGCTGTTGGCGTCGGGTCCGACGATGCGGAAGGTGCGCGGAAAGTCCTGCATCCGGGCGTGGTAGACGCCCCCTTTTTTGGCGTTTGGGGAGCCGAGATCGGGGAGGCCCGAACCGTCCTCCCAATCGAGGTCGACCGGCACCTCCCCGGCCTCGGCAAATCGGAAGAATTCGGGATGTTCCCGGTAGTAGGAGAGGACCTCCTCGGTGTTGTCGATCGGTTCGTAGTGCACGGCGGAGTCGTCCGGACAGCATGCTGCGAACGTTGCCAGAGCCGCGATGGGCGCGATCGCGCGGAGGAAGCGGAGCGGCGTAGATCGTCGTCGTGCGTCGGAACGGTGGTGCATGCTGTTTAACGGTAGACCGTGAATCGCTTGGGGTCAAAGGCCTCCCGGATAGCCTCGCCAACAAAAGTGATGAGAATCAGGACAAAAACCATCGCGCTGAACGCGGACGCCGTGATCCACGGGGCGATTTTCAGACGTTGGGTCCCTTGCTTGAGCATCTCTCCCCAGCTCGGTGTCGGCTCGGGAAGTCCGTAACCGAGGAAGTCAAGGGCCGTCAGTGCCGTCACCGCGCTCGCGATGGTGAAGGGCATGAATGTAACGAGCGTAGCGATGATATTCGGAAGAATATGGTGAAAGATGATCCGTGTCGTTGAAGCGCCCTGGACCTGTGCCGCGGCAACATAATCGCGCGCCTTCTCCTTGTAGGTTCCCGTCCGCATATAGTAGGTCATGCTCGTCCAGGAGAATACGACCGTGATTCCCAGCAGCACCCATAGATTCCGCTCGAAAATGGATGCGACGATGATGACCGTGTAGAGGAATGGGATATTCGACCAGATCTCGATGATGCGTTGCACCAGGAGGTCGAATACCCCTCCGAAATACCCCATGGCACAACCGATCGCGATCCCGAGAAAATACACGCCGAACACAAACCCGAATGCGAAGATCATGACGTTGCGAAAGCCGTACAGGAGGCGGGCGAGGATATCCCGGTTCTGCATGTCGGTGCCGAGATAATGGCCCCGGGACCAGTCCGGCGGGCGCGGAAGGATGAAATCGTCTGGGTAGCAGTTCTCAAATGCGTTGAATGGGATCGGCGGCATAAGCACCCAGTTTTCCGATCCCTCCTTCCGGAACCGCTCCCTCAGGTCCCGGTAATCCGTCTCATACGAGTAATCGAATCCAAACGTCTCGCCGGGAAGGGAGGCGCCGTAGGTGGGGAAGTACCACTGCCCCTCATAGCGAACCACGAGAGCCCGGTTGTTGACGAAAATTTCGGCGAAGATCGCGAGCAGAAGCAGCAGGGACAGCAGGATCAGCGAGTAATATCCCCGTCGAATCGAACGGAAGCGTACGAACTTTTTAACTGTCAGCGGATTAATGCGCATGATTTCCTGTCGGTTCCTATTGGAATCGGATGCGCGGATCGATCGCCGCGACGAGCATGTCCGAGAGAATGTTGCCGATGACGATCGCGAGCGAGGTGATGAGCAGGATTCCCATCACCACTGGGTAGTCGCGGTCGACAATCGAGTTGTAGCCGAGCAAACCGAAGCCATCGATGTCGAAGATCACCTCGATGAGGAATGAGCCGGTCAGGAAAAAGAGCACGTTCTGTCCGAAGGTTGTGGCGATCGGGATAATCGAGTTTCGGAAGGCGTGCCGGTAGACCGCCCGGTTGAACGCAACCCCTTTGGATACCGCCGTACGCATGTAGTCCGCGGCCAGGTTATCCATGAGATTATTCTTCATCAAAAGGGTCAGGAAGGCAAACGAGCCGATCAGGTAGCAGAGCAGAGGGAGGGTGGTGTGGTACAGGAGGTTGCCAACCTTGCCGAGAAGCGATCGTTCCCCGAAATCGTCTCCGACGAATCCGCCGATGGGAAAGAGCTCGAGCTGCGCGCTGAAAAGCAGAATAAGAATGCTCCCGAACACGTAGTTCGGAATGGCGTAGCCGGCGAAAATCAACACGGAGCTGCTGTTATCGATCCACGTCCGATGCCGGATCGCCTTGACCAGGCCCAGGGGAATGCAGATGCCGTAGGTGAAGATGAAGGTCATGATTCCGAAGTAGACGGAGACCGGCAGTTTCGAGGTGATCACACAGAGGACGGGTTCGTTGTAGATATAGGAGCGTCCGAAATCACCCCGAAGCACATCCCGAACCCAGGCGGCGTAGGCGACCGGGAAAGGACGGTCGAATCCGTAGTACTCCTTCATCTGCTGAATCTGCTCCTCGGAGAGGGCGCGGCCCGCCGTTGCGTCCCCGATTCGACCCTCGGTGCCGGCCTGCTGCATCTCGGCGATATAACGCTCAAGCGGCCCACCGGGCACAATCCAAGTGATCGCGAAAACGATCAAAGTAACGCCGATTAACGTAGGAACGATCAGCAGGAAACGTCGGATGAAGTAGGCTCTCATCGTCGCAGCGTTCGGCCCGCGGTGCGGAGCAGGAGGAAGCCAGAGGATATTAGGCTCTTCATGGACATAAAAAAAGCGAGATTTACCGTTGAGAGTCGGCGCATCAAGTTAAAACCACTGGAAGGTTCTGGAACGAGGGAAGTGAAAGGATCGTGGGACGCGGGGGATCATGGCACGCGAGCCGTTCTTCGCTTGGCATTGCGTCCGCTTCGCTCAATCCGGTCGAGCCGGTGGCTACCTCCTCCATCGTGCCCGGCTTCGGGGGGGAAGCTGCCGGCGACCGCGGATTCGCGAAATGCTCGGCCGATCGGGCTTCCGAGGAACGCCGCAACCTGCGCCGAATTCTCTTCGGGTTCGAGGCTGCATGTGCTGTAAACCAGGCGGCCGCCCGGCCGAACCAACTCGGCCGCGGTTTGGAGCAAATTGGACTGTACGGCCGCAATGCTCCGGACCTCCCGCTCGGAGAGCCTGTGCTTGATGTCGGGCCGCCGTCGGATCACGCCGGTGTTCGAACAAGGCACGTCCAGGAGGACGGCATCGAATTGCTCCAGGGAGCTTTCCCCCTCCTCGAAGAACGCCCCCCGCCGCGCTTCCAGGTCCCCTGGTCGCACGCGCACGATCGCGTGCAGCTCCGGAGGCAGGGTTTGCAGGTTCTGCTCGAGTCGGTCGAGTCGCTCACCCGGGAGGTCCACGCAGGTTAGGGAACCGGTCGCTTCGACCGCGCGGGCGAGGTGTACGCTCTTTCCGCCGGGAGCCGCACACAGGTCGAGCACGCGCTCGCCCGGCTGAACCGCCAGCTGTTCGACCGGAATCCGCGTAAACGGGTCCTGAACGTAGGCGTGGCCGCGCGCGAGCAGCGCGGCAACGCCCTCTCTTTGATGCGCCGTCCACACGAAGAATCCGGGCCAGGGGGTGGGAATGCAGCCTGGTGGCGCTTCCGCGGCCGCCATGACGCGCAGGTACTGGCGGGGCGGGCGCTGGTTCCATCGCAGAAGCCTGTACGTCGCCTCCGGGCCGTAGCATGCCCGCCACCTCGCAACCAGCCATGCGGGGTGACTGAAATAGTGCCCGAGGACCTCGGGTGGCGCTGTACTGCCTGGATCGGAGGTTCGAAGCTCCGGCAGCACCGCCCGCAACAGGGCATTCACGAACCGGGCTTCCTGGACACTGCACCGCGACTTGGCGAACGCAACGGTTCCATGGACGATCTTTTCAGCCACCTCCGGCGTATCGAGGGCTTCGGCCCCGCCGAGCAGGAGGAGCGCCCGCAGGAACGAACGGGGCTGCCGGCGCCAGTGCCGGCTCAGGCACTGCTCCACTCGAATGCGATGCCGTAAAGCGTTGTGGAACAAGCGGCGGGCGCGACGGTCCACAATAGAGTCACGCATTCGCTGCTCCGGAAGCACGGTGTCGGCTTTGCGCGGTGATTCCAGGTAGTCACGCAACCAGGCATGCGCGGCCTCCCAGCCGCTGTCGGCATCGAAAGCTTTTTGTTGACCTTGGAGGGGAGGGCTGGTCATGTACATGGTTTACTCACACACAAATAAAGCGACTCTATGACGAAGGACGCAATCGATTTGCTCATCCGGCAACATCCAGGACTAAAAGTGGTTCGGCCGAAACTCGAAGCCATGCAACCCGGCGCATACTGCATCCACCGAAGCTGGGGCATTGGAAAGATCCGGGAATACGACGACAAAGAAAACAAACTGATCATCGATTTCGAGGAAGACGACAAGAACGGCCACGCGATGGATCCGGCATTTTGTGTGGACAAACTCGAAATCCTGCCTCTGGACAATATCCTGGTGCGTCAGCGGAAGGAGCCCGGGGCGATCGAGGAGATCGCCAAAAAGCAGCCAACCGATCTCGTCGTCGAAATTCTCAGTCATTGTCCGGACAACAGCGCAACGAATACCGAGCTGGAGAACCTCCTGAGCCGTCTGCTCGGCCGCTCAAATTACAAAAAATGGTGGACGAATGCGCGGCGCCTGCTGGTCAAGGATCCGCGTGTGGCGGTTCCCGCGCGCAAGACGGCTCCATACATCCTGCGGGACGAGCCGATCAAGGCCGAGGATGAGATTCTTGAAGCGTTCTTCGAGACGCGCGCGCCAAAGAAAAAGATTCAGTTGGCCGACAAGCTGATCGGCCTTTCCGTCAAGCACGAGGACATCAAGGAGGCGCTGCCCGATATTCTGAAGGCGCTCGCCTCGTGCCTTCAGGAAACGAAGCAGCTGAACGAAGGGGAACGCCTCTACGGCGTCTGGATTCGCAACAATCTGGCTCGATTCATCCACGAGGACGTTGAATCCCTGCTGCCGACCTCGGCCTCCATCCTCAATAACTGCGCGGACCTTTCCGATTTGGCGACCAAGATCCCGACGTCGTACTACAAGCGGTTTCTCGACCTCATCGAACGCACCTTCCCGGAGGATTGGAAGAAGCTCGTAATCGATTTGCTGCGCAACAGCTCGGGCCGTCTGACGACCGAGTGCATCAATTATCTTCTCGAACGGGAATGCCAGGAGCTGCTTGAGAGCACGCTCAGTCGCTGGCTGAACGAGCATACCCTGAAGGGGCCGATCATTTTCTGGATTCTGAAACACCGGCACTCGCGCAAGTATCAGGCGATGCTCGAGCCGCTGATTTCGCCCCGTATGCTAAACGCGGCACTCTATGCGATCGACTACGAAGCCCTGCAGAATGCCGGAAGTCGCCGCATTCTCCTGGCCGACCTGCTGAGCGAGGATCAGAACCTCGTTCCGGAGTTGCTCGAGGGAGCAAACGCGGAAACCGCCTATGATCTCGCGAACAACCTCATGCTCAACCAAGGGTTCGACGATCTGACCAAGAAGTCGGTGTTGGCCCGGTTCATCCGCCTCTATCCCGGCGTACAGGACCTGGTTGGGGAAACGGGCAGCAGCCGACAGCGTGGGCTCATTGTAAGTCGCGAGAGCTTCGAAATGCGCAGGCAGGAATACGATCATCTGATGAACACGAAGATTCCCGAAAACAAGGCTGCGATCACGGCTGCGCGCGAACACGGAGATATCCGTGAGAACGCCGAGTACAAAATGGCTCGTCAGGAACAGGAGACACTACTCTCGCGCAAGGAACAGCTCGAAACCGACCTCTCTCGGGCGCAGGTGACCGACTTCTCCAATGCTCCGGTCGAAGTCGTTGGCATCGGAAGTGTTGTCGAGCTGGAACAGGGTTCGACCGGTCAGATCGTCACGTTCTCCATCCTTGGCGCTTGGGATAGCGATCCCGAGAACAACGTGCTTTCCTACCTGACGCCCCTGGCAAACAACCTCATTTCCAGGCGGGCGGGCGAATCCGTTTCAGTGGAGATCGACGGCTTCGAAGAGGTCTGGAAGATCCGCGATATCCGCCGGTGGGTCGACAGTCCGGTGACATCCTGACTGACCGCGGCTCGAATCGAAGAACGGATCGTCAATAGACGGTTACCGGGACTTCGGTGGTCCGGAAGCCGGGCGCTTCGACGTAGAGGGTGCCCGAACCGGGGTCCCCGCCCTCGACGGTCACGTTCACCGTGCGGGCGCCCTGCGGAATCGTCACCTCGGGCATGATGATGCTATCCGGAACGTCGGTCGTCACATCGACGGGCAATCCTCCCGAAGGGGCGGGGAAGCTAGTCCGAATGATCATGACCTGACGTTCGCCGACCCCGAGTTCCATCGTCTCGGGAAGCACCGAAAAGGATGCGGAATCGACGCGGAAGCTTCCCGCCGGAAGGTCCGCGGCACCGGTGCGAAGCGATACCGGGTAGGAGCTGTCAGCGGGAACGCTCGGCACGGTGAAGCGGAGCGAAGAGGAGGACTCAAACGTGGTGGAGGCTTCCCGATCCCCAAAAACGACCTGGTCGTGCTCACTGAATCCGCGACCGACGAGGTTGACCGATGCGCCGACCGGCCCCCGCGTCGTCACCAACTGAATCGGATAGCGATTGACGACACGAATCTGGTGGGGATCCTCGTCCCCGTAGACGCTGGTGCGTGTGACCTCGCGCCGTACGTTGTTCTTGATCGTTTCGTACTCGAGAACGTAGTAGTACAGGGCTCGGCGCTGCCCGGGCGGGAACTGGTAATCAAACCTGAAGTGCGGGCTCCCGTCCGGGTCGCGTTCCATTCTGTACTGCTCACCGTCAATGACGATGCTTGCGCGAACCGTCTCCTGAACCACATTCGGATCCGACAGGTTCGCGGTGAAGCTGAACGAATAGATGTGGGAATCATTCTGGGCTACCCGGCTTGGGGTCAGGTTTGTGAAAGTCTGGCCACATCCGGTGAGACCAAAGCCGATGGCCGCAGCGATTCCAATCAGGATATATTTGGGGAAACTCATAAGCGATATGAGCACCAACTAAGACGGAGAATATCCTGATTCGCAAGAAAAAGCGTCAGCGCCCTGCATGGGGAATTGCCTCGACAGGAATCCGGTCGGAGCGAAAAACTCGTCCGCTGTGTACGGCCTGGCAGAAGAACCGAGTTCGGAACTCCCAACAAACCAGCGGACGGAGCCGCCGCTGGGCCTCTATCTGCACGTCCCGTTCTGCTCGCATTCCTGCGATTTCTGCGCTTTCTACCAGGAGGCGCCGCGGCGCGCGGATCTGGAACGCTACCTGCATGCCATCGAGCTGGAGTTGCGGCTCTTCCCGCCAGGACGGCGCGTGCAGACGGTCTTCTGGGGCGGAGGAACCCCGGGGCTGCTTCCGGCCGGTGACGTAGCCCGCCTGGGTGCGGCGATGCTCCGGCACACCGAAGGAGCACCGACGGAGTGGACGGTCGAGATGGCACCGGCAACCGTTAAGGAGGACAAACTCCGGGTTATGCGCGACCTCGGGGTTACCCGGATTTCCCTTGGAGTTCAGAGCTTCGACGACCGTGTTCTCTCAGAACTGGGACGCCGGCACTCCGCAGCGCAAGTGATGCGCGCGATCGACCGCATCCGCCATTGCGGGTTTGAGAACCTCAATATTGACCTGATGTTTGCGATCCCCGGTCAGGATCCGGGGGCATGGGATCGGGATCTCAGGCACGCGATCGCGTGTGCTCCTGAACATCTGTCCACCTACTGCCTCACCTTTGAGGAAGATACCCGCCTCTGGGCACGCCTGCGGCGCGGCGAGGTGCGGCCGTGCTCCGAATCGGAGGAGTACGTGCTGTATGAACACGCCATCGACCTGCTGGAGGACGCCGGCTACCGCCAGTACGAGATCAGTAACTACTCCCATCCCGGCTTTGCGTGCCAGCACAATGTCCATACATGGGAGATGGGGGAATGGGTTGGTTACGGACCTGCTGCGGCCAGCCAGTTCCAGGGAATCCGGTTCGCCAATCCGGAATCACTCGACCGCTGGTACCAGGGCGTGGAGATCGGTCGCCTCGAGCGGGTTGACCGGGTGGTGCTGGACGATGCGAACCTGGCCGTGGACGCCGTAATCTTCGGATTGCGGATGAACGCGGGAATCAATCTGAACCGGCTGCGAAAGCGCTGGCCCCGCGCTCCCTGGGGGGAGTTGGAGTCGCTCTGGACAGCATGGATCAACGAAGGGCTCGCCTGCCACCCGTCTCCCGATCGTCTGGCTCTGACGCGACGGGGGCGATTGGTCGCCGACGCGGTTGCACGAGAGGCCCTGGAGGTATTGGATTGATCTCTTACTCCGGCTACGTCCGCTTGCGGTAGCGACCATCGCGGGTTGTCACAATTCAATCCAGACCAGCGTCTCGGGGGCGACGCTGTCGAAGAGCTCGAGCATCTCCTGGTTCCGGAGCAGTATGCAACCACCGGAGGCCGGTGTTCCGATATGCTGTTCCCGATTCGTCCCGTGGATATAGATGTAGCGCTCGAATGAGTCCCGTCCAGGACCCCGGTTTTCGCCTTCCTCCATACCTTCGAGTCGAAGAATCCGCGTTGTGATACGATTGCACGCGTTTGCCTCGGGCAGGAGTTCCAGATAGCATCGACCGGTCGGGCGTCGGCCTTCGAAGATCATGCCGAGAGGCTCGCCGCCGCCGATTCGATCCCGCACCCGGTGCAATCCCAATGGTGTCCCGCCGGAGTCTTCGACACAACTGGGGAGGCGGGCGCCGGTGCTCACCGAATAGCTGCGCCATTCCCGGCCGTTTCGGAAATGATAGAGTTTTTGCTCGCCAATGCGAACAAGCAAAACATCCTCGGAGGGTGCCACGCCGCGATCCTCGAAAATTGCGGCGATTTGTTTATAGTGTACCTCAGCCATCGGACCAGGATCAGGAGTATGAGCTATCGAGTCGGAATAGTCGGCGCAACGGGAGCCGTCGGTCAAGAACTCATTGAAATGCTCCGGAAGCGCTCGTTTCCGGCTGCATCATTACGGGCGCTTGCTTCGGCGCGTTCCGCCGGGAAGCAGCTGGAGTCGGCCGGCGAGCACTATTGCGTCGAAGAGGCAACGCCGGAGGTTTTCGCTCAGCTCGACCTGGCGATCTTCTCGGCAGGGGCCGGCGTGAGCCGGCGATTGGCGCGGGAGGCTGCGGATCGCGGCTGCATCGTCGTCGACAACAGCTCCGCGTTCCGCATGGATGATCAGGTCCCGCTCGTCATTCCCGAGATCAACCCGGAGGCCGTGGCCGGGCATCACGGCATCATTGCCAACCCGAACTGTTCCACCGCCATTGCGCTCATGGCGCTCTTCCCGTTACACCGCGCGTTCGGATTGCGCCGCGTCTTCGCGTCGACCTATCAGGCCGTATCCGGATCGGGCTGGCAGGGAATCGTCGAGTTGGAGGAGCAGGTGCGCGCCTGGGTCGAATCCCGTCCACTCACGGCGTCGGTATACCCCTACCAGATTGCATTCAATGTACTGCCGCACGTGGATCGCTTTCTTGAGGACGGCTACACGAACGAGGAAGCAAAGATGTTGCACGAGAGCCGGAAAATCACCGGAATATCCGATCTGCGCGTCTCGTGCACCTGCGTGCGGGTGCCGGTGCTGCGGGCGCACAGCGTTTCGATCGACGCGGAGTTCGAGCGGCCGGCGGACCCGGATGCCGCCCGCGAGGCCATCGAAAAATTTCCTGGCGTCGAAGTCTGTGACGATCCCGCGTCGAACCGCTACCCAATGCCGAGGGATTACTCGGAGCGCGAACCGTGCGGGGTTGGGCGCATCCGGCGCAGTGCGGCACTTGACAACGGGCTCGCCCTCTGGGTCTCGGGCGACCAGCTCTGGAAGGGCGCGGCCTTGAACGCCGTCCAGATCGCGGAACTGCTCCACACACGCGGTTTGATCCCGCAGCATCACCGTGCGTAGTCGACGTAGTAACCGTTGGCTTCGGGCCACCGGCATCGGATTTCTCGCACTCGTAGGTGTGCTGTGGATTCTCCTGGCTTTTCCTTTCGTGCATGGGATTCGCAGCCTCGGTTGGCCGGAGACCGATGGCATCGTGCTCGCCGCGGAGGCCGAGCGGACCGTCGAGACCGACGTGCGGGCCCGCCGCGATCACCAGGAGCTCCGGATTCGATACCGGTATGCCGTGGATGAAACACATTACACCGGAACCCGGATTCGCTACGGCCATGAACGCCGGACGAGCGAGGACGCAACGGCGTTTGCGAGACGCTACCCGGCCGGGGAGCATGTGCCCGTATACTACAATCCCGGACGACCCGGACAGGCGGTGCTCCAGCCGGGGATCTCGCTTCGGTCCCTCGCGTTGCGGGCATTCGCCGGTCTGATTTTCACGATCCCGCCGGCGCTCGGCGCGATCGCCTGTTTTCGATACGCCCGCAGGAGCGCCGCATCAACCTGACAGGAGCGCAGGGGAATCCATAACCTGTTGGTTGTAATGGAGCCGGGAATCGGATTCGAACCGACGACCCTCTCATTACGAATGAGATGCTCTACCAGCTGAGCTATCCCGGCCCGGAAAGGAAAAGGGGTTCTAGGAGCAGAACCTGGTCGGTTGCAAGGAGAAATCGCACCTGAATGCATCCCCGATTGCGAACATCAGCCCAGTGACTGGATGGCGGCGATCACCGCTTCCGCGTGGATCCCGAGTTCGTGGAGAACCTGGTCACCCGGAGCACTGAGTCCGAACCGGTCAATTCCAACAATGGCGCCGTCGAGTCCTACGTAGCGGTGCCAGGAGAGGGGAACGCCCGCCTCGATTGCCACGCGATGGCGGCAGCTGGCCGGCAGCACCGACTCACGGTACTCCTGCGACTGGTTGTCGAAGATCTCGCAGCTCGGCATGGAAACCACCCGAACCCCGTCGCCCAGTTTCTTCGCCGCCGCAAGGGCGACGTGCACTTCACTTCCGGTCGCGATGATGATCGACTTTAACGCTCCTGACTCGTGGCGCGCGATGTACGCCCCGTGCAGCGTTCCATTACGTCGGGTTTCCGGGTCGATCTCCACAAGGCTGGGAACATTCTGGCGGCTCAAGACGAGGCCGACCGGCCCACTCGTGTTTGCAATCGCCCAAGCCCACGCACCAGCGACCTCCTCATTATCCGCCGGCCGCAGGAGGGTGAGCCCGGGCATGCACCTGAGACTCGCGATCGTTTCAACGGGCTGGTGGGTCGGTCCGTCCTCGCCGACTCCGACGCTGTCGTGCGTCCAGATAAACTGCACTGGAAGACGCGACAGGGATGCCAGCCGGACGGCTGGGCGCATGTAATCCGAAAACGTGAAAAAGGTCGCTCCGGATGGAATGAACAACCCGTCGTACCCGATGCCGTTAACGATCGCGCCCATGGCGTGTTCCCGGATGCCGAACCGAATATTGCGACCGGTCCGGTCGTCCGGCGTGAAATCGCCGCAGTCGTCCAGATAATTCTTTGTGGAGCCGTGCAGATCGGCGCTGCCGCTGATCACCTGCGGGCAGGCCGCCGCGAGTTCGTTGAGCACCTTGCCCGCCGTCGCCCGGGTGGCCGCGGGTTTTTCGCTGTCCTTCACCGAGAACCAGGAGAGCGCCTCCTCCGCAGAGGGCCGGTTCCCTGCGTAGGCGGATTCCAGCTCTTCCGCCTTCCCGGGATTCTCGGATCGCCACGTCTCGTAACGCGTGCTCCACTCCCTCCACGATGCGATCCGCTCGGTCTTGAGCTTCTCAAAGTAGGCCCGAACGTCCTCCGAAACAAAAAATGGCTCCTCGGGAAGCCCGAGTCCTTTACGGGCGGAATCGGCGTATTGGTGACCTCCTTCGCCATGTGCCTTCCAGGTCCCCGCCACCTCCGGAATTCCGCGTCCGATCTCGGTTTCGACAATGATCATGCGCGGTTGCCCCGCGGCGCACCGCGCCCGGTCGAATGCGTTGAGGAATGCATCCATGTCGTGCCCATCCACCGTCACGACATCCCAGCCCATGGCGCGGTACCGCGTTGCCGTGTCTTCGCTCTGCGTCGCTTCAGCCTGTGCGTCGAGCGTCACCCCGTTGCTGTCATAAATCAGGATGAGATTGTCCAGCTTCTGATGGCCGGCCAAAGCGCTTGCCTCCTGCGCAACGCCCTCCTGCATGCACCCGTCTCCGGCGAGACAGACAACCCTATAGTCGAAGATCGGGTTCTCGGGGGTATTATAGCGGGCCTCCGCCATCTTGCCCGCAACCGCCATTCCAACCGCGTTGCCTACCCCTTGGCCCAGGGGACCGGTCGTGCACTCCACCCCCGGTGCCTCGCGGAACTCCGGATGCCCGGGAGTATGGCTGTGGAGTTGACGAAAGTTGCGGATCTCTTCCATCGGAATATCATAACCGCTCAAGTGCAGCCAGGCGTACAGAAACATGCTGCCGTGGCCGGCGGAGAGAACGAAACGATCCCGATTCATCCAACGGGGCTGTTCCGGATTGAGCTGCAGCGCGTGACCGAAAAGGACAGCGCCGATTTCCGCGCAACCGAGGGGGAGGCCGAGATGGCCGATGCCTGCGGCGTGGACGGCGTCGATTGCGAGGCCGCGTGCCTGGGTCGCGGCGCTTGCGAGCGTGGCGTGATCAATCATGTGAAAAGCGGGTTTTTCCGTGTACGGTCCGTGATTGCGAAGTCTGCATTGAGTTGGGTCGCTGCCGGGGAAAGCATCGCCCGTCGCCGGTCGTTTTCAAGGTAAAAAGGCAGCCCGGAAAGGGCGGGGCTTCCGGTTTTGCTTGCAAGGTAACGTGCGTGCGCGTACACTGAAAGATTATGTCTGCTACACGTATTCAATGCGATCGATTCCGAGTCTCGCGATGGATTCAACTCTGTATCGCGAGCGCTCTGGTCTTCAGTACCGGTCTGGCAGCCCAGACACCGTTGCACGAGGATGCGGTTGTTCCGGTGGAGCCGGTGGACGAAATGGAGTGGGAGCCGCTCCGGATCGTTCGTCCTGACCGTGCCTTCCTTTTCCCTCAACGCTACTTGATCCGCGGCTATCCGGTGGAGGGCTACGCCCGTGTGATCGTGGATGTCGACGAGAACGGCAGCGTTGTTGATTTCGTCACGATCGAGGCCTCCCACCTGGAGTTCGCGCGCGCGGTGGAACGCGATCTGCCCGACGTACGCTTCCTACCGGCGCGCCATCAAGGTGAACCGGTCCAGACGCGATCGGTGCTCCATGTCAACTTCCGGGCCGAAGGAGTGGCTTCCTCGATCACGCTGCAGGAGCATCAGGAAATCTTTTTGGAGCAGATGCGGGCGATCTCCCCGGAGCCGTTTCTGAAAGTAACCGCGGAGGGGAATCTCGACCGGCCGCTCGAGCGCGTCGACGACGAGCCCGCGACGCTCTTCGTCAGCGAGGACGGGACGCCGGTCACCGGAGCGGCTCGTGTGGCGTTCTTCGTTGACCGGGAGGGTGCGGTTCGCCTTCCACGGGTTCTCTCCAGCGACAATCGGGAGGTGGCGGAATCCGCGTTCCAGACGGTGTTGCAATGGCGTTTCACGCCTCCCAGGGAACAGGGAAACCCGCGGGTGGTCCGCGTGGTCGTTCCGTTCAACATCACCGGATGATTCAGGCGCGCAGGAGATTGAAAGTCTCGGGACGCAGGAAGCCATCGAGGAGCCGATCCGCATCGAGGGCTTCCAGCTCGGATGGTTCACACTTCGCGAGCGCCGTGTAGATACGTTCGAGCGTATCGCCATAGCGTTCGAGGCTGTAGACTGTGGCGATGCGTTCGCGGTTTGAATCAATCGCAGCGCACATGCCAGGGTCCTCGTCCCATGGTAACGCGATCGCGTCGTACGGCGCGGCATTCGGGCGCGAAATCCAGTGTTCCAGAGCCCGCTCCTGCAGCATCTCGTCGAGGCGGCCAAAATCAACGCCGCCGTCGCGGACCATGCTCGCCAGGGCGCGTTCGCATGCATCGGCGGGAACGGCACGACCATAGGCGGCGTAACTGCGCTCCAACGCGTGCGCGAGGCGGTCGCGTAACGCGCCTTCGGATACCCAGTCCAGCGGAATCGAAAGCCGGTCATAGAGGCCGTCCAGCCGGATACCCTGTGCGCGAAAATCCCCGGTGATCGCCGGGAGGTCCCTCCCATGAAGCGGTTTTCCAAAAAGCCATGGCTCGAGGAAGGCAAGCCCGAATCCTTCTGCAACGCTCGTGGTAACGAGGCCGTCGGAGCGGGCAATCCAGCTGCTGAATGAAACCGACGCGAGGTCGGGATCGTCGCCCACGCCAAAACGAATCGCCAACCGGTGGCGTTTCGCAAAGCCCATCCACCCCTCGTAGATGCGGCGCCACTGGGGATTCTGGGGCGACAGAGTCGTCGCGAACACGGTTTGCGCCGGAGCCACGAGCGAAAGTGCCAGGAGTTCACCGAGATTCTTTCGGCGAATGGCCCGGGTCGGGTAGAGGTAGAAACGTTTCGCCTGGGGGAAGAGGCCAGAGGGGGGGGCAGCCGCAACATCCGCGGGGATTGAAATCGGATTCGGCAATGAGTGGAGCTGATCGTCTCCCACGCCGCTCTCCCGAAGAAATGCGAGGTCGCGCCCGTTGAGGGCTGCATAGTGCACCTGGGGCCCGGCGGGATAGAGCAACCGGTCGACCGCTGCTCCGGATTCCGCGAGGGCCTGCTTCTGACGCTCGTATTGGTCCGGGCGGCCGTCCTCGGCGAAGTCGTGAATCTGAAGGAGAACGCGGCCGTCCGCCTTCAGAAGTGCCCGGACGGCTTCTGGAAAACAGAGGTTCTTTCCCAGACTGTGATTGTGGATGTGCCATAGATCGGGATCTCCTCCGAAATGCGAGCGGGCCGTGGTTTGAATCGATTCAGCCAAGCGTTCGCCGTCCCCGGGATCCATTGTATCGCGATATCCGAGACCCTCCACGACTGCGGTATCCGGCAACGCCGATCCCGCATACGGTTCGCCGCTGATCACCAGAACTTCGTGTCCCCGCCGGCTGAGCGCGGCGACAGCATTCTCAATGACCCGCGTCACCCCCCCGGGCTTCAAGTGGTAATGCAGTATTGCGATTCGCATGTTCAAATTGGCAGGCGAACGGAACCCTACACGGCTGTATTCTGCATAACAATTCCAAGTTGGCGAAAAAATGCACGCTATACAGGTCGATACAACCCCGGCCTGGCATGGGGTGAACTTGTTCGAAGCACGTCTTCCTCTGGTCATTTCCGATCATCCGCGGATTTCGGGACGCTCCAGATCGCTCCGATTGCGCTGCATCCAACCCCGCTGCGTGATTGGCATGGATTGTGCTTGATATCGTTCCGTTGTCAAAAACGCGTCCCGGCGTTTTCGACGTAACCGATTCATCTCAGTTGAACAATCATGATGCAAAAACTAAAGAACCCTCGGCTTTTCGGAACTGCTCTGTCGGCCCTCTTCGGGTACACCGCATTGTCGGCGACCCTGGGCGCGCAGGAATACGGCAGTTACGAAGCATTCACAGAATCGGAAGGATTCGCCTTGTTTGCGGTGAACAACCTCTGGATTCTCATGGCCGCAGCACTGGTCTTCCTGATGCACCTCGGCTTTGCGACGCTGGAAACCGGCCTCACCAGATCGAAGAACACCGTTAACGTGCTCTTCAAGAACTGCTGGATCATCTCGATCGGTATCCTCACGTATTTTCTATGGGGATTCAACGCGATGTACCCGGGCGATTTCAACGGCGTGATCGCGCTCGGAAGCGCGGCCGGAAGCATGGGCCTGAACCTCGATGTCGGACTCATGACGGACGCCTACGCCGACTACACGTGGTGGGGTGACTTCATCTTCCAGGCGATGTTCGCGGCGACCGCTGCTACGATTGTATCGGGTGCGGTGGCGGAACGGGTGAAACTCCCCGCCTTCATGCTCTTTGTCGTGGTGCTCGTCGGGTTTGCCTATCCGTTGTCCGGTTCCTGGCAGTGGGGCGGGGGATGGCTCGACGCAATGGGATTCTACGACTTTGCCGGTTCATCGATCGTCCATGGATTCGGCGGCTTTGCGGCGCTCGCCTGTGTGATCGTGCTCGGTCCCCGCGCCGGAAAATACCTCCCGGGGGGAAAGATTCGGCCGATTCTCGGCCATAGTATGCCGCTTGCAACGATCGGCGTGTTTCTCCTCTTCCTCGGGTGGTTCGGATTCAACGGAGGCTCGGTCCTGAGCGCGGATCCGCTCCTCGTCTCGTACGTCTTCACGACGACAGCGCTGGCAGCCGTCTCCGGAGGCATCGCGGCCACGGTTGTCTCGTGGGGGGTGATCAAGAAGCCGGACCTGACGATGGTGCTCAACGGCTTCCTCGCGGGACTTGTCGGGATCACGGCGGGTGCCGACGCGGTCGGAACCTACTCGGCCGTCATCATTGGCCTCGTCGCGGGCGCGATTGTGGTTTTCTCGATCCTGATGTTCGACAAGATCAAAATCGACGATCCGGTCGGGGCGATTTCCGTACACGGCATCTGTGGGATATGGGGGACGCTCGCGGTCGGTCTGTTTTCCGCGCAGAGTTTTGGAATCCAGCTGGTCGGCACCTTGAGTTATTGCGCCTTCGCATTTCTCTTCTCGCTTGCTCTGTTCTCGCTGCTGAAGGCGACGATGGGGATCCGGGTCAGCCCGGACGAGGAATCCCAGGGACTCGACATTGGCGAACACGGTCAGGAGGCCTATCCAGACTTCCAGCTCGCCACGCGGTCAGGAGTTTGACACACAGGCATTACCCTGTCACTTCTAACACACCCTCAATCATCAATATAATCAGTTCCTAACGATGAAACTTATCAAAGCCATTATCAAACCCTTCAAGCTGGAGGAAGTCAAAGAAGCGCTCTCCGAGATTGGTGTCGAAGGCATGACCGTTTCGGAAGTCAAAGGTTTCGGCCGCCAGAAAGGCCACACGGAGATCTATCGGGGAAGCGAATACACCGTCGATTTCCTTCCGAAAGTCATGGTCGACGTTGCCGTTCCAGACGACCTGGTCGGCAAGACCGTTGAAGCGATCAAGAACGCAGCCAAGACCGGAAAGATCGGCGACGGGAAGATTTTCGTCCAGCCGGTCGAAGAGGTCATCCGCATTCGTACCGACGAGAGTGGCGACGAAGCGGTCTGAGTCCTTGCCGCGGCTTCGCGCAAGGGCGCTCACACACCTTGCGCCCGTTCGTTTTGAGTCAAACCGCCCCTCCCGGCTGGGAGGGGCGGTTTTTAGGGTGCCGGGCCTCCCTCGCTTTGTCTTGACCTGATGAGACGAACTCAGCAGGTTTTTCCGCTTATGCCGGAGGTAACCGCATCAGCATGCCCGATCGACATGGAGTCCCTTGTTTCACTCTGCAAGCGGCGGGGTTTTATTTTCCCCTCGTCGGAGATCTATGGCGGGCTGAATGGTTTTTTCGACTACGGACCGCTCGGCGTTGAGCTGAAGAACAACATCAAGAACGCTTGGTGGCGGGACATGGTGCACCGGCGCGACGATATCGTCGGACTGGACGCCTCGGTGATCATGCATCCGAAGGTCTGGGAGGCATCGGGACACCTCGAGGGGTTCTCCGACCCGATGGTCGATTGCCGGGAATCCAAGATGCGCTATCGGGCCGATCAGCTGTTTTTCGCACCCGTGATCGTGGCAGGTGAGACGATCGGATACGTCTCCGTCCTCGAGGATGGTGGGATGGAAGAACGGGCCGCGGAACGGGCGCATGACCTCAAGCGTAAGCTCGGGAAACAGGGTGAGATGGAACCGCTGCACCTGCGGGAATACACGGAGGCGCGCCCCGAGGAGTATGCGTTGATTCCGTCGCCGGCAACCGGCAACCCCGGGAGTCTGACACCACCGCGCGACTTCAATCTGATGTTCCAGACGTATGTCGGGGCGGTGCGGGAGGAGGAGGCGGTCGCCTACCTCCGACCGGAGACGGCACAGGGAATTTTCGTGGATTTCAAGAGCGTGATGGACACGAGCCGCGTGAAGCTGCCGTTTGGAATCGCCCAGATCGGCAAGGCGTTTCGCAACGAGATCACACCCCGGAACTTCATCTTCCGCTCCCGCGAGTTCGAGCAGATGGAGATGGAGTATTTCATCCCCCCGGAGGAGGATTGGCAGGTTCGACACCGGGAGTGGATCGATTGGTGTCGGAACTGGCTGGTGGGAATCGGAATCCGGCCGGAGCTGCTCAGCGAATACAACCACCCGACGGAGAAACTCGCCTTCTACTCGCGCGGCACGACCGACATCATGTTCGCATATCCGTTTGGAGTTCAGGAGCTCTGGGGAATCGCCGCTCGTGGCGATTACGACCTCCGCCAACACCAGGAGCACGCGGGCAAGTCGATGGAGTACTTTGACGAATCGCGGAAAAGTCGCTATCTGCCGCACGTCATCGAACCGGCGCTCGGAGTCGAGCGGACGCTCCTTGCTGTGATCTGTTCGGCCTACATGCAGGATGAGGTCGATGGCGAGAGCCGAAACCTCCTGCGCTTCCATCCGCGGGTGGCGCCGTACAAGGTTGCGGTCTTTCCCTTGGTGAAGAACAAGCCGGCTTTGATGGAACGGGCCGACGCCATCCAGGAACGGTTGCGCCGGCGCTGGCACGTCTTCTTCGACGTCTCCGGAGCGATCGGGCGTCGCTACCGCCGGCAGGATGAGATCGGAACCCCGTTCGGGGTGACTGTGGATTTTGACACCGTGGAAAAGGACGGGTGCGTGACAGTCCGGGATCGGGATACGACCCGCCAGGAACGCGTTTCCGAGGACAAGCTGGAGGGTTATCTGGCGGAGCGCATTGGAGACTGATGGCGTTTCAGGCGGCAATTTTCGATATGGACGGCCTGATGCTCGATACGGAGCGTCTGGGTCGCATCGCGTGGGATCGCGCCGGACACGAACTCAACCTCAACGTCCCGGACGACTTCTATCTCAAGATGGTCGGCCGAAGGATTCAGGAGGTCGATGGAATTATTCGCGATGCGTTGGGGCCGGGGATTCCTGTGGCGGACTATATAGCGCGCGCCAACGCCCACTACCACAGCCTGGTTCACGATACGGTGCCTCCGCTCAAATCAGGAATCATCGCATTGCTCGATTTTCTGCAGGAACGCCGTGTTCCACTGGCTGTCGGGACTTCCACCCAAGCGAAGTCGGCGATGCGGAGTCTGGAATCGACCGGCCTGGCGCGCTATTTCTCAGAGTTCGCCACTGGAGATCAGGTCGAACAAGGCAAACCGGCGCCTGATATCTTTCTCCTGGCCGCGCGAAAACTGGGAGTCCCGGCAGATCGATGCGTGGTGCTCGAGGATTCGGATTATGGCGTTCGTGCCGGACACGCAGCGGGAGCGACGGTGTATATGGTTCCCGATCAATCACCGCCTCAGCCGGAAACACGATCGCTCGCCACCCGGGTGTTCGAATCTCTGGATGAAGTATTGGGCCACTTCACGGCGAGCCCGCATCTACTGCAGTCCGAGCGATAGTGCTGTTCCGATCCCCCGCGCAATGCGCGGACATCAATCCAAACGCGTCCAGTCCTCTTCCGCGAAAATCCAGACCCACGGGAAAGACTCGCGGTGAGCCCAGAAGTATCCGAGATCCCTCTGGTGGAACCAGCCTGACTCGGCGTAGGGCGAGTAGGCGTAGATCCATCCCAGCCTGTCGGACCAGAGCCACGGGGCGGAGTTGCGGGCGTAATGCACCCGTTGAACCGCTGACATATACCATCCATCGACATCGGGAGGCAGGTCTGCCATGAGGTAGTCGGGAACCGGGTCGTCCCAGCGGAGCAGCAACGCCGGTCCCGGCACGAGAATCTCGGCGCCGTGATGGACGGTAGTGGACCGAAAACGCACCTGGTTTGCACCGGCAACCAGATGCTCCGTGGGAATCACAGGATCGTCAAAGCCGTAACGATGGTTGGCACCCGTAATACGCCCCTGCATATATGGACCGTCGTTAATGGCGACCGGAGTGTAACCCTGTTCGTTGTTGTGCCCGTTCCACGTGCGGACCAAGAGCCGGGCTTGCGAGACCTCGTCCACCGGGTAGACCTCGGGAATCCGGATCTCGGCGATTCCTGTGGTGTTGTTTCGAATGAGCGATTTTGGGAACGTCCACGAACGGAAAACTTTCACCGAGTGATCGCGCTCGAGGCTGTACCCATGTAGCGGCTCAACAACGCGGTAGGTCCGGCCGCTTGAGCGAATCACCGCCACGAAACTGATTGCCCCCGGCTGCTGATCGGGAATCCACGATAGATCCCACTCCACTTCGAACGGCGTACTCCGCGTGGAGCCCACCGCCCCGAGTGCGGAATCGCGGTGATTGTGAAACCCGTGCCAGTCGTAGAACAAGTTGTTGCCATTGTTGTCGTATCCCAGATAGCGCGCGTAGAACGTGACGTCGATGATGCGACGGCTCTCGGCATCGTCTTCGGGTTCAAAGCGGAGCACCACGGAATCCCCGCGTATCACCTTTCCGGGCGTATCGACGACGATTCGTCCGTCCGGCACATCCAGCGACTCTTCCGGATAGTGAATACGAAGCCCCGCCCAGTACCAGCCCCACTGTCCCCACCAGTGATCCCCTCGATGCTCCCGGGCGATCGTTCCACGCAACGTATTCTCTCCATTCTTGAGCGATTCCAGTGGAACATCGAAGACGGGATTGGAATCGTTGTGATAGTTGGCAGAGGAGAGCGCGTCCCGCCGGGACCTCCCGCGGTTCAGGTTGGGATTGAGTGGAATGTCGATCCGGTGTCGATCGTTGAGTACGATTTGCTGCCCCAGCGTACCGGCATGTCCCAGCCAGTGATGCATGGCCAGTTCGGCGCCGAGCGCGCCGTCAAGGTTGACGCCAGAGAAGGTAAAGACGGGGTTCGGCAGAAAAATCCGCGCATCTTCGCGTCCCACATCGGGATCGGTTACCCGCCACGCATTGCCCGAAGTCATCGTGACAAGGTGCTCGCGGTAGACACCCGGAACAAACTCCGTCGCGGTCATGCCGTGGAGGGCCGGTGCGGAAGCGAGCAGCCAGGGAATCCATGCCATACGGAAACGGTTGTTCAACACGGGCGTGGGTTTCGTAGTGGGAGCATGGGTGATTTAGGAAGGGGTGTCCCGCTTCCGGGACGTTCCAGACTCAGTTCGTGTCCAGGAAGTAGATCCACGCGCCGTGGCGGGTGCTCAGGTCGTCCCCGGGACCTGGGAGGTAGGCCCACCTCTCCAGGTTGAGGCTGTAGACCCAGGGTGCCAGCTCAACGTTTAGCCGTCCTATAAACACGCCGGTATCGATAATCCCGTTGGCGACGGGATACCCGTATGCCATTCCGGCTTCGGAATCGGGCGTCTCATCTCCGGTCGCCCCGCCGGCGTTCAGCGGGTACGCCCAGGCTCCGAATTCAGCGCGGAGATCCTGTTCGGGCTCCGGGAGGAAGACCCATGTGCCGACCCGGTAACTGTACGCCCACGGCGCGAATTCAACCTGCAGGCGACCGAGGGAACCGGAGTCGATTTGATGGTCGACCGTCCAATAGCCGTATGCGTAGGAGGTGAGGTTCTCCCGGTATCGATCCCACATCGCGTCGACAAACGGGTCGAAAACGGTGCTGCCCTGGCGGATGCCGGGACTGTAGCCGAGACTCTGCTGCATCTCCATTACGTGAAGCGTATCGTCTTCGGTCATCCAGCGGTCCACGTAGGCGAAGAACGCGTCGTGGTTCCAGATCTCCACGGCTTCGAGCATGCGCACCGCCAGGGCCTGGCCCACCCAGGAAATCGATGTGCAACAGCGCCGGTAGCTCTCGCCAAGGGTGGGACGGATCCCCGGCCAGTTTCCCGGGCGCAAGTGCTCGTAAGGCCCACGGTCGGCATTGATTTGCCTCGGATCGCTCTCGTACGCCTCCGGGTACTGGCCCGTAAACCGGACCTCCGCGCCCGTCCAAGCGGGTCCGAACTCGGTGTGCTGGTCCTCTCCGTAGACTGCATCGGGCGCGTTCTCCGCGAGGTTGAGCATTTCCTCGTCCTGCAGCACCACCGCCGCGAAGACAATTGGAAGCTTCCGGCCGTTTCCGTAGCCGCCCTGGGCAGGCCAGCCGCCGCCGCGTTTGGCAATCGCCCAGTTGTCGATGCCAACCTGGATGAAGCGGTACATCAGGGTCGCCAATTCCTCTTCAGTGTAGCCCTCGAGCATCAGTTTCAGCGCGGCGATCGACACCGCCCGGCCAACCTCGCGCCCGTATCCGGGCATGTTCTCTGACGCGTGCAGCTCCCGGCTTGCCCATCCGCGAACATGATCGATCCACGGCCGCTCGAACATTCTCTCCACATCCGCCAGATCCCAGGCGACACCGGGATCCTCGCGCGGATCCACTGGATCTGGAACGCGTGGGAGCAGATCCCATCGGATGTCGCCGGCCCGGCGCAGGAGATCCTTGTCGAGGTCGGCGTAACCCGGCCGGAATGTGTCCAAGGGCACCGGCCCGGCGATGCAGGTCAATACCGCCATCGTGAGCAACGGAGAGGTCTCGGGTTCATCAGGGTGCACGTCGTCGAGAATCTGGTTCGGCTGGAGTTCGTCCAGGCTGATCGACGAGACGAGAGAGTCGCCCGGCTGCATCTCCAGCGGGAACTCCACCAGGCCGGTCAGATAATCGGTGCTCCAATTGGTCAATCGATCATCGTAAGCGCTCACGCTGCCCACAGGGGGGTTAACCATCGAACCGTTCCGGAGCTGGTCGCCGTCGACCTCCGGAGCAGGGGAGACGGACGCCACGGTCACCGGCCCGATCACGTAGTAGTCGCCGTTGACAAACTGTCCATATTCCACCTCTTCGGCGAACGTCCATGTGATCCCGAACTGAGTGATCTCGGTGGTCGTATTAAGCTCAGGGATCTGGGCAGAGAGGGTGGAGGCCCAGCCGAGAGTCATGCCCAGGGCGATCGCAATAAATCGAACCCGATCGTAGAACCATGACGGCTGAGTGGCCATTCCGTGCCGGACAAGTGGGTCTGTGAGAGGGATTTTCATAGGTTGATGACTTATCGGGGATGGTGTACGGTCCAAGCTGTTCAGAATCTGAGATTCGAATAGAACAATCAGATCGCTTAGAGCAGATATCGTGGCATTTCAATCACAATAATGGCGGGCTACGACAAAGCGCTTAAATGAGCGCCGTACGGGGTTGACGGTGCGCTTCCACTCGTGGTATCCAGCTCCTGCCATGAGTCGAGCTTCGCATACCCCGTCCCGGCGGCGCAGCCGCGAGTATGAACGCTCGGATAAGCGTCCGCCATTGCTGATCATTATCCTCGTGGTGTTGCTGATCATGGTCCTGGCCGCCCGAAGGATTCTCGGCTGAACTTCAAAATACGGATTCTTCCGGAAGTCTTGTTGTAGCGGTTGGGTTGGCCTATGGCCGGACCGGACAGGATTCATATACCAGTATCGATTTTGTAGATACGCTGGACGCGTTTGGTGATGCTGACGAGCGCTTCCCACGGGATCTGTCCAGATATACTGCAAAAGTCCTCGACGCGGATCGACTCGCGTTCCTGATCGCCGATGAAGGTCGCGGTGTCGCCGGCGTGGACATGCGGAATCGCGGTTACGTCAACGATGGTCTGATCCATGGTAACGCGGCCGAGAACAGAACAGCGATTGCCCCGGATCAGAACCGAGCCGCGGTTGCTCAGCGCGGTGGGAATGCCGTCGGCGTAACCGGCGGCAAGGATGGCGACCCGGGAATCGCACCCCAGGGTATAGGTTTGACCGTAGCTAATGCCTGTACCCGCAGGTAAGGATTTCACGAGCCCAACACGGGTGTGGAAGCTCAGGACCGGGTCGGTCTGCACGCTGCGAAGGACGGAGTCGGGGGAGGGGGGGATGCCGAACTGCAGAAGCCCGACGCGCACGGCGTTGAACGGCCCGGCGCGCGTAAAGGATTCAAGTCCGGCGCTGTTGTCCGCGTGGATCAGCAGGTCGGCGGCCTCGAGCCCCTTCAGGCGTCCGAGCGTATTGAGGAAGACCCTGCGCTGCCGCGCGGTAAACGCGGGGTCGATATCGGCGCTTGCGAAGTGCGTGAAGATTCCCGCAGGCAGGAGTTCCGGATGCACCAGAACCGCCGCAAGCAGATCCTCCGCATTCTCATGCCAGACCCCAAGCCGGCCCATGCCGGTGTCAATCTTGAGGTGTACGCTCACGGTGCGCTGCTGCCTCCGGGCGGCGGCGGCAAAACGCGCGGCCTCCTCAACGCTGCTGAGAGTCGGAATGAGATCCCACTCGACGATGTCATCAACCTCGTCCGGGAGCGCCGCGCTCAATATCAAAATCGGCCAGCCGGCGCCAATTTCACGAATCTCAATCCCCTCGCGCACATTTGCGACCGCTAAGAGATCGACCCCGCTACGCATCAGGCGGGTCACCGTCTGGGCCATACCATGTCCGTAGGCATCCGCCTTCACCACGGCAACGTACCGGATCCACTCGGGCAATCCGGCACGGATTCGCTTGAGATTTCGTTCGAGAGCACCGAGATCGATCTCGGTCCAACAGCGTGCACTCGGCGGGGTGGTCATCGATGGCGATCGGGTGTCCACTTCACAAAGGTCGGCTCTTCCGCAACGTAGACTTCAGGTGCACGTTCCCATCTCTGAAGTGGAATCCGGTGCAGCCACCGGCCATCGATCCCGGGATCGTATTCCATTGCGCGCGCGTTGGCGGGCGGCGGTGCGGCGCGATGGCGTTGACGGAGCGAGAAAACCGGATGGCTGAGCGCCCCGATCGATTCCAGGTTGTCGAGGTAGATCGGACCGATCGGCACGCCGGCTCTCACGTCCAGCCGGTTCCATCGTCCTTTCCGGAATTCACTGATTACGCTGAACAAATCGGGCGCCGCGGTGCCTGCCTCAAGAAGCAGCGCGGCTGCCGCGTGCAAGCTCTGATAGGAAAGCACCGGAGCTGCGCGCAATCCCGGAAGGCTGCGCCACCCGGCGCACGCCATCAGTGCCAGCCGAATCCCAAGGATGCTGCCCGGACCGTTGCAGCAGATCAGTCCGGCCAGGCGACCCCGCTCGAAGTAATCGCGGAACCCGACCGCTTCGGCGCCGGAGAAAATCGCTTCGAGTGCCTCGGCGTCCGAATAAAAGCTAGCCTCCCAGCGATCTCCCTGATGGATTCCGCAGAACACACGTGTGCCGGACGCATCGAGCACGAAATAGGTATCGCCGAATTCGAGCACGCCCGAATCAATACGGGAGCCGCACGTCCTGGCAATCCCCGAAATACGGCTATGGCATCGTGCGACCAACGGCCCAGGTCCAGAGCTTCGAGTCGAGGGCGCAGCCGGCGTCGTGGTATTCCTGAAGGCGCGTGCGCAGCTGCCGCTCTGGGATTTCCAGGGTTTCGATTTCCTCCAGGTCCCCATGATCGGGGGCATGGCGTTCGGTAGCTTCCATGTGAACCAGCACGACCCATTCATCGGTCATTCCGGGGGAACTGAATATCGGCGGGTCCACATTGAGCACGCACCCCTCCCAGCCGGTCTCTTCCTTCAGTTCCCGGCGGGCACAGGCCTCAAACGATTCCCCCGAGTCGAGGAGGCCGGCGGGGAACTCAATGCAATATCGCGCGAGGGCGGGACGAAACTGCTTCACGCAGAGTACGCGGCGCGCCGGACCGGGAATGTGGGCGATGACGCAGCAGGCGCCGCCCGTTCCCGCGCGGCGGATGAATTCCCACCGCTGTTCCGCACCGTTGCGGTCGTTCAGACGCCGTTCGCAGAAGTGCAGCCACGATCCCTCATGACAGATCGTCACTTCCGACGCTCGCGATTCCTTATTCATCCGGATTCTCCCGGCTGTAAATCCGCCAACGCGCCCGGCGGGAGCGTCCACCGGCCTGGCGCTCAAAATAGACGCGATAGATCGCCCCGTCCGAATCGCGGAGCCGATAGCCGTGCCGGCGTACATACCGTTCGCCCGAACCCGACTGGCACGGCCCGGACTCCTTCCATTTCTCCAACAACGCTGTGAATGTGATAATCAATTTCCCGCGTCGAAAACGGGAGGGAAGGAGTGGTTCGCCCACGGTGGGTGCGACGAGTATCGGAGATTCCGGAGCCGGCTGAATCGGCTCGCTCAGGAGCGTTTCCCGCGGCGTGTCGGTATTCGCTTTCATGGTCGGATGCTGGAATGCTTCCGAGTGAAGATACCCGGAATCCGACAGTCAACCCCGTACCCGTTCGGTCTCATCCTTCCCGTGCTTCGTCCGCCTGTTTACATCGTCCGGGAAATCCGAATTGACCAAGCGCTGCCGGGGGTCGAACGGAGCCCCCTTTTGTTCTTTCTCTTGACGGCTCCATCCCCCTTCCACGAAACTTTCCGTGCGAAAGCGCTCCTTCGTACTGTTCTCAGCAGAGTCATGCCCGCTCTCTCTTCAGCGTTCCGAGCGTCCGATAAGGTGGGTGGTGTGCATTCCCTGAGAACATGTACGTTGGATTCGCTCATATTCGTCATGCATTGCATTGCCCTGAAAGCGCGACCATAAATGGAAGTGAGTAGAAAAACCGGCAGTCATCTATGCTGAAGTCAACTCTCATCCCGCTTAGCCTTAAAGAACCGGAAGAGAAGCTTATGGATCTGGCCGGATTTATCTCACAGTTCGGCACGGAAAAAGTTCGCTTGCTGCATGTGTTCTCGGGGGGCGAGGATGAGAAGAATCGGCGTGAGTTTGAGTTGAAGGAAAGGGAAGCAGTGTTCCGCAACTGTGGGATGTCCGCCGAAACGGAGATCCGTTCAGGGACCATTGCCTCGGAGATCTGCAAGACTGCCGCTGAACGGGAGGTGGACTACATCGCCATACTCTGGAAGAAGAAAAACATGATCCGACGGACCATCCTGACCAGTCCGGATACGGACCTGCTGCGCTTATGCAGCTATTCCACACTGATTTTCAAACCCAGGAAAGAAGTCCGGTTCGTGAAATGGGAATGGGGGAAGCGTGCCGGCGGGAAGGAAGGAAAGGATAGACATAGGAAGGGCCCCAACCACACATCACGTCCAGCGAGGATCGTTTATGCCACGGATTGCGGGCGCGCCGACAAAAAGGTGATGCCGTATCTCAAATCGCTCTCATTCGGTGCGAAGGAACTGTATCTCCTGCACGTCAGGGAGCGTGCACCCGACCCGGAGTCGGACAGGAAACGTCAAGAAGAGCTCTCGAACAAGCTGGACACGTTAGCCGAACAGTGCCTGACAAACTATGATCATGTAGAAAATACAATGCTGACGGGGGCCGTCCGCAGGCGAATCCCTGCTGAAACCCGCAAACGGGATGCAGACCTCCTTGTAATCGGACGCAACGACAAGCCGAAGCCGATGGACAAGCTGCTCGGTTCCACGGCGGAATCCCTGCCGCATCAGACGCACTGCTCCGTACTGATCATCGCCTGACCGGAGGGTCGAATGGACAAGCTGAGAAACAACATCGTGTATGTCCTCTCCCTGCTCATGGTGCTGGTGTTGACCGTACCGGGAGTGTTCCGCCCGGACGCCCTTTTTGATATGGCCACCTACATTCACGGCCAGGTCCTGGAACGGTTCGGCTGGGCCTATCTGGTCGCCGCCTTCCTGTTCGTGGTGTTCAATCTCTACCTTGCCTTGAGTAAATACGGCAAGATCAAGCTCGGCAAGCAGCATGAGAAGCCGCAGTTCTCGTATTTCGGATGGTTTAGCATGCTCTTTGCGGCCGGAATGGGCATCGGGCTCATTTTCTGGGGAGTGGCGGAGCCGATGAGCCACTTCGTGAATCCACCCGAGCATATTGAAGCCAAATCCGGTGAAGCAGCTCGCTTCGCCATGCAGTACAGCTTCTTCCACTGGGGTATCCAGCCGTGGGCAGTTTATATCCTAATGAGCCTTTGCATTGCTTATTTCTCTTTCCGGCGCGGGATGCGGCCGCTCATCTCCAGTTGTTTCTACCCGCTCATCGGCGACCGGATATACGGACCGATCGGCTACCTGGTCGATATCCTCGGCGTATTTGCCACCCTGTTCGGCATTGTCACATCGCTGGGACTGGGTGCCATGCAGATTACATCCGGATTGGGAGAAGTTTTTTCCTTCCATGCCGGCTACACGGCCATGCTGATCGTCATCGCTGTGGTGACCGTGCTGTTCATGATCTCCACCGTCAGCGGTGTCGACAAGGGAATCCAGATCCTCAGCAAGACCAACATCGTTCTTGCGATCACCCTGTTGGCTTTCCTGCTGGTGGTCGGCCCGACCGTTTTCATCCTTAATATCTTCACCAACACCATCGCTGATTTCACCTCCGGATTCCTGAGCATGAGCCTGTCGACCAACCCGTTTGTGGGGTACGAGTGGACAGAGTCGTGGACCCTGTTCTACTGGGCTTGGTGGATTGCATGGTCGCCATTTGTCGGGTTGTTCGTGGCGAGCATCTCGCGCGGACGCACGATCAGCGAGTTTGTGGCCGGGGCGTTGATCGTCCCGGTGTTGCTGACCTTCATCTGGTTCAGTACATTTGGCGGATCGGCTTTTCATGTTGAACTGACGCAGGAATCCGGCATTGCCGGGGCCATTGCCGATGACGTGTCGGTCGGGCTGTTTCTGCTTTACGAGCATTTTCCGCTCACTTCGGTTCTCAGCCTCATCACGATCCTGCTGCTGTCCGTATTTTTCATCACCTCCGCCGATTCAGCTACTTTTGTAATCTCGATGATGACCTCGGGCGGACAATTTTATCCGCCCCTGTGGAAGAAAGTGACCTGGGGACTGGTGATATCCGGCACGGCAGCGGTGCTGCTGTATGCAGGTGGACTCGAAGCGCTGCAAAAAATGGCGATCACCGCCGCGCTTCCGCTCACGGTGATGATGCTGTTGATGTGCGTGTGCCTGTACCGGGGATTACGGTATGAGTTCACCGTCGAAGGAGGTCCAGAGGGGGAAAAGGCCAGGGGATACATGGAGTAAGGCACGTGCTTGCCAACAATATCGGGTACGACGTCGATGGCGGTCCCGGCCGGCGCTACTCGCAGATCGAAGCGGTGCGGGATCCGTGGCTTCCCGCGATGGGGGTTAGTATTTGAAGCGGCGTGCCGTATCCGGGTTCATCCGGCAATGGAGGAGTTCGAACGGTTTCTCCGAAGAGCCCCGGCGCAGGAGTTGTTTGTCGGTCGGGTTCCAAACGACGCGTTGTCCGTGTTCGGAAACCCCGACCCACGTTCCGGCGTCACCCGGGCGGACAAGGCAATATTCGCCCTTACTTGGTAGACGGAGGCAGACGGTGGGAGTGGCGGCCCACGATTTCGCGTGTTCGAGCAGCAGGTGCGGATCCGGGGGTGGCGCGATCAGGAGCAAGGCGCCGGTCTCGGCGGCGTCCAGGTATATCGGAGTCTGAAGATCCGTTTTAGAAGCGAATAGCGGCGTCAGCTCGCAGGTGACCCACTCCGGGGAATGCTGCGGGAGAAGAACGGCCGATCCGCGCGGCTCTGCGATAATATCGCCCAGTTCGGAACGCTCCCACGGACTCAGCAGAAAGAATCCCGGACCCTCGGGATTGGGCTGGTCCTGGATGCCGGTGTCCGCCGGGCGTCGCCACGGCACACCCCGTTTCTGTTTGAAGATCCAGATGCCCAGCCCGGCGAGGGCAAGGAGCAGCAGAAGGAAGCCTTCCCATGGAACATGCAGATCCACGCTCAGGCTTTGGCGGCCAATTGAGGTTCCTTTGCCGCTGCGATCACCTTTTCCTGCAGATCGCTCTGCATCTCCTCGTAGTGGGAGAGCTCCTCAGTATGAAGACCGCGACCGCCGGTCAGGGAGCGCAGGGCGGTTGAATAGCGGTAGAGCTGCATCTGTGGAATCTGAGCCCGGATTACCTGCACTCCATCCTCGGTGTCCATCCCGATAATCTTGCCGCGACGACTGGAAATATCGCCCATCACATCACCCATACACTCCTCGGGAGCCCGGATGGTGACGTTGTAGATCGGTTCGAGAAGGCACGGTTTCGCCTGCATAAACGCCTCCCGAAAGGCCGACTTACCCGCAATCTGGAAGGCAATGTCCTTTGAGTCGACCGGGTGCATTTTCCCGTCGTAAAAGTCGACCTTCAGATCGACGACGCGGTATCCGGCGAGGATCCCCTCAGTGCATGCGGCGCGGACTCCCTTTTCCACCGAGGGTACAAAGACGCGATCGACATTCTGCCCGACCAGGGAATTGGTGAACTCGACCCCGCTGTCGCGCGAAAGCGGTTCGATGCGCATCCAGACTTCGGCAAACTGTCCGGCACCGCCGGATTGTTTCTTGTGGCGGTATTTCGAGTCGGCGGGGGCTTTGATCGTTTCACGGAAGGGTATGCGGGGTTCAATAAGGTCGGCATGAACGTTAAATCGTCGCTTGAGTCGTTCCAGCAAAATCGCCAAGTGAAGCTCGCCTTGTCCGGCAAGCACCGTTTGATGGGTCTCCGCATCGTTTCGATAGAGAAAGGTGGGATCCTCCTCGTGCAAGGTGGCGAGCCCTTCCGCCAGACGGTCCTCATCGCCCTGGGATTTCAGCTTTAGCGCCCCCTGTATATTGGGCCTGGGATACTCGACGCTTGGAAGATTCACGTGCCGGCGCGTGCTGCAGAGCGTATTGCCGGTATGGGTGTCCCGCAGTTTCACGGCTGCTCCGATATCGCCGGGGCCGATTTCGCTCGCGGCCACTCGTTCGTGGCCGTGCATGGAGAAGATCTGACCGAGGCGTTCCGTCATGTTCCGATCGGAATTGTGAAGGTCCATCCCGTGACGGACGCTTCCGGAATACATTCGGAAAAAGGAGAGTTCCCCGACATGCGGTTCGCTGATCGTCTTAAAGACATAGCAGGCCGGATCCGGATCGTCCAGGCGAATGACGGTCTCATTGCCGTCGTCGTCGTGGGCGGGGACGTCCTTGCGATCCACGGGAGTCGAGCCGTATTTCGCTATAAAATCAAGCAGACGGGCGACCCCGACATTCGAGGTCGCAGACGTGACGAACACCGGAATCAGGTACTCGTTCTGAACCGCTGCGTGGATTCCCTGTCGCATTTCCTCTTCGCTCAAGCTGCCCTGGTCGAAATAGCGTTCAAGCAGTGAATCATCGGCTTCCGCGACAAATTCGATCAGCTCGCCATGAAGCTGGCCCACGCGTTCGGCGGCCGACCCTTCGAGCGGTTGTTCCTCGAAGTGTCCACTGCCGTCCGAAGCGTACACGCACTCGTTCTGGCGCAGCACGTCGACCACCCGATGAAATCCGGGTCCTGGGTCGGCGGGCAGTGTCACCGGGAAGACCGTCCGGCCGAATCGCTCCCGCAGGGCGGCGAGCACCTCATCAAAGTTCACGTGCTCCTGGTCTGCCCCGTTGACCACGATCATCTTCGGGAGTTCGTAGCGTCCGGCATACGACCATACCTGGTCCGTGCCGATTTCCGGGCCGGCGGCGGCGTCGACAACAACGAGCGCAAAATCGCCGACACGCAGGGCGCCGAGCGCCTCACTGATAAAATCGAGGTACCCCGGCGTATCGATAATATTGAGTTTTCGGTCGAGCCATGTGCTCTGCAGGACGGTGGCGTGAACGGAAATTTGCCGGTTTTTCTCACTGACATGATAATCCGAGGCCGTTGTCCCCGCCTCGATGCTTCCCAAGCGTGAAATCTTGCCGGTCGTCCGAAGCATCGCTTCGGCCAGCATTGTTTTGCCACAGGACTGGTGTCCCACGATCGCGAAGTTGCGGATATCCGCAGGTTTGATCTGACTCATTCCGTCATTCCTTTCTAATTCAACTTTTTGATGTGATATGCCGGGGCTCCGGCCGGTGCCTGGATCGGGGAGCGTGTATCGCGGAAAACGCCACATTGGACGCGCGAGAGAGCGCGCTGTTTTTTTTAGTATCCCGATTCCCGCTGTCAACGGGATTTCCACTCGTATCGATTTGACGGGCTCTCCACGAGGCGTGATTGCTATACCGAGATGTCCGGAACACTCTACATCCTGGCCGGTCCGACCGCTTCTGGAAAGACCGACCTGGCCCTTGAATGGGCGCGGCGGCGCAACGCCGTAATCCTCTCATGCGACGCGCTCTGTGTATACCGGGGGATGAATATCGGGACCGCGAAACCGGACGCCGCGGCTCGGTCTCAGGTGCCGCACTTCGGGATCAACCTGGTGCGGGTGTGCGAGCGCTTTTCGGTTGACTCGTACCAAGCGCATGCGCTGTCAGCGGTTCGTGAGGCCGGGAAACGACCGCTCCTGGTAACAGGAGGGAGCGGGTTCTACCTGCAATCGTTCTTTGCGCCGGTGGCGGATCGGATTACGATTCCCGAAGCCATCCGCACCGAGGTGGCGGAACTGGAGGTGCGCGAGGGGCTGCCGGGACTGCTCCGGGAACTCGACTCGTACAATCCGGATGGAACTCCGGGCCTCGATCGTCGCAACCCTCGCCGGGTTGTGAACGCTCTCTTGCGCTGTCGCGCTTCGGGGCGCACATGGTTGGAACTGCGGGATTCATTTGCGCGGCAGCGCTCGCCGTTTGCGGACTGGGTCAAGCGGGTTTGCCTGGTTCGTCGGTCGCGGGAGCATCTTCGCGAACGAATCGAGCGCCGAACCCGCACGATGATCGCAGCCGGTCTGGCGGATGAGGTCGCCGGCCTTCGGCTCGAGGGACTCGAGTCGAACCCGAGCGCCGCCAATGCGATTGGCTACCGGGAGACCCTGGACTACCTTGACGGGAAGTACAGCGCGCAGGAGTGGGAGGCCGCCATCAACCGGAACACGCGCCGGCTTGTGCGCAAGCAGGATTCCTGGTTCCGGCACCGGCTTCCGGTCGAACACGTGTATGAACTCGAGGGCGACGATCCCGGCGATCCGAGTCGGCTGGATGCGTGGTGGGGGGAACAACCCGGGGCATAGGACATCCGCCGGTGATCCGCGCAGTCCGCACGCTATTTCCCTATCGTGGATTGATTGACAACCGTGTGGTATGCGATCGCCAACACGCGGTTTCTGATTTGACAGACCCCGGATCTGTGAACAATCCTCCCGAAGAGATGGACGGTCGCCCGAAGCACCGAGTACTCGTGCTCAACCGCCTTTGGCAGGCGGTCAACATCGTTGCGGCCCCGCGGGCGTTCAGCTTGCTTTTTCAGGAGCACGCGTGCGTGATTCACTGCGATGACAGTGGGTACATGGTCTACGGTATCGATGAGTGGCTCCTCTATTCCGAAGAGAATCCGGCCCGGCACGAAGGAGATCACATCCATACCGTGCGCCTCAAGATTCGTGTGCCGAAAATCCTCCTGTTGAAGAGCTACGATCGCCTTCCTGTAAAGGAGATCCGTTTCACCCGTCAGAATCTCTTCGAGCGCGACGGCTACGTCTGCCAGTACTGCGGTGATCTCTTCGGTCCGCGCGAGCTCAACCTCGACCATGTGATTCCGCGCGAACGCGGGGGTCGCACGACTTGGGAAAATATCACAACATCCTGTCAGCGATGCAATTCGCGCAAGGCGAATCGTCTTCCCCACGAGGCGGGAATGCGCTTGCTGCGCAAACCGCGCCGGCCCTCGTGGCGCCCCTTTGTTAGCGTCGCCGCCCGCGATCGCCTTGACGACGCCTGGACGCATTTCCTGCACCTGTCCCACAACGGGAGGTGACAGGTCAGCCCCGATCCTGACTTCCCGCTTCCCCGGCGGTGCCCCCCGTGTGCAAGGCCTCGCGCAAATCGACTCCCGAAGGCTCCTGGAAGACTCGCAGTCCAAAGACCCCGACCACCGAGAGCAAGTGGTCGAAGATGTCACCCTGCGTTTGCTCGTGTGCCACCCATCCGGTCTCCTTGGTGAAGACGTATATTTCCATGGGCACGCCGTGTTCGGTCGGCGCCAGTTGGCGTACCTGGTGGGTCATGTCGAGCCTCAGGTCCTCGCGTTCGCGCAGGTACGCCAGGCAGTAGGCGCGGAATGTCCCGATATTCGTCAATCGTCGCCCGTTGCATGGAACCTCGAGATCGAGTCCGGACTCGGCGTTGGCACGCTCCACCTCCGCGAGGCGCGACTCGAGATACGGCCGGAGCCGCTCGATGCGCCGGAGCCGCTCGAGCATGGGGTCGTCGACGAAACCGACGGTCTGCAGATCAATGTTGATCGCTCGCATAATGCGCCGCCCCCCGCTTTCCTCCATGCCGCGCCAATTCTTGAATGACTTTGAAATAAGGTCGTAGGAGGGGATTGTCGTGATCGTGCGGTCCCAGTTGCGGACCTTTACGGTGGTGAGGGAAACATCCATCACAGATCCATCGGCGTCGTTGCCCGGCATTTCGATCCAGTCGCCCACCCGGACCATATTGTTGACCGAGATCATGACCCCGGCGACCAGCCCGAGCAACGCGTCCCGGAAGATGAGCAGGAGCAACGCGGTCAAAGCGCCGATCCCACTCAGAAAATACACTGGGGAGCGGCCGACCAACACGGAGAGAACGAGGATACCGCCAATGATGAAGAGAACCAGTTTCACCGCCTGAACAAACCCTTTGATTGGGATGCTCTCCCCTGCGGAACGACGCTCGATGATCTGCTGCACACTGTTCATCACGGCGCTGAGCACCATGAGGGTGATAAAAATAATGTAGACCAGCACGGTGTTGGCGATGAACACCTCCGCTGCGGGATACCCATAAAAAATGCCTCTTCCCAGCGCACTGATCACCAGAGCCGGCGCCAGATGTGAGAGGCGGGTGAAAAAGCCGTTCTCCAAGAGGACATTATCCCAGGTCCATGGTGACCGGTTTACGATTCGGAAAACCACACGAAGGATTACCCGCTTAGCGAGCCAGTTCACCAGAAACGCGAGGACCACCACAAGCAGCGTGCCGATCGCCACGGCGGCCAACTCCGCCACAGCCCCTTCGGCTCCCAAGCCCTCCAACAGTTTCCGGATCCAGTCCAGCGTGCGCTCGGAACCGTTTGATGCCATAATGGTGTCGATCATCTCAAGAAATCGGTTGCAGGCGAACGCGCATCATCCTGAGAGGCCGTTCGGTCCGTGCAAGAGTAATTTATACCTTGCAACCGGCCGATCATTCCCAAAGATTCCGAGCAGAGGTTCCACCCGCCCTGCATCCATTCCGAAGCCATTATGGATGCATTTTTTTTATCCGTTATCATGAAGCTAGGATTGACCGGGGGAATGGGCTGCGGAAAATCCAGCGCCCTCCTGTATTTCGCCGAGTGCGGCGCCGCTGTCGTCGAGTCCGACCGAATCGTACGCGAGCTCCTCGCGAACGATTCCGTCGTGCACAAGGACGTGCGGGCGGCGTTCGGTCCGGAGGTCTTTGACTCCGAAGGTCGGCCGGACCACCGTGCAATTGCCCGGATTGTGTTCGCCGACCGGAGCGCACTCGAGCGACTGGAAGCGATTCTGCACCCGCGCGTCCGGGCTACCTGGAAGCGACGTATCGAGGCGGAACCCGAGCGCACGGCCGTTGTCGAAATTCCTCTCCTCTTCGAAAAAAACCTTGAAAAGTCTTTCGATTTCTCTCTTTGTGTTGTAAGCGACGCTGCAACGGCGCGCGATCGCCTTGCCAAGCGGGGTCTGAACGAGGAGGAGATCTCCTTGAGAATAGCCCGGCAGATGCCCCTTTCGCAGAAGATCGCCCTCGCTGATTTCGTCATTCTCAACAACGGGTCGCCGGAATTTCTCAGGCGTCAAGTACACGCCCTTGCGGAGGAGCTTGCTTCCACTGAGCCAAAGCCCTCCGCTTTCCCTGATCCAACATCGTCAACACGTTTTACATGACCGAAGAAGAGACTCAGGAGCCGCGCGCCTCTGGCGAGACCGCCGACTCCGCAACCAGACCCAAGACCCCGGCAAAGAAGACCGCCCGAAAAACCCCGGCGAAGAAGACCGCGCGGAAGCGAAGCAAGTCGGGAGACAAGACCCAGAACACGGATCGCGCTCCGGCGGATACCCCGGAACCGCTACCGGGGAAGTCGGCTCCGTCCGAGGTGGAATCCAAACCGGATTCTGATTCGGGGGGCAGAGTCGCCTCCGCCGATGACCAATCAGGAAAGCGCAAACCGGTGGTCGACGAGGTCCCCGTACGCTACTCCAGCGATGAGGATCCGGAGTTGCTCTCCGGGAACGACAGAGAATCCTCCCGCCCAACCGATGCGAATGAATCGGAGAACGATCGGAGCGAGTATGCGGAGCCGCGCGATTCCGCTCTCCGCCATGAACAACGCGGCTACGGGCAGACTCCGGAACAGAGCGAGCGGCGTTACGCCGAGGGGAACGCGGATGCCGGGGACAATCGTCCGCATCGCGGCGATGGCCATTCGCATGGCGGCAACAGACCGCAGCAGCGCCAGGGGGGGCAGGGCGGCTGGAAACAGAAAAACAAGAACTTCAAACAGCGCTTTAAGAAACAACAGCCCGGCAACTCCCAACAACCGCAACCGCAGGGCGGCCCCTCAAAAAAGAAAAAGAAACGGAAGTCGAGGCAGCGCGACAGCTTTTTCGGGCCGGATGCCGGCCCTCAGATTCAGATCGGTTTCCTGGGCGAGTACGAGTTGCTCGAGGACTTCGATCAGATGAACCGCATCGCCGAGGAGCACAGCAGCGGCGAGGAACCGGTCTCCATAAACGAACTCGCCGGGATGCCGCTGCTCGAACTGGCGGATTTGGCGCGGAATGAGTTCGAGATCGAGCAGGAGACCGCTCCGAAACGGCAAACATTGATCGAGGATATACTCGAAAAGGCGTTCTCTACGCATCGCGCGATCACGGTCCAAGGTGTCGTCGAGACAACAGAGGAGGGCTACGGCCTGCTGGTTTACCAGAATGACAACTATAAGATCCGCCCCCTGAACACCTTTGTATCAGAGGCTTTGATGCAGCGATACGGGCTCAAACGCGGTCACCTTGTGGAGGGCCGGGTTCACCCGAGCCGGGATGGCGAAACCTGTCCCTACCTCTTGCGGGTGGACGCGATCATGGACGAATCCCCTGAGGAGAATTTGAGCATCACTCCGTTCGAGGATCTGGTTCCATACTACCCGACAAACCGCCTTATCCTTGAAACCTCGAACGATGTCTCTTGGGACAACCTGAGCATGCGGATCGTGGACCTGCTGACGCCGATCGGGCAGGGCCAACGCGGGCTGATTGTGGCGCCGCCGCGAACCGGCAAGACCGTGCTGCAGCAGGGGATCGCGAATGCCATCATCACGAATTATCCCGAGGTGCATCTGATCGTCCTACTGGTGGACGAACGCCCCGAAGAGGTGACGGACTTTCGCCGGCAAGTGAAAGCAGGCGAAGTGATCGCCTCGACCTTTGACCAGGACGCGGAGAGCCACGTGCACTGCGCGGAGATGGTGATTGAGAAAGCACGCCGGTTGGTCGAACGCGGCCAGCACGTCGCCATTCTTCTCGACTCGATCACGCGCCTGGCGCGCGCTTACAACGCGCTGGCGTCAAACAGCGGGAAGATTCTATCCGGTGGTGTCGAGGCGAACGCCCTGCAGAAGCCGAAACGGTTTTTTGGGTCTGCGCGCAACATCGAGGGAGCGGGAAGCCTCACAATTCTTGGAACGGCATTGATTGAGACCGGCAGCCGGATGGACGAGGTGATCTTCGAGGAGTTCAAGGGAACCGGAAACATGGAGTTGCACCTCGACCGCGCTCTGGTTGACAAGCGGATCTTCCCGGCAATCGGGCTCGACAGGTCCGGCACGCGCAAGGAAGAGTTGCTCTACCACCCGGATGAGATGCAGAAGGTCTTCGGATTGCGGCGCGCGATGAAGGGTGTGCCGTCTCCAGAGGCTATGGAAATGCTGATCGGCCGGGTGAAAAAGACCAAGACCAACGTGGAGTTCCTCATGGGACTGAACCGTTAACATGACGGCCCCCCTGGATGAATCAAACCCGCATGACTCATGCATGATGCGTGTTTGACTCTGAACGATCTGCGTTCTGGAGACTGGGGCGGATATCCGGTGTACCTTGCCGTACTGGGAAATCCGATCCGCCACTCGTTGAGTCCTCAAATGCACAACGCGGCGCTCCGAGCGATGGGAAAAGGGGATCCGCGATTTCGAGAGTGGCGGTACCAGCGATTTGAGATTTCCGAGGAGGATCTGGAGGAGGCGCTTGAAACCCTGCTTCGGAAGGGGTTCCTTGGCGTCAACCTGACCATTCCGCACAAGGTCCGAGCCGTCTCGCTCGTCGACCATATCGACGCAACGGCAGAGCAGCTTGGCGCCGTGAACACTCTGCAGCGCGCACCGGACGGTTGGATTGGCTTCAACACTGACGGGTACGGCATCGAAAAGGCGATTCGCCAGGAGCTCGGCGTCGACCTCGCCGGAACGACCGTGATTCAACTCGGCGCCGGCGGCGCGGCCAGGGCGGTCGCGGTGAAATGCCTCCAGGCCGGTTGCCGTGAACTCTGGATCGGCAACCGTGATCCCTCCCGTCTGAACGAGCTGCTACGGTTGCTCGAGATGGAGTGGGGCGGTAGATGTCCGATTCACGGCTTCGACCTCACGCAGCCGCCTCCGACACTTCCATCAACCGGACTGCTCATCAATGTCACCTCCCTTGGTCTCAAGCCGGAGGATCCCTCACCCATCGCGCTGGAGCGCTTCAGCGACGCGCTTTGTGTCTATGACAGCACCTACGGCAATCCGCACAACCGACTCCTTGCCGACGCGCGGGATCGCGGAATGCGATGCGCCGACGGTCTCAGTATGCTGGTTTGGCAGGGGGTCCGAGCCCTTGAGATCTGGAGCGGCGCCGAGGTCCCGGCCGATGTCATGCGTCGCGCCGCCGAGGAAGCGCTGCACACCCGGCTGAGCCGAGGATAGAACGCAAGTCTGGTGCAAAACGGCTCACGAACGGAAGTCCAGTATCTCGGACCTATCGTTCTTTCACTCTCTTTGATGATTATTTTACAATAAATATAGTATTGTGTATTTTCCAACGTCTGCGTTAAATCCCGCTCATGTACGCGCGGTGTGTCCTGGATTTGTTGGCTGAGCGCCGGTTGCTTCCGCCGGTGTGGCGGGCTGCGTGGTTGGGTGCAGGCACCGATCTGGAGCTGGCAGCGCTGCTTGAGCGAATGGTCGGGGAGGGGGCTTTCGATCGGACGATGATCCAGCGCGTACTGGCCGAGGAGTTCCGGATGAGTCGGGTCGATCCGGGCCCGCTGGAAGCGGATCGGGATGCCATCACCCTCGTGCCTGCCGAACGCGCCCTGGCGTCTTCGCTGTTGCCCCTGCGCAGGGCCGGGCGGACGATTACGGTGGCGATTGCGAATCCGTTCGACACCCGAGGGCTCGACGAGATCGGCCGGGCGCTGGAGCTGGTTGTCGATCCGCGCCTGGCAGATCCGAACCAGCTGGATGAGGCGTTGCGACGCTATTACGGAACGGAGGCGGGGCTCTCAGGACATCCTGCGAGCGTTAATCCCGATGCGCACCGATCGGACACCGACACCCGGAGGGAGGCGCAGGAGCGTGAAACCGTGGACGCCGGTGTGGAACCGATTCGCCGTTTCGTAGGACGCATGATCGAGGAGGCTGTGCACCATCGCGCCTCGGATGTGCATTTGGAGTCGGCATTCGACGGTCTGCGCATCCGCTTTCGCGTGGATGGTAAGCTCATCAAAATGCCGCCGCCGCCGGCCTCCCTTGGCGCGGCGATCCTCTCTCACCTCAAACTCGAGTCTGGCATGTCGATCTCCGAGCGGCGGTTGCCGCAGGACGGGCGTATCGCTCACAATGCCGCAGGCAGGAGCCTGGACCTGCGCCTGGCATCGATTCCGGGAATCCACGGCGAACACCTCGTCATTCGCGTTCTCGACGGAGGGAGCGGACCGCCCGGGCTGGATGGACTGGGGATGTCCGATTCTGTCCGCATCCGGATTCAGGAGGATCTGACGGCACCACAGGGGATGTTGCTGGTGACCGGCCCGACCGGTTCTGGGAAAACAACGACCCTCTACGCTTGTTTGCGCCTCTGCAATCGTCCGGACAACAAAGTGATTACGGTGGAGGACCCGATCGAGTACGCATTGCCCGGAGTAACGCAAGCTCGCGTCCGTTCCGAAGTCGGCATGACGTTCTCAACCGCCCTCCGCGCCATTCTACGCCAAGCGCCGAACACGATCATGATCGGGGAGATTCGTGATTTCGAGACGGCTGACATGGCGTTCCAGGCGGCGCTTACCGGGCATGCGGTCTTCAGTACACTTCACACGAATCATGCCGCGGCGGCGGTCTCCCGGCTGATTGACATTGGGGTTCGCCGTTTCGTCGTGGCGGCGGCGTTGCGTGCGGTCCTGGCGCAGCGCCTGGTGCGGCGTGTGTGTTCAGAGTGTCGTGAACCCTCGGGAGGCGGCGAGTGGTTGGAGCGCCTCCTGATCCAGCCGAACGAGGAGGTGCTGCGCGGCGCACCTCTCCGCGGGCGCGGGTGTTCCGCATGCAACGGTTCCGGCTTCCATGGGCGGAGCGGGATCTTTGAATTCATGCCGGTCAGCGATCGGCTCCGTCGCGTCATCCATCAAAACCCCTCGGAGAGGGCATTGCGCGAGTGCGCCGGCCGTGAAGGGATGCGTACCATGCGCGAGGACGGGATTCGACAGGCTTGCGCGGGGATAACAACGGTCGAGGAAGTGCTTGGCGCCACCATCGACGAGGCATGAAATATCGTTGCCCCGACGACGCAATCCAGCATCCTATATTTTTCATCAGGTTTGCCACACACCTGCCACACACAAGACACCAGTGAACTGCCAACAGGAGGAACGGTTCGATGAGTTACAATGATGAAGCCGATGCCGCGCTCGATTGCCCTTACGAGATGAATGACTTGCTCGAGCTGATGGTCGGGGAAGGCGCGAGCGACCTCCATCTCCAGGTGGGACAGCCGCCCACGCTCCGCATGCACGGGGGAATGACACCGGTCGAGGGGGAGCCATTGCGGCCGAAGGACACGGAAGCCCTGATGCAGGCGATCACCTCGGAGGCAAACCAGGAGAAGTGCAAGACGCGCGGCGGAGCGGATTTCGGGTTCGCCTACATGGATCAGGCGCGTTTCCGCGTCAGCATCATGAAGGCAAAAGGGCACTACGGAATGGTCTTGCGCACGATTCCAAAGGACTTGTCCACGCTTTCCGACCTCGGGCTTCCCGACAAGATCAAGGAGCTCCTGTGCCGCCCGCGCGGCCTGATTCTCGTAACCGGTCCGACCGGTTCGGGTAAGTCGACCACGCTGGCATCGATGATCAACTGGATCAACGAGAACCGGGAAGGGCATATCATCACGATCGAGGATCCGATCGAGTATTTCCACGAACACAAGGAATGCATCATCACGCAGCGCGAAGTAGGCTCGGACGTCATGTCGTTTTCTGACGCGATCCGGGGCGCCTTGCGGCAGGACCCGGACGTGATTCTCGTCGGGGAAATGCGCGACCTGGAAACCATCGAGGCGGCGGTAAGCGCTGCGGAAACGGGACACCTCGTGTTCGGGACCCTCCACACCACCGGTGCCGCGAGAACGGTCGACCGCATTGTCGATGCGTTTCCTGCCTCTACAAAAGACCAGATTCGCACGCAGCTGGCTTCGTCCATCGTGGCCGTGATTTCTCAGGTGCTGTGCAAACGCCTCGGCGGAGGCCGGATTGCCGGCTTCGAGATCATGATCGCCACCACGTCCATCAGCGCACTGATTCGCGAGAACAAGACCTACCGGATTTCCTCGGACATTCAAACCGGATCGCAATACGGGATGATCTCGTTGGATGCCCACCTCCTGAGCCTCGTCAACCGGAATCTGGTCGATCCTCAGGAAGCGCTGGAGAAAGCGCAGAGCCCGGACGACATGCGCAAGCGACTCGAAGCCGCAGGGGTTGAGCTCGCCGAACTGAAGTAGCCCGTGGCGGTTCCGCATCGGGGGGGGATCGATGGCTCGGATCGACAAGCAACGAACCCCGTCGTCGCGGTTTGGTGCGGCTGCGCAAGCGGGCGACGGTTCCAGTCGGGGCAATCCGCGCGAACAGGCCGATGCGGCGGCGGTAATCCGGTTCGTCGATTCCATCCTGCAGCGGGCCGTCGAGGAAGGCGCCAGCGATGTTCATTTTGAACCATTCGAGGGCGAGTTCCGGATTCGTTACCGGATCGACGGCGCGCTGCTGGAACTTGAGCCGCCGCCCCATCAGCTCTGCGACCCGGTGATCTCGCGGATCAAGGTCCTCTCGGACATGAACCTTGCCGAGCACCGTGTGCCACAGGACGGGCGGATTCGGTTGGACATCGCGGGTCGATCGGTCGACTTGCGGGTGAATACACTTCCGACACGTTTCGGTGAGAGTGTCGTCGTTCGCGTTCTCGATCGATTTCGAGCCCGTCTCGACCTGGACTGCCTCGGACTCCCCGCCGACATACGCAGCGCGATCCGTGAAATTCTCAAGGCGCCCAACGGCATGTTCACGGTCACAGGTCCCACGGGAAGCGGGAAAACCACCACGTTGTACAGCGCCATCGGAGAATTGAACTCGGTTTCGCGCAAGATCCTCACGGCGGAGGATCCGGTTGAATACGAAATCGAGGGACTGATTCAGGTTCCCGTCAACCATCATGCGGGCCTCGATTTCTCGCGAATTCTCAGGGCGTTGCTTCGACAGGATCCCGATACGATCATGGTGGGAGAGATCCGCGATCCCGAGACCGCGCGCATCGCCATGCGCGCGGCGCTCACCGGACACCTGGTTCTGACGACACTGCATACATCCGACAGCGTCAGCGCAGTGACCCGCCTGATCAACCTCGGTCTGGAGTCCCACCTGATTGCCGCCGCACTGCAGGCCGTGCTCGCGCAACGCCTGCTTCGGTCCGTCTGTCCGGAATGCAGTGCCCCGCGGCCGCCGGACACCCGACACCTTGAGCGCCTGGGAATCTCGGAGGACGACATTGAAGGGCGGCATTGGCATGCGGGTGACGGATGCCCGGCCTGTCGCAATACCGGCTATTGCGGCCGCTTCGGGATTTTCGAACTCCTTCGACTTCGAGGCCGGATCGGTAGACGGGTCGCGGAGAACAGTCCCCCGGCCGCGCTAAGGCGAGAGGCGGTGCGCGGGGGAATGGTTACATTGCGCGAGGCCGGAATACGGGCGGTTCGGGAGGGCCGTACCACGGCGGAAGAGGTCCTTCGCAACACCGAATGATTCCGCTTGTTAACAAAATTCTGACGGATTACGGTTTTCGCACCATCGAGTGATATAGATTATGATCTCAATCGAGCAGACCATCCCGCATCGCCCGCCATTTCTCTTCATCGACGAGATTGTCGAGCTGAGGGATGCCCATGCCGTAGCGCGCCGGGTTGTCCGGGCGGATGAACCGTATTTTGCCGGCCATTACCCCGGGAATCCTGTTATGCCCGGCGTGCTGCTCTGTGAATCGGTCTTTCAGACCGGCGCCGTGTTTCTGGTCCATCGCATGAGGGAGGCCGGGGAGTCGACCGACAACCGAACTCCGATCCTCTCCCGAATCAAGGACGCGAAATTCAGACATTTGGTGCAACCGGGAGACGAACTGCTCATCACCGCTGCATTCGAAGAGACTCTCTCTAAGTTCCACTTCCTGCGCGGAGAGGTTACCCGGGGTGACAAGCGCATCATGACCGTCGCTTTCGCCCTCGCGCTTATCGAAGCGTAATGACGGGGCCCCTGAACACCCAAAGCGCGATATGTCTTGCCGCGCGGGACTTCCTCTGTTGGTAAGGAATTCCAACAGAAATCATCCATGTCATTCCTTCAACTGGAACAGAAGTGTATCGTCATCTTCGGCCTCGCCAATCGCAAGAGCATCGCGTGGGCGATCGGTCGCACCCTTGAAGATGCCGGCGCCCGCGTCGTTTACGGGGTGCGCAACGCCGCGCGACGCAAGGAACTCGACAAACTCCTGGAGGACCGCCCCGTGCTCCTTTGCGACGTCGAGCATGAGGAGGAGATCGCGGCGGCCGCCGAGGCCGCCGCCGAATTCGGACCGATAGACGGCCTCGTTCATTCAATCGCATTCGCAAACTACGCGGATGGATTTCGCCCGTTTCATGAGGTTCGACGCACGGATTTCCTGCAGGCGACCCAGATCTCCGCGTTCTCCTTCGTTGAGCTCGCAAGGGCGTTCAAACCGCGCTTCTCGCCCGACGCATCGGTCGTAACCATCGGGATTTCCTCCTACGTCACCGCGGCACAGTACGGATACATGTCGCCCATTAAGTCCGCGTTGGAAGGCTGTGTGCGCTTTCTTGCCAAGTCGTTCAGCGCGGATTCCGAGGTCCGTTTCAACAGCGTCAACGCAGGCCCGTTGAAAACCAAGGCTTCTGCCGGGATACCGGGTTACCTCGAGAACTACCTGTTCGCGGAGAAGATGACCTACCGCAAACGCGCGCTCACCACCCAGGAAATCGCCAATACCGCGGCCTTCCTGCTGAGCCCGAGGGCGTCGGGGATCAACGGAACCGGCATCCTGGTCAATGCAGGAATGGACAGCAACTACTTCGACGAGGAGTTGGTACGCCTGGCCATGCGGCCGGAGCAATAACAAGGGATCCCGTGCGATTTGAAGACGTTGCCATTGAAACACTGGCGTGTGAAGTGCCGCCGGTAACCCTGACATCGGATGCGCTCGAGTCCCTTCTCGAACCGGTCTACGAACGATTGCGCCTGCCTGCCGGACGGCTCGAGTTGATGACCGGCATTCGCGAACGTAGATTCTGGGCGGAGCCGATGCCTGCATCGCGTGCAAGCGCGCTCGCCGGTGAGAAGGCACTCGCAAAGAGTCGGGTACCGCGCGACCAGATCGATCTGCTCCTGCACTGTGCGGTCTGCCGCGATCAGCTCGAACCGGCTACCGCGTCCACCGTGCACCAGCTGCTCGGACTGCCCGCGCACACCCAGATCTTCGATGTCTCCAACGCCTGCCTCGGATTTCTAAACGGAATGGTAACCGCCGCCGGTTTGATCCAGAGCCGCCAGATCCGGGCCGCGCTGATCGTATCCGGCGAGAATGGGAAACCGTTGCTGGACCGAACCATCGAGACGCTCCTGAACGGGACTTTTACCCGCAAGTCGATCAAGCCGTATTTTGCAAACCTGACCATCGGGGCGGGCGCGGCCGCGGCCGTGCTCTGCTCCGCATCGATGGCGGGAACCGCCCCGCGAATCGTCTGCGCTACCGTGGAGACCGATACCAGCCACAACCATCTCTGCCAGGGGGATTCCTCCCGCGGCGACGGCCTCGAAATGGTCACGGAATCGGAACTGCTCCTCGATGCCGGAATCTCCGTGGCAGAACGTGGATGGGAACGTTTCTGTAACGAGACGGGGTGGAGCTCGGAGACGGTTGACCGGATCGTGTGCCACCAGGTGGGGCGAGCGCACCAACGGCGTCTGCTCGCCGGACTCAAGATCGCTCCCGAAAAGGATTACATCACCTATCCCGAACTGGGAAACATCGGCTCAGCCTCCCTTCCCATCACCCTGTGCCGGGCTCTGGAGTCCGGCGCCATGCACTCCACCGATTCCGTAGGGTTGCTCGGTATCGGAAGCGGCATCGTCTCAATGATGGTCGCCGTGCAAGCCTGACGTCATGAGCGCGCGCCCGGTATACCTTCGCACGCTCTATCCGTTTGCCTCCCACTACCACGCGGTCGACAAAGGACGGTTGCACTATGTGGACGAGGGGAGGGGGGATGCGATCCTCTGCCTGCACGGGAACCCGACCTGGTCCTTTGCCTGGCGTAACCTGATTCAGGACATGCGCGATGAGTTCCGAATCATCGCTCCCGACCACCTCGGATGCGGGTTTTCCGACAAACCTCAGGATGCCGGCTATCGTCTCGAGGACCGGATCGACCACCTCGAAAGCCTGGTTCGGACGCTTGATCTTCCCCGGTTTCACCTCGTCCTGCACGACTGGGGCGGCGCCATCGGCATGGGTCTGGCGGCGCGCATGGAGGAGCGGGTTGGACGTATCCTTATCATGAATACAGCAGCCTTTCCATTCCCGTCCATGCCCCGCCGAATCATGCTCTGCCGAACCCCGGGAATCGGTGAGTTCGCCGTGCGGCGCCTCAACCTCTTTGCTTGGGCCGCCACACGAATGACGACGGCTGTTGCACTGCCGGATGTTATCCGGAAAGCCTACCTGTACCCATACGACTCGCCGCGGAACCGCATCGCGATCTGGCGGTTCGTCCGGGACATTCCCACCGATCCGGATCATCCGTCGTGGAACACATTGCTCGCGGTCGAAGCCGGCCTCGCGAGGCTTCAGGGAAAGGATCTGCTCATCCTCTGGGGCGAACGGGACTGGTGCTTCCATCGGGGGTTTCGAGAGGAATGGGAACGCCGTTTTCCGCGCGCACGGAGCATCGCGATGGACGATGTCGGACACTACGTGTTTGAGGACGCCCCGCGGCGTCTCCTCCGCGAAGCCCGGGGCTTATTCAGAGAATAGGGCTCAAAAATCGCCTCTGCCCCCTCTCGAATCATCTGTTCCATCGCATTCAAACGACAATGCGGCGGAGGCGGCCGAGGAGCCCGGAGTGGCGTTTCATTCACCGGCCGTACAGCCAAGCGAGCTCCCTGAGATAGAAACTCGTCTCTCCGTTCAGCCCGTCCATTTGCTCCTGAGTGGCTCGCCACCGCCAATTGCCTTGAGGGGAGCCGGGCACGTTGAAACGGGCACTGGAATCGAGCGCCAGGAGATCCTGGATCGGGAATATGGCGGTGTCCGCGACCGATCCGAACCCTGCACGAATCACGTCCCAGCTGATCTCATCGCCCCCGACCCGAAGGTAACGCCGCACCTGGTCGCGTATGGACTCGGATGCATTCCGGTACCAGCCCAGCGTAGTATCATTATCATGGGTACCCGAGTACACCACGCTGTTGGAATCAAGGTTGTGAGGAAGATAGAGGTTTTCCGGATCGCAGTCGAAGGCGAACTGCAGAATCGCCATTCCGGGCAGACCGGTGGCCAGACGGAATTCGCGAACTTCGTCGTCCAGATCGCCCAGGTCCTCCGCAATGAACCGGCTGTCAGGGAACCGCTCACGTATGGCCCGGAATAGCGGGAGCCCCGGACCAGGCTTCCACGAACCGGAGCGGGCATCCGTGTCGCCGGCGGGAACACTCCAGTATTTGTAGAATCCGCGGAAATGATCGAGGCGAACCACGTCGCAGCACTCGAGCGTCGCGGCGATCCGCCGCATCCACCACGAATACCCGTCCATTGCGAGTGCGTCCCAGTCAAACAGCGGGGCGCCCCAAAGCTGACCCTCCGGAGAAAAGTAATCCGGAGGCACGCCCGCGACAGCATCCGGGGAGCCGTCGGCCTTGAGCTGGAAGTATTCGGGATTCGCCCACACCTCGGCGCTGTCGAGCGCGGGGAATATCGGGATGTCGCCGATCAGATCGACGTCGTTCTCCCGAGCATAAGCCTGCAATAGCTTCCATTGTCCGAAAAAGAGATACTGATAAAATTTTTGGGCGAGTATCTCGTCGGCGAGATCGTTCAGCAGATCCGAGTTTCGGGCCCGTTGCCACGAGCAAAAGGGTGCCTCCCAAGCATACCACGGCAGACCCCCGAAATGCTCCTTGAGCGCCACAAAGGTCGCAAAGGCATCGAGCCATGCCTTGCCGTGTGCCGCGCAAAAATCGTCGAACAACCCGTAGTTGGGCAGGTAGGCGCGGCCCCGCTCGCTGAACGCACGCCATGCCGCACGCAAGAGCGGCCACTTGATCCGATGCAGCGATTCAAAGTCAACCCGGTCGCACGGCAGCTTCTGCAATCCCTCCAATGCGCCCGAATCAAGAAGACCGTACTCCGTCAGCGCACGAACGTCGAGCAGATACGGGTTTCCAGCAAATACCGAAAGGCTCTGATAGGGGGAATCGCCATATCCCGTCGGTCCCAGCGGCAGAAATTGCCAGTAGCGCAATCCGGAGTCGTTCAGGAAATCGACAAAACCATACGCAGCGCCTCCCAGAACCCCGATTCCCTGATCGCTGGGCAACATCGTCGGGTGCAACAGCACCCCGGCTCCACGCTCCGAACAAGGGGAGAATAACGGTTTGTTCATAATCCCGCATCGTGGGCGGATGCCCAATACATGGCGAGACCGAAAGATCCTCGCCGGATCGCGGCAACCAGGCGCGGTTTATAAAAGGATAAAATACGCACAATATATATTATGTCTAATTCGTGTTGTGCGGAACTCCGCACAACACGAATTTGACATAATATACTCGCTGCCAGGGTCTTGACGTCAGCGATCTTCCTGCCCGGCACGGCTTCATCGCCCGTTGATCGGCGAATTTGACATAATATACTCGCTGCCAGGGTCTTGA
>SLNJ01000096.1 GCA_007133065.1 Opitutales bacterium
TCAACTTGGAGGGGGCGTCTGTGCTTCATTCATCGGAACGGGATACCACCCTGCACCACAGTCGAACCATCGCGGATCCGTTGTGCCGACGTCGTACTCACACCATTCCTCCAGGTCATAGCACGCCGTCCCAGGAGAAGAAGTAACGGTATACATCCTCAGATGGGAAGTTTTCGTTGTGGATCCTCCGGAGTCCCCACGATATCGGCTGATCCTGATCGACGTCCCACGGAACAGCGATATTCGAGTCGATATGCTTCACCATAGGGTGGTCCGCAATCTGCTCCACCCCAGGCTCTGATAGCCATGCACTGAATCCGGGGAAGGAGTAGTTCCAGACCGAATGAAGTTCGCCGTCCACCGATTGAACCATTTCCGTTGCCCGGGCGCGGACCGTGTACCCTTCCGTGTCGACCCGTTCGTGGTCCCGCCTGGTCTCTCCCTTGAGGATGTATGGGAACGCCTCTCTGTGAAATGACACGATGTAATGTCCTGCGACGGACGCGAAGTCCGCCAACAACGAGGCCTCGACTGACTGGGTTAGTGCGATCCGCTGCGCCTGCGTCGGTCCGTCATACGCGACTGAAAAGACCTCCAGTTCACTTGGTACCACCGCCAATCCGTCGATCGGCGTTGAGAACATTCCGCGTCGAATCTTCTCGATCTCCTCCCGGCTGGGACCCTGCGGTTGCCCGGGCGGCAGGTAGCTTCGATACTCCGCGGCCTTTTCGGGTGTCATCCCGGAGGTGTAACCGGGGGTCAGCCATTCGGGTATTTCGGGGGTGTAATCGGGCGGAGAACCCGAACCGAAAGTTTCTGTCGACGGAATACAGAGAAGGACAAGGACCATCGCCGAAGATAGAAGCGCTCGTGGACATTTCCAAAAGTCACCCCACCCCCCCGATTTGTTTTGAAGTTCGTTGTCCGTGTGATGTGGGCTTGTTGTATTCATCGCTTTTTATCCTTCCAGTATCGTGGTTATCATTGAACGGGCCGCTTGAACCGGCCTGGAGAGGCTTAGATTCGATTTTGAGAATAATTTCTGAAAGAGGCAACAAAAATCGCGCACAGCCAGATGATTTATCGGTTGATTAAGAATCATCGGCGGACACTTGGGGGGTATTCCCCGGATCCCTAAGGAGAACCCCTCACAAGACCACATCATCTTGCACGAACTCACCCGCACCGTTTGGCAGAATCATTTCCGGCAGAATCATTTGGCGGCACAAAATGCGCTAGTAACAAACAGAAGGGGCGGCAAAAGATGTCACTGTTCATTTCTAAGATTCCGCCGTCGTTTTGTCGTGCTTGCGGTTATGCACCCCGCGTTCATATTTGCCGCAAGAGCTGCTTACCCGGTTCCGAGCTCCTATGTGCAAGTGCTCGCTCAACCATTGGTTGGCCACTGACGGGCTGGCGGATTCAGTCAAATCTTATTTCTGAACAGTCATCTTTTGCAGCCCTCCCGGCGTCGGATACCGCGAGTACCCGGTGATCATCCGTGAGTAGTCGATCCTTTTCGTACCTCGACGCGATATCCGCGAGCCGGCCCCGTGTTCTCATTTCTGAAGTCTTTATGCTTGAAGCACTGTGAGCTTCGGCGCACCGTCTCGGAATGAACGCTAGTTCTGGCGCTCCTCCGGGAGATCACGCAGCCGTGGGGGATTTGGTCGTTTCGGTCGATTCGGGCAAGTATTCCCGTCTGGATTTACCGGTGACGGTGGTGTTCGATTCGGGAGAGCTCAACGGAGTGGATCCGATCGGACTCTTGGAAGTTGATTCGGCTGGCGATCCGATCGCTCCCGAGACGCCGTGGCAGTTTGACGGGAGGGACGGTGGTGGCGGTACGCTGGTATTTATGCTCACGGGTACGACTGCGGCGGAGACCGTGCGGCGCTACCGTATACGCCTTGGCTCCACAGGCCCCGTTCACGGCGCCGTAGAGGCGCCGCTGCAGGTTGACGACGAGGTTTCGCACCAGAGCCAGGCGAGCATTCGCGTCGCCTCGGCGGGCCGCACCTGGTATTACCACAAGCACGGCGCCGGATTCGCGAGCCTGTATGATCGCGACGAGAACGACTGGATCAGCTACCGGCCGGAGGGAGGTGCATCAGGCAACTACCGGGGCGTTCCGAACCTCGTCTATCCGGAAGGGTATTTCCATCCCGGAGGAATGAAGTGCGAGACTCGCCTGATTGCATCCGGTCCTTTATGCGCGCGTATCGAGTCGACGGCGGAAGATGGGGCATGGGCGGTGCGGTGGGAGATCTATCCGCGCCACGCGCGCCTGACCGTGCTGCGTGCGCCGAAACCGTTCTGGGTCCTCTACGAGGGGACGCCCGGCGGGCGGCTCGATACGGAATCGGATCGCGTGGTGCGCTCAACCGGGGAAACCACCCCCGCTTCCGAACCGTGGACCGGTCCGCTGCCGGACCTCGCCTGGGCGGGATTCGTGGACGGGGCGTCGGGCCGGATGCTCTACCTCTGCCGCCACGAGACCTACGACGGGTTGACCGACTCGTACTGGCCGATGCAGGAGGCGATGACCGTCTTCGGATTCGGGCGGAACAAGTTGGAGCACTTTCACACGCGCACGCCTGCCCGGTTCACGGTCGGGTTGATCGAATCGGAGGAGCGGGACGCGGCCGGTGACCTGATCTGCGGGGCGGTGCGCGATCCGGAGGTCTCGGTCGATCCGGAGCCCTCTGAGGCGGGTTGACGGAACCGATGGCCGGGATCCGCACCGCGCGCGAGCGCAGCGTTTTTACCAAGGAAGACAACGATATGAGTATTACAAACGTAACAACAAAGCCCTGGGACCTCACGATCCTCGACGGGGATCCGCCGATGGGGTGGGGCTGGTGCCTCGGTGTCGGTGACGTCGACGGCGACGGCCGGGAAGAGGTCGTGGTCGGCGGCAAGAACGGCATGAGCTGGTACCGGCCGGCGACCGGCGAACGCGGGGTCGTCCAGACTCTCGAGGGCCAGCAGACCTACCACGTCGGTCTGGCGATGGAGGACATCGACGGGGATGGCCGCCCCGAGGTCGTGGCCGGCGAGCGGGGCGCGCGATTCGGCGTCGTCGGATTCAAGCCCGGTGCCGACATAGCGAAGCCGTGGGTTCGAACCGCCCTGGCCGAGAGTTTCGCGCAGGGGGCACACGATATCTGCTTCGCGGACGTAGACGGTGACGGGACGCGCGAGCTGATCACGAACGATATTTTCCCCAAGCCCGATCAGCCCGGGCTGATCATCTATCGCCGCAACCCGGATGACCCGGATGAATTGTGGATCCCCCACATCCTCCAACACGGATGCCACGAGGAGGGGCTCGCCGCGGCCGATCTCGACGGAGACGGGCGACTCGAAATCGTCTCCGGAACGGCGGTCTACCGCATGCCGGCGGACGGGCCGTATTCCGGTCCCTGGGAGAAGTCGTTTTACGCGCCCGATATGCGTGAGATGTGCCGCGTCCGTCTGCTCGACATCACAGGCAACGGCGCTCTCGACATCGTTGCCACCGACTCCGAGTACATGGATGGGTACCTTTCGTGGTTTGAGAATCAGATGTCCAAGGGGGGAGAGCGGCCTTGGGTCGAACACCGTCTGGAGGAGCGGATGGTTTTCTCGCATTCGCTCGATGCGTGGGCCGACCCGGAAACCGCCGAGGCCTGTATTTTTGTCGGGGAGATGGCGCAGGGCGGATTTGGCGCTCCGTACAACTGGGATGCCCGGCTCCTCGAGTTCCGGAGTGGTGATGGCGGCGATACGTGGCGGCGGTCGGTGATCCAGTGCGGCGCGGGAACGCACGAGGCGCGCATGGTGTCGTTGGACGGGCGCCGAACGGTCGTCGGGAAGGAATGCTGGCGTCCGCGGGTGCAGCTCTACACTCCGGCGGATGAGCCGTCGATCTTTCATCGCTTCGAGCACCGGTTCCTCGATATGGACAAACCGGAGACTGCAACCGATATCGTCGTCGCCGACTTCGGGGGCGCCGGGCAGAAGGAGATCGTGTGCGGCCGCTGGTGGTATCGCGCCTCCGGCGCCGGGCGTTGTGAGATCCCGGAGATTGGCCAAGTGATCGCCGCGGTCGATCTCGATGGCGACGGGCGCGACGAGTTGATTGCCACGATGCCGCTGGCCGGGGCCGAAAACGATTACCGCAAGTTGACGAGCGAACTGGTCTGGCTCAAGGCCGTCGACCCGGGCAACGGCAAATGGGAGCGCCACGCAATCGGCTCGGGACGGGGCGACTGGCCGCACGGTGCGGTGGTCGCGCCGGTTCTGCCCGGCGGCGAGCTGGCTCTCGCGGTCGCCTACCACGATGCGGCCGACGCCGACACGTGGCCGGAGATCTTTGAGGTCCCGCATGACCCCGGGAAGGGGCCGTGGACGAAGCGCGTGCTCGCGGAGGTTCCGCTCCGGGAGCAGATCATCGCGCGCGATCTTAACGGCAACGGCCTGATCGACCTCGTCTCCGGGTGCTGGTGGTTTGAGAACCGCGGCGACGGTACGTTTGCGGCACACGAGGTTTCCGCTCCCGGCGCATTCGAGGGATGTCGCCTTGGCTTGATGGACGTGAACGGGAACGGCCGCCTGGACATCGTCGCCGGCGAACAGCTCTTCGACTTTGAAAAGAAGGTGGCCCCGCTCGCGCGCCTGGCGTGGCTGGAGCATCCGGAGAATCCATCCAATGGGCAGCCGTGGAAGCGGCACGTGATCGATTGGCTGCGGTGCCCGCACTCGGTCGCCGTGGCCGACCTCGACGGCGACGGCGAACCGGAGGTGATCGCCGGCGAGCACGATCCGTTCTGGCCTTATCGGAACCAGTGTCGATTGTACGTGTACAAGAAGGCGTATTCGGACGGTTCGTCGTGGAAACGTTACCAGCTGGACGACCGGTTCGAACACCACTGCGGCACACTCGTAACCGAGTTCGAGCCCGGCCGGCCCGTAATCCTCAGCCACGGGTGGCAGGACAAACGCTACGTTCACATCTGGGAGGCCCCAGCAGGAGAGAAATCATGAGCACGATAAACCTTGGTATCATCGGATGCGATACGTCGCACTGTGTGGCGTTCGCGAAGGTATTTCAGGATCCTGAGAATCCGCCGGTGCTCACCGGCGCCCGGATTACAACTGCGTTTCCAGGCGGTTCGCCGGATTTTGAATTGAGCCATTCGCGTGTGGAGGGGTTTACGCGCGATCTGCGGGACCGCTTCGGCGTGGCGATCGCCGATTCGCCGGCGGCCGTGGCCGAGGCGTGCGATGCGGTCCTGCTGACCTCAGTCGATGGACGGGTGCACCTGCCGCAGTTCCGAGAGATCGCCCCGTACGGCAAGCCGGTCTTTATCGACAAGCCCTTTGCAATCACCACTGCCGACGCCCGCGCGATCTTTGAGGTCGCCGAAGCAGCGGGGGTTCCGGTCATGGGGTGTTCCGCGCTGCGTTACGCCGAATCGCTTCAGGAGACAATCGGCGAAGGAGCGGTGAGCGGAGCGGATTTCTTCGGCCCGCTTCCCCTTGAGCCGATGCAACCGGGGCTCTTCTGGTATGGCATTCACCTGGTGGAAATGCTCTATGCCGCGATGGGAGCGGGTTGTCGGGAGGTTCATGCAGTCGTTGCGGCGTCACAAGAGGCGGTCGTCGGGAGATGGGAGGATGGCCGGATCGGTATGCTCCGGGGGCTTCGCACAGGCAAACGGTCGTTCGGCGGCGTCCTCCACGGGGAGTCCGGGAGCCGGTTTGTCGACCCGAACGCGGGGCGCCCGTCCTACGTCGGACTGCTCGACCGCGTGCTCGACTTTGTTCGATCCGGCAACGCCCCGATCGATCCTGCCGAGACCGTGGAGATCGTTCGATTTATCGAGGCGGCGAATCAGAGCCGTGAGAGCGGAGAACCGGTCCTGCTGGAAGGGAAATAGATCCATATGTGCGGCAACGAACAACGCCGAGGCAAACCGGCAGCATCCTCGGGATATCGTTTCCCGAAGGTCGTGACATGCTTGGCCTGCATTCTTTTCACCCTCTCCCCATTTTTTACCATGAGTGCTGAACCCATCGAAATCAATACAGGCGAAACCCAGGTCCCTGCATACA
>SLNJ01000084.1 GCA_007133065.1 Opitutales bacterium
CCATCCTCGACATCCGCTCCCTGATCAAATCCAACCGCTGGGAAACCTTCTGGGAACATGCCAAGAACGCCGCATGAATCCCCTCAAGCGCGTACGAGTGAGAGTTCACCCTCGTGCTTCCGCGCGGATGCATGGAGGAGGCGATCGAGCTTTTCGCGGAGTGCGGTTCCCGCCTGGAGATCGAGGATCGCCGTCTGCACCCAAAGCGCATCCGCATTTCGTTTGCCGGGGATCTGCACAGTCGCCAGAAGGCCGCCCTTCAAGATCTGCTGCAACACGATCACGGAGTCTTGGTGGCCCCGCCCGGTTCGGGAAAGACAGTCATCGCCTGCGCTGCTATGGCGAAGCGAAAGGTACCCGCTCTCATTCTCGTGAACCGCCAAACACTCCTCGAACAGTGGGTGGACCGACTGGAGCAATTTCTCGGGTCCTCCAGAAAGGAAATCGGGCAACTGCGCGGGACACGTAAGAAGCCGACGGGGCGTATCGATGTCGCAATGATCCAGACGATTGCAAAGCTCGAGAATCCAAAGGTGTTCTTCCGGGACTACGGATATATTGTGATTGATGAGTGCCACCATGTCCCGGCTGTCACGCTGGAGGCCGTGCTCAAGCAATGCGGTAGCCGATTCATTACGGGTCTCACCGCCACACCCGAGCGCAAGGATAGACTTGAACGTCTCCTCTTCCACCAATGTGGCCCCGTGCGGCACCTACTCGGCAGCGAAGGTGATCTTCCGATGATCCGACGAGTTTTCCTGCAGACGACAAGCTTCTCAGCGTGCTCCGAAGACGGTCGTGTTCTCCCGCTCCACCTGACATGGCAGCGCATGATCTCCGATCCTCAACGCAATCAGATGATCGCCTCGGACATTGTGAATGCAATCCACTCCCACCGCGCTCCAATCGTGCTATCCGACCGCAAAGAACACGTTGAGACGCTCCACGCGCTTGTGAATCTTGAATTTTTGGAGGCACCTGCCTGCCTTATGACGCTCGACGGTTCGCTCTCGCCAAAGGAGCGCGGCGCCCGGTTGAATGCATTTGCTGCCGCAGTTGGCAAAAGAGATCCAGCCTGCCTCTTCGCAACAAGTTCGCTCCTGGGAGAAGGGTTCGATCTCCCGATCCTCGACGCACTTTTTCTGGCAATGCCGATCTCCTTCAAGGGGCGCGTTATCCAGTACGCAGGACGGTTGCACCGAGAGTCCCCGGGGAAAGAGGACATCGCAATCTACGACTACCTTGACGATCAGCTCCCCCTCTGCATCAGCATGTACCGTCGGCGGCTACCCGCCTACCGGAGAATGGGCTACGAGATTATTCCGTCATCCGCACACACAAATCCAGACGAGATTCTGCACGAGGGGTGATCCTCCTGCTCACGGCTCTTATTTCAGTCTTCCCATCTCATGTGTCAGCAAAAACGGACGCCCATCGAGACCAACAAACGAAAGGTTGCGAGGCAAAGCTCGACGCTCCTCACGTCCACTGGATAGCTTCGATCGTCATCCTCACTCTGAGTTGCCCATTATACACCATCACCTCGGACATCCGCTGACCCAGGCGAACGAAATATTGCGGCCGGGTAATCTGGAGGGCGGTGATGCGTCACCGCTCTGGAATCTGGCGACCCCGCAGGGGCGGGACTCGGAAGCATGTCGCCCCCGGGAAAGCGTCGTCCTCCTTCGCTCGCAAGCGAGTTCCGGCGCGACAAGTGCCGCCGCACTCCAGAGCCGCGTTACCGCACTCCAGGTCTTGCGCGGGCAGGTTCAGCTCTCTTTCCCGTCACTTACAATTCGCTCTATTTCAGCGACGATCTGATCAATGTCATCCGGCAGGTTGTCCATCGATTCGATGCCCTCGGTCAGTTGATCGATTTTGCCTTGAAGAAACCGTTGCTTCTCAGCCAGGGTTCCCGCGTTGCCGGTCTCCCAGAAGGTTTGAAAAGAGGAAACTCACCCCCGGTCCCGAGTTGCATTGGCAGGTCTCCCCCACCCTCGACCGCCGGCGCTCGCCGGGAGAGGCGGAACTGATCCGTCTCGCCAGGGAACCGGTTCTCCCGCCCAGGGAGGTTGCGTATAGCCCCGATGTGGGAGCGCTCGAGTGGCGGGCGGGCAGGCTCCGGGCGTGAGGGGGCGTGGAATGCGGTGAAAAGGGAAAGTGAGAGTGAAAGGGACTGGGAAGCTCAATCTCTTGGACTGTCGGACATTCGGGGATTTGCCCTTTCACGTATTCGTGAGCCGTTCCTTGATGAAAGCGGCGCGTATCAAGCTGCGTGGCGATAGGCAGGTAAACCGCAATGTCGTGTATCCTACTAGCAGCCACCTGGAGGGACAGCGTCCCCGCCTGTCCATAATCTTTCTATCAAATCGAACCTTATCGATACCTCCGGTCACCGCAGGAGCGTGACCCTCCAGAGCATTGCATACTCCCCTTTCACTTTCACTTTCACTCAATGTCCTGCCCTTCGAGAATTTCTCTGGACACCATTTGAGGACACCCACTCATTTGGAAGCGCGATCTATCGGTGTCCTTGATTTATTGCTCTTTTTGCGATGCTCGTAGTTGCGTTGGCTGTAGGAGTCGAAACCGCGCCGCCGCCCTTCGGAGGCCGGGTGCCTTGCCGCGCCGTAGCCTTGGCAGAGGCGGGCCCTCACCCTGCGGACGAGAGGTCCGATCGCAATCGGCATTGCTGCTTGCCAATCGTGTGTGGGCGATTCTCAATCGCAATCCGATGACGAGAAAAACCTATATCTACTGCAAGGACCACCACGACCCCATCTGGCGGAAGAGCTTTGAGGAACACTTTCGGGATAACAACGGGGTTGTGGTGCGATCCTACAGCGAGCGGGAGGAGCTGCAGTTCGACCGCTGGCTCGATATGCTCCCCGGCAGCAACGGCAAATACGAGATCGAACAGACCTGCACGATCAAGAAATACCTCGAACGCAACCCCGAGCGTTTCGAAACGCTAAAATCCCTCATCGGCAGCGGTCAGATCGATGTTCTCGGCGGCGGTGAGGCTGTCATCGACTACAACCTGGTGCACGGGGAATCGATTTACCGGAATTTCTTCTACAGTTTTCTCTGGCTCAAAAACACCTTTGGATTCCGGCCTGCAATCGCGTGCGCTCAGGACACCTTCGGAATCTCGGCCCAGTTGCCCCAGATTCTCCAGCAGTTCGGCCTGCCGTGGTTGCCGATATACGACCGTATGTTCGGGTCCGATGTGGACGGGATGGAAATCGAGTCCGACGCCGGGAAGCCGGTCCGCTCATTCTGGCGGGGAGTCGACGGATCAATGGTTTGCATCCGCCGGGACTTTACCGACGAAGGAATCCCCAACATCAAGGCCAGGATGATGTCTCATCAAGCGCACTGCTCGGAGTGCAATGGTGAAGGGTGCCGATTCTGTGAATACTCCGGACTCGACCGGCAGGTGGAAATCGGAACCGGGCCGGCCATCGCGACCATGCAACAATTCGCCGACTCCTCCGACTCGACCGCCCGCATCTTCTGCGGGACCGAAGAGGGCATCAAGCCGCCCTTGTTTATCCGGGAAATTGAAGCCGCCGCCGCCGAGGCCGGAATCGAGCCCTGCTTCGTCAACCACCGCGACAATCTCACCGAACCGTGGGTTGCGAAACTCCTGCAGAAGCTGGCGCAAGGCCGGGTAACTGAGGACGAGATCGATTCCAGAGCCGAAGGGAATCCGATCGCCAATGGATGCTACACCTCGCGCAGCGTGCTCAAACGCTGGAACCGGGAGTTGGAACACCTTCTCATGACCGCCGAAAAGTTCGCCGCCTTCGCCTCTTTCTCCGGCTACAAATACCCGCGTGATGGATTCGAACGGCTCTGGAATCTCATGGCGCTGATTCAATTCCACGACTCCGTCACCGGCAGTCAAAACGACGATTCCTACAGGGAGCTGCAGAAGATCAACCGATGGGTGTTCCGGGGAGTAGGCAACCGCCTGTACCCCGCGTGCGCATGGATTGCCGCCGGCATCGAAACGGAATTCCCAGAAGGCGCCATCCCCGTGGTGGTGTTCAACCCGCTCAATTGGACCGTGCGGGATGCGGCCACCGAAATCATCATCCCCGAAGCCGACCTCCGACTCGGAGAAGAGGAGGGCGTCGTCGGGTGGGAGATTCGGACCGCGGACGGGGATCCGGTCTGGCTCTCTGGGTGGAAACGCGTCTCCACCAAGGAGGTTCCGGTCCATCGCATCTTCTGTCACGGCCTTGAACTCCCCCCGTGCGGCTATGCCACCCTCACCTGCCGAGCGGTGATCCGATCAAACCGGCCTGCGGTCTCCACTGCAACCGCCCCCGTCAGCGAAAACGTCGAAGCCGCAGGACATCAAGAGGTCCGCAAGCTCCACGTCCAGGGCGCCGCCGAATCCGACCTCCTCCAACCGCTCGACGCGGACTCCATGGAGAATGACCGTTACCGCGTGAGCTGGGATCAAACCGGATTGACCGGGATCTACGACAAGACCCTCGGACGCGATGTATCCGGTCCCGGGACCGGGCACTTGTGGGCTCGTGATGATATCGGGAGCCACTGGGAGACACTCAAGTTCTTCGATCAACGCAAGGACCTCCACCATGTGGCGGAGATGCACGTGCAGGCCTTCACCGCTGATGAGAACGGGAAACCGGTCCGGAAACTCGTCATTCAAGGGAAACTCCCCAATCCGATGCCGTGGGACGTGCCTTCGGATTGGGAGTCCGAGATCTGGGGATCGCATGGCAGGCGCATCCGCGAGTTCAACTCCGATGAAGTCGAAGTCGCGATCCACAGCCTCGAATGGACACAGGAACTCTGGCTGTACCCCGACAGCGACCGCATCCCGATGCGCTACACCATCAATTGCGACAGCGAGCACATCCGCCTCTTTGTCCCCTTCCCTTTCGGCTTCATCACAACGGAGGACCGCGCCTTCTACGAGATCCCCTACGGGATTCTCGAACGACCCTCGTACGAGCCGAAGGATGGGGTGCACTGCAATCCCGATGGATCGTGGCCGGCGGTCCACTGGGCGGCGGCGGAGAATGCGCGCGACGGATACACCTGTGCGGTCCTCAACCGCGGCGTTCCTTCCTATCGTTTTCATGGCGGCGTGATGGAAGTGACCCTGCTGCGCAGCCCGCGCGTCAACGTGTTCGGCCGGACCAAGGACAAGTGGAAGACCTACGATCCGCTCCTCAAGGATCACGGCCCCCGCGTCTTTGACCTGGCGTTTCTCAGCGGCGCCGGAGGGGTGTTCGAGAATCGCATCGTTCACCACGGTTACGAGTTCAACAGCCCGTACCCGGCGGTGTCGCTCTGCGGAGAGGAAATCGCACTGATACGCGAACGTGTCCGATCTCAAGATGCGCCCGCACTCCCCCTGCAACACACGTTTCTCGGCAACACGGCGGATAACGTGGTCATTTCCGCCGTGAAACGGGCGGAGGATGAATCCGGACTGGTGGCACGGATGGTCGAGGTTTACGGGAAACCGGCCGCGGATCAACTCCACGGGACCGAATCCCCGCTCCGGGAGATCAGCCCTATGGAAGACGAGACCCTCCGGACATCGGAGGAGCTCTCCTTTCGACCGTTTGAAATCAAGACCGTGCAGTACGACAGCGCCTACGGCGCGCGGAAGACATAGGCGATGAGGCAGGCATTCAGCCTGCCGATGGGCGATACGAAATTCCTGAGGCGCTGCCTCAGGCTACGGTGATCGCACGCCGTTGGCGCTCGTGCCGAGAGACGGGAATCGGGGAACGGGGAACGGGGAACGGGGATCGGGGATCGGGGATCGGGGAACGGGGATCGGGGGTGCATCGGTAGGCATGCATCACTGGGCGATGGATTTCTCCCCAACGTCGCAATCCTTGTTACAGGTGCAGCAATTTGGAGTGCGGTGACATGTCACCGCTCTAGGTTTGGGCGACATGTCGCCCCTCGGGGAAAGCGGCGTCATGCCGCCGCACTCCATAGCGGCGTCATTCTCCTTCGCTCGCCAGCGAGCTCCG
>SLNJ01000081.1 GCA_007133065.1 Opitutales bacterium
CAAACAACCTGAGATGCTCAGCCTGCGAGCCTTTGTGATGGAAAATCCAACCGATGCAAAGGCGCATGATGCCACGTAACCGATTTGGAGTGCGGGGACACGTCCCCGCTTTCCGTTTGGGGCGACATGTCGCCCCGATCCAAAGCGGCGTCATGCCGCCGCACTCCAAGGTTTTTCGCGTCATGCCGCCGCACTCCAGGGTTTTTTGCGTCATGCCGCCGCACTCCAGGATCTTTCGCGTCACTCCATTCGATCTTCAAGTTCGCAGCCATAACACTACTATAATGAACAAATATTCACTGTCATGTCAACCTGGTTCCAACCCATAAACCCGGACCACAGGGCCATAGATCACGGTCAAAAAGGGTGGGGGTCCTGAAATTCAGTTCACCTGGTGACCACCACTAGGAGCAGCAGGCAGTTACGTGCTCGATCTGCTCAGACCGGTTCACCGGTCTCGGCAATGTAGATCATGCGCCAGATGCGGTCGGTCTCGCCGCGCTCGATCACCTGGAGCGGCGTCGAGCCGTCGAAGGCTGGGTTCGGTGCCTTAAGCCACTCCCCGATATACCCGGGCTCCATCAGATCCGCCAGGGCGTCAAACAGGCGACCAAGCTCCTTCATCTGCTTGCGCGCCGCGCTGCCAGGCCGCCCGCCCGCCGCCCACTTGTCCACAGCTCGCAGGGAGTAGCCGGTAAGACGCGTCAAATCGGGGCGGATCAAGTGGTAGTGGTCACAGAAACGCCTCACGTCGAACTCCGGAGCCGGGGGGATTCGAACCCCCGATCCAGCGCTCTTAACTCTGCGACGTTGCGATGCTTCAACTTTCGTCTTCATAGCCACAATCTATTGGATCTTTCCGTCCGCTGGCAACCTAATACATGCACTTTTTCATGTCACGGGGTGAGCCATCGTCTCAGTTCTCTCTCGGCAGAAATCCGCATTTGAACAGTCAAGGATTCCTTGACAGTTGCTTCCCGGTCCTGCTCTCCCTCATCCAGAGTCTCCCTTCTTCCGAGCGTCCAGAATAGCGCGGCCTTTGGCAGTGAGGCGGTATTTTTGGAGGCGGCTGGTCGGTTTATCGGGAATAGTGCGGTCCAGCCAACCTTCGGAGAGAGCCATTTCCAGGTAAGCCTTGCGAAAGTGCTCCCGATCCTTGATCCTGGTCGCCGCCTGTAGTTCCTCACGGGAGCGAGGAGCTTCCATAAGGGCAGACAGCATACCGATGACTTGCGGGGTGACTTGCGGGGTGACTTGCGGGGTGACTTCGGGGGTACCCGGCTCTCCCCGTGAAATGCTTTTCAGATATTCCGTAGAAAATGGAAACTCCAGCCAGAGGTCATTTGGCTCGTATTGGAGGAGCGGATTCGGCGCGCCGGCTTCTTTGCAGGCTTGGAAAATCCGCCAGATGCCGCGGCCCCAGGCTTCGATTTCGCCGGCGCGGAAAAAGGCGTTGGCGATGTCGGGGTTGAAGGGGGTGGACGAGTGGCTGCCAACGAGATCTTCCTGGCTCCATCCGTCAGGGAGCACGGCGGGATTCCAGATCTTCAGTTTGTCCTCATGTACCCGGATTTGCACCGGTGCGCCAATTGCGTAGTCGCGATGCACGAGCGCATTGAGGATGGCCTCACGCAGGGCGGGGTTCGGAACCGGGTAACGCTCGATGCGCTGGATGCCCTGATAAGTGATGGCGGCCTTGAGGTATTTGGTTTGAATCAGATCGACGGTCTGAGCGACCTGGAAGAAGAGGTCGCCATGGATGGTGTCGTGATAGGCAATGTCGGTCTCGGAGCGGAAGAAACCGATCTTCACAAAGGCACCGGAAAAGAAACGCTCCGGGTCTTCATGGAAAAGCAGGAGCGCCGCGCGCTTGAGATAACGGCCTTCGGTTAACTTCAGCTTTTCAACGAGCCCGGCGTTCGATGCCCGCAGGTCGGCGGGATCGACCCGACCGCTTGAGGCGGCGAGTTCGCGAAAGCGCCGGATTGCTGTCTTGGACAAGTCGCCCAGCTTAACGCCCGGGACCGGCACGCCGTCCCAGGTACGGCCGTGGCGGCGCAAGAGAAACCGGTCGAGCGACGCGCCCTTCAATTCCTGGAGCGTGCTGCCGCTACGCATATAGTAGCGGCCGCGATAGCTGATGGGATTGGGATAGCTATCGACGGCAATCTCCAGGAATGGCTTGCCTTCAGCGCGGTGAAGGTTGACGCCAACGATGATGCCGAGAAGATCGCGAATCTTGTTCGGCAAATCCTCCAGTAACTTTTCGGCATCCTCCAAACCGACGACCTTGCCGGCATTGTTTTTCCCGATTATCAGGCGCCCGCCTTCGGCGTTGGCGTACCCGCAAATCCATTTCAGGCAGTCGTCCTTCCACTCCCGCTTTCACTCGATGTTCTGTTGCTCGGTTTCGGTCATAGGTTATTGGAAAATGCTCTGGAACGCCCGGACATATCCGCGCTTTGGGTTTGAGGTGACCCCGGCAGGCCGCGACTCGGAAGCATGTCGCTCGGTGGAAGCGCCGAACCCGCACGTGCGGGACCACACTCTAGGGTTTTGCCTCTCAATTTCCATTTCTTTCTCTTTCTGACGCGGCAGGAGGCCGGGTCTTCGCTCACAGCGTGAATTTCGAGAGTCGCAACCATTTCTCGAACTATGATCAAACGTTCACTCTCATGTCAACCTCGCTCTGGGCCTTTGAAACCCCGGCCCTAGATCACGGCCAAAAAAGATGGGCGTCCGGAAATGCACTTCGAGTCGATGCACCGGCGCGTGGTGCCAAAAAGGATTTGGAGTGCGGTGACACGTCACCGCTTTTCTGCAGCGGCGACATGTCGCCCGAACGAAAGCTGCGTCATGCCGCAGCACTCCAGGTTCTTTCGCTTCCTCCACTCGCCCCAAACCGCTAGCGGTCTTTTTACATTGCCGTCCGTGTGCATCCCTGATTCGAATCAACCTGCCAAACGCCGTCGGGGGATGATCGTTACTGTTAATGAATTTCGCAGCCGCGTGGAATCGGATCTCGATTCTCTCGTCTCCGACCTTGAGCTGGTCACCGGACGATCCAACCCCGAAGAACGTCAGGCGTGGCGCACGTCGCTGCCGTCGGTGTCACGGGCCTTCCGGCATCCCACGTTTGCCAATCTCCACCTCTACTTCGGGGGGCGCGGGAATTTGTCTCTCGAGTATCAGTTACCCGGATCGTTCTCCTGGGCCGATATGGTTCTCCTCGGACGCCATAACGGACGGCGAAGCGCAGTCTTTGTCGAACTCAAGAACTGGCAGACGCGGAACGACCAACCGGGTGAAACCGAGGGTCTGATGCAGCGCCACACCGGCAGCACGCTCCACCCGTCCGAGCAAGTCCGCGGATATGCGGAATACTCGCAGGAATTTCACTCTGCGGTCCAGGACTACGACGCTGGGGTCCATGGTTGTGTCCTCTTCACCGCTGATCGCTGGTGCGGCGCATACCGAGAGGAACCGAATACCCGGCTCAGCCGGGAGTATCCGCTGTTCACTACCGCCGATGAAGACACCCTGTCAGGCCTGCCGGCGTTTTTTGCCGATCGCCTGACCGAGCCCGACGAGGCGTTTGCCATGGGGTTCGAGGCAGGCGTCTATCGTCAGGATCGCAATTTCTGCCGGCAGATCGCCAACCAGATTCTACACCCGGACTCGAAGCAGTTCGTGCTGCTCGACAACCAGCGGTACGCATTCGCGAAGTGCTGGGAGCACATCCAGCAAGCAATATTCCGGAGCGAGTCACCGCGGCCCACGGCGATTATCATCGACGGCCCGCCCGGGAGCGGAAAATCGGTCATCGCAGCGCGGCTCTGGGCCTTTCTGGTCCGCGAGAGCCGCCTCCAGGAGGGCAATGTTGTCGTTGTGACAACGTCCCAGGCCCAGAACTCCAACTGGTCCTATCTCTTCAGGACAACCGCAGGGCGGCAAGCGGCGCAGGGAGCGATCATCAAAGCGAACAGCTTCTACCCCTGCTCAGCGTCGAAGTTCAACAACCTGGCGCAGCAGTTCGGCTTTGAGCCGCGCAAGGCCCAGGCTTGGAGGGAGAACGTCGCCTTTCTCAGAAACGCATCGCCCGAGTCACAGATGCCTGACCGCCACATGCTGGTTTCGATCGTCGACGAGGCGCACGCCCTGATCAACCCGGAGCACTCGGACGGACGGGGACAGTTTGGGTTCGACCCGCGACTCGGCCCGCAGGCGTGGCAGATCATCCGAGGCTCCGTGGTTTCGATCTTCCTCCTCGACAGCAAGCAGGCGTTTCGCGACCGCGAAAATACCACCGTCGCCGACATCAAGTTCTGGGCAACCGGACTTGGAGCTGAAACTCCCGATACGATCAGCCTCCATGGTTCTCAGTTCCGCTGCCAGGGGTCGAAAGACTACGCCGACTGGATCGAAGCCTTTCTCAGCTCGGCTTCCTGCGGCGAGATTTCTGCCCTGGCCCGGCGCTGGCACAGACCGGCCGCCACGCTCATCGAATTTCCCGAACCCCAACCGGCCGTTGCCGATGAGAAGAAACCCTACCTGACCAATCGCCACCGCTCCGGAACTGCATTTGATTTCCGAGTCTATGACGATCCCCACGACATGGAACACGATCTCCGCGCACGGATCGCAACGGATGTATCAGGCCGGCTCGCCGCGTCCTACTCGGTGCCATGGACGACCCAGGGCGCACCCCATCCTCACGACCTGCCACCCGAAGCCCAGGATTTTCACCTGGACACCCCCAGCGGCAAATGGAGCCGCGTTTGGAACCAGGTCGTTAACGGCAACAATTACTCCCAGTTCATCCAGGGCGCCCCAGGCTCCCGGATCGCCAAAGACCAGCTCGCCGAGGTCGGATGCACCTACGCCATCCGCGGATTCGATTTCGACTACCTCGGGATCCTCTGGCTACACGACCTCGTCTGGCGCGATGGCCGCTGGGCCACCAATATCGAGCACATCCACGAATCCGGCCTCAGCCGCGCCAAGTCCCGGGCAGGGAATGAATCCTCCTCAGACGGACCCGCCCACCAGTTTCTGACCCAAAAGCTTCAAGAAGCATACCGCATCCTCTTTACCCGCGCCATCAAGGGAGTCGCAGTCTACGTCGCCGACCGTGAGACTCGGGAGCACCTCATGGAGGCGTTGGGGTGACAGATCGCACGAACTCAGGCGAATCAGGAGGCGTCAAGGAGATTGATAATGAATAAAGACTTGCCGTTTGCGATGGGATGTTCCGTCCGTTGTTGAAACCTGAGGCGGTTTAGTAATGCATTGTCATGGTTTGTGTGGTGGTCAGCTTGTCGTTGGGGAGGGCAATTATTCGGGCGACATCGAGTACCGAGCGAAGCGACATCAGCCATCGGCATAGAAAGCTGGTCGGAGATGTCGGTGCGAATAACTGCCCGGTCGAAAATCTATGCGACGCTCCTGTCCTCTTGCGGGTTTCGAAGGTAAGTTGCGAAAGTCGGACTAGGGCTTAAAATGGCTGATCTGAAAATCATTCGAAGCCCCCTCTATCGCTTTCTTGATTTCAGCGATATTCTCATCTGTTAACTCACCCGACTCCACATCGTGTTCGATACTGACCCGGATCTTCATCGATACACCGTATCGCGCTTTGATTTCAAGGAGTGTTGGTATAGCCTCGTTCGCCAGGGTGTCGAGGAGGTCCTGGGCGTCGTCCAGGTCGATGACTGCCGAGGCAAGCTTACCGGGGGCTCCTTCGTCAACCGTATCGTCTTTTTTGGCCTCTTGGTCGGTTTCTTCCAGGGTTACTTTTCCGGCTCCAGAGAAGTCGCAGGGCCATTCCGCGGATTTGTCGGTCAGTTTTAAATAGCGGTTGTTGATCGATTGCGTGATGACCGCCTGGACCGTCTTCCACGGAAGTGTCTTTCCCGCTTTTTGCGAGAGCGCGGAAGCAATCGCCGATGCGCTGGCTTTTCCTTCTGTCCAAGCCTCAGGTAACACCTCGGG
>SLNJ01000087.1 GCA_007133065.1 Opitutales bacterium
CGGGGGGGTTGAACGAATGGGCGTTGCCCCAGGCTACGGTGATTGAGCGCTTTCAGCGCGGGGGGGTTGAACGAATGGGCGTTGCCCCAGGCTACGGTGATTGAGCGCTTTCAGCGCGGGGCGTTGCCGATCCGGGGACGTTGCCGACACGATCCGGCGACCGCGCGCCATGGGCGCGGCGGGTGCGGCGGGTTCGGGAGCCGCCCGCACGCCGGCGCCGCAGGGCTGAAGGCCCGTTTCACCGTAGCCCCGGGCAGCGCCCGGGGTTACGGTCCGCCCACCGGCCGCAGGCTGAAGGCCTGCCTCACCGGGACCACGGTCCCTGGACGCGGAAGGGGGTTCCACGCGTGTTTCCCCGAACGAATTCCTGCACGCCGTCCTACACCTCTCCCAGCGCCTCACGCAGGTGTTTGCGGGCGCGGTAGAGGCGCGTCTCGACGGTCTTCTCGCTCACGTTGAGAATCTCCGCAACCTCCCGGTGGGGGCGTTCTTCCAGGGCGGCGAGGACAAACGGAGTCCGCAATCTCTCCGGCAAACGAGCCACCTCGGCTTCCATGCGATCGACCAGCTCCCGCATCTCCACGGTGCGGAGCGTGTCTGCGGAGGGATCCGCCTCCGACTCGGATACCGAAAGGCCCTCATCCCGTCCGCTCGACGCCTCAAACAGCGAGATCCAGGGCCGGCGCCGCTGCCGGCGCATGTAATCCCGGCAGTGATTGGCGGCGATACTGAGGATCCAGGAGGCGACCTGGCCGCGCCCGGAACGAAACCCGTCGGCGCTGTTCCAGACTTTGACGAACACCTCCTCGGACAACTCCGCCGCGTCGTGCTCGTTTCCGAGCATGCGATAGAGGAACCGGAACACGCCTTCTTTGTGGCGCTGGATCAACGCAACAAGCGCGTGCTCATCGCCAACCGCGACAGCCTCCAAGAGCTCCAGGTCCGGATCCATGCAACCAACTTGCCCGTTTGCACGGAACGGTCAATCCGGTTGGCTCAGTGTCGCAGCCTCCAGCTCCCGCAGATCGGCCCGCTGCTCAGGAGGCAAGACCTCCAGGATCGCGAAGTACCGTTCGATGCTGAGCGTCTGCAGTTGACCGTGGATATGGTGAATATCGACAACCGCCTCTTCGACCACCGGCGAGAAAGCTTCCTCGTCGCGCAGCAATTGAGCGAGCGTTTGTTGTTCCCGGTAGAATGCGTCGAGCAGCTCCTGGCGCCTGCGCTCGAAATCCGCGTTCACGGCATCGATATCACGCGTGTGTTCCTCCCTGAGGTCCATCTCCTGCAACAGACCATCAAGACCCGGTTCAGGGGTGGACTTCGGCAGCATCCACGCCAGGGTCAGGTAACAGGAGAGCGCGGCAACCACGACCACGCCGCCAAAGAGACCTATCAGTTTCGAGACAGGGGTACGCTTGGATTTCACCATATCTACCTGGACAGGGATGTGGGTCGGACTTCGGGGGTTCCGGCGAATCTGAAACCGGCATTGTGATAGAAGCAATCGAGCACAGATGGATCACAGATCACCCGGAGTTCGAGAGGATCGGCTTCCGGATCGGATGAGACCGCGATATCGCGGGCGGTGACACTCGTGACGGCAGCGCTCGACACGACAGCAAGCGCGAGCGCGGCGGCGACCACGGAAGGACGCAGCAACGCCTGCCAGCCATTCTGCAGCGGAGGATACCCTTGCGCGGCCGCCGCCCGCACCCGCCGCAACACCCGGTTTTCGAGATCCTCCGGAGCACGCGGCAGATCGCAGCGCCGCACATTGCGCAGCACCGCATCAAATCTATCGGATCGATTTTGCTTCATGGCTGTTTTCTTCCTCTCTCTATAACGCCGCAAATCGGCCGATCCCTCAGGATTTCACGGTCTCGCGTTTCGCTGGAATCTCCCCGCTGTGTACCAGGTGTCGGCTCAGCGCCCGGCCGGTCGGGCAATCGACTTCAGCAAGCCCGCGCATAGCGCCGCTGTAAACCAGTCCGCCGCCCTCACCGCCGCCGCCGGGTCCGAGGTCGATGACCCAGTCGGCCAGTCGAATGACATCAAGGTTGTGCTCGATAATCACGAGGGTATTGCCGGCATCGCGGAGCCGAAAGAGCAGGTCCATGAGACGCTGCACATCGTCCCAATGCAGTCCGGTCGTCGGTTCGTCGAGGATGTAGAGCGTTTCTCCCTGCTGGCGCTTACTTAGCTCGAGCGAGAGCTTGATCCGCTGCGCCTCGCCGCCCGAGAGCGTGTTCGCCGGTTGACCAAGACGGATATAACCGAGCCCGACGGCTTCCAGGGTCGCAAGCCGGGCCACGATGCGCGGCTGGTTTCGAAACAGTCTGGCAGCGTCGCTTACGGTCATCTCGAGCGCCTCGGCGATGTTGTACCCCTTGAACCGGACATCCAGGGTCTCCCGGTTGTACCGCCGTCCGTGACAGCTTGGACACTCCGTGTACACATCGTTCAGAAACTGCATATCCAGCTTGATCGCGCCGTCGCCCCGGCACCGCTCACAGCGCCCGCCGGAAACATTGAAGCTGAACCGGGACGGTCCGTACCCCCGAACCTTCGCCAGAGAGGTCTTGCTGTACAGACGTCGTAAATCGTCGAACAACTTGGTGTAGGTCGCCGGGTTGCTTCGCGGTGACCGGCCGATGGCGCTCTGGTCCACCCGAACCACCGACTGGAAGTGCTCGAACCCTTCGATCCCACGGTGGCGGCCCGGGATTGTCTTCGCCCGGTTGAGGCGGAACGCCGCCGCGTTCGCCAGCACCTCGTTAACGAGCGTGCTCTTACCGGACCCGCTGACCCCGGTGACCACGGTTAGCAATCCAACCGGAAACTCCGCGTCAATCTCGCGCAGGTTGTGTTCGGACGCGCCCCGCACGATGATCCTCGCCGAACCGGGCCTCCGCCGCGCCGCAGGGTGCTCCACCCGAAGATTTGCCGAAAGGTAGAGTCCGGTGCGTGCGATCGTTTTCCCGGGATTCCTCGAACCCGTTTCCATGGCCTGGCGAATCGCGTCATCCGGCGATCCCTCAAAGATCAGCCGCCCTCCCTCGGATCCCGCGCCCGGCCCGAGTTCGATGAGATGACCGGCCGCGCGAATCATCTCTGCGTCGTGCTCCACCACGACCACGCCGTTGCCGCGATCGCGCAGGTCATTCAGCGTTCGAATCAGGCGCTCATTATCGGCGGCATGGAGGCCGATCGTCGGTTCGTCGAGCACGTAGCAGACTCCCACCAGGCCCATCCCCAGCTGCGTTGCCAGGCGTACCCTCTGGGCCTCCCCGCCCGATAGCGAATCATAGGAACGGTTCAACGTAAGGTACGTTAACCCGGTCTCATTCAGAAAGTGAAGCCGTGCGCGCAAGCCGGTGAGCGCCTCTGCGAGCGCCGCGGCGCTCGCGCCAATCCTCGATTCGACGCCGGCCGCGAATTCCACGGCACGCCCGATGTCCATCTCCATGAAATCGGCGAACCCAATCCCGCCAAAACGCACGGCTTGCGCGTACGCGTTGAGGCGCCGCTCTCCGCACGCCGGGCATGCCGAACCAATCTGGTACGCCATGAGCCGCGCCTTCAGCCCCTCCGATGTCGTCTCGCGCCGCGTTCGCTCCAGATCCGCGATGACCCCCTCGAAACAGCGCGGCTCGGGTTTGCGGTTGCCGCCGGTCAATTTAAACGAAAAAACCCGCTCCCCGGTCCCGTACAGGATCTGGTTGCGCACGTTTTCCGGAAGCTCGCTCCAGGGGAGAGTCGGGTCGAAGGGCAACTGCTCCGCCAATTGCTTCAGGATGGCGTTGCGTTGGATGATCATCCGTTTCGAACCCAGCCGCCACGGCTTGATGGCCCCGTTCTTCACGCTCTTGCTGTGGTCGGGAACGATCAGCTCCGGCGCGAACTGGCGCGTCCGTCCAAGGCCTCCGCAACGCTCGCAGGCGCCTTCCGGATGATTGTACGAAAAATGTCGTGGCGTCAGTTCCTCGTACACCCGACCGCACCGCGTGCAACCGAAGTGCTGGGAGACCGAGAACTCGCGGAAGGGCGCATCGCGATCGGCCTGGGCGAGGATGATGGCCCGGTCCTTCCCCTCGCGAAAGGCCAATTCCAGGGAATCCGCGATCCGCGATCGCTGATCTTCACGCAGAACAACCCGGTCCACCACGAGATCGACCTGCACGGGTTCCCGTCCGCCCTCGATCAGACGCGGCTCGTCGAGCTCGCGGATCTCACCCCCGATTCGCACACGCTGGAATCCCCGCTGATGCAGGTGCGGCAACTCCTCGCGCAGGATCGCCGGCTTGGCGCTCAGGTACGGTGCCAGAATCATCAGCCGAGACCCTTCGGGCTCCTGGTAAATGCGGGCAACGCAGTCATCGAGGCTGCGGCGCTCCACCCGTCGGCCGTCCTCCGGGCAGTGCGGTACGCCGCCGACCGCCCAAAGCAGTCGGGCGTAATCCGCGATCTCGGTGACGGTTCCAACCGTGGCGCGCGGATTCGTGTTCGCGCCGGTGCGCTGTTCGATCGCGATTACCGGAGACAACCCGTGGATGAAATCGACATCCGGACGCTTCACCTGCTCGAGCACCTGCCGCGCCGAGGTGCTTAGGGAGTCCATGTACTTGCGGTACCCCTCCGCGTACAGCGTATCAAACGCCAGCGAACTCTTCCCCGAACCGGAGACACCCGTAATCACAACCAGACGGTCCCGCGGCAGCACAACCTCCAGGTTCTGAAGGTTGTGCTCGCGAGCGCCCTTGATGTGGATACACCGCTCCGACTGCGCCGAATCGCCCATTTCAGTCATTGAATCACTTTCGCCAGCATATGCACCCGTAAAATTGAGTCCTGGGGCGTTGCCCCCGGCTACGGTGATTGAGCGCCTTCAGCGCGGGGGGTTGAACGAATGGGCGGTGTTGCCGGCACGATCCGGCGACCGCGAGCCATGGGCGCGGGGGGTGCGGCGGGTTCGGGAGCCGCCCGCGCGCCGGCGCCGCAGGGCTGAAGGCCCGTTTCACCGTAGCCCCGGGCAACGCCCGGGGTGACGGTCCGCCCGCCGGCCGCAGGCTGAAGGCCTGCCTCACCCGGAACACTGGAATCTGCCTCTTAATCCCACACGTATCGCTCATCGAATGGGATCCCGTACCGCTGGAGGAAGCCCCGGTATTCCGCCTGAAACGATTGTTTACGGTGATGAAATTCCTGTTCCCGCACGTATTGCTCGACGGAATCACGGTGGGTCGGACTAACCGAAAACAACCCGTATCCGCGCTGCCATTGGAATTCGCGATAATCGGAACCCAATGTCTTTATGAATTTCGATGAGTGCTTTTTCACGTGCTCAACGAATGCAACCGGTGTGTGGAGTTTACCAATATCGAACAGGATGTGAACATGATCCTCAACCCCGCCCGTGACAACATACGGCGAATCGAGGTCCCGGACCAGCACAGCTAGATAGGCGTGAATCTGACGTTGAACGGGAACACCGATTATTGGCATTCGCCCCTTCGTGCTGAAGATCAGGTGAGCATAGAGTTTGGCGAGTGATTGCGGCACGATCTTTAATGGTCATATTTATGTGTTAATTTGTAAACCATAAACTTCAGGGATTGCTACGCGTTGATGTGCATGCGCTTCAGGTGAGGCAGGCTTTCAGCCTGCGGATGGGGGGATTCCGTTGTCCTGGGGCGTTGCCCCAGGCTACGGTGATTGGGCGCTTTCAGCGCGGGGGGTAAACGAATGGGGCGTTGCCCCAGGCTACGGTGATTGGGCGCTTTCAGCGCGGGGGGTAAACGAATGGGGCGTTGCCCCAGGCTACGGTGATTGGGCGCTTTCAGCGCGGCGGTGTTGCCGGCACGATCCGGCGACCGCGCGCCGTGGGCGCGGCGGGTGCGGCGGGTTCGGGAGCCGCCCGCACGCCGGCGCCGCAGGGCTGAAGGCCCGTTTCACCGTAGCCCCGGGCAACGCCCGGGGTGACGGCCC
>SLNJ01000078.1 GCA_007133065.1 Opitutales bacterium
CCGCGCTCCTGGCCGGCAACGTAATAGAACGTGTGCCGCTCGCGATCCTCGGGATCCGGCAGCGATCCGACATCCTCAACAGCTCCACGCGACAGGTTGAAGGCCGCCAACAGAACACCCAACAAGACCATGACGATCCCAACAAAAACCGGCCGGGTGAAACCGGGCACAGCCCGCTCGTGTGATGCTATAGCCATTGGCGACCTGGGTTCGCGGACGCGGCGCCCGCGGAACCATTGAACTCCATGGCTATACGGTGCGGTGATTTACGCAAGATTATTCGGATTACCATGCCCCGACTGCACGTCCGCACTCAAGACTTCTCAGACGCGGCGGATTTCGCGCCCTCCGATTTTCCGCCCTCCGACTTCGCACCCTCAGACTTCTTCTGGCCCTCCGGTTTCGCCTCCGACTGACCGGTCCCGTTCGCGTGGCTCGATTCCGATTCGCCGACCGGAGCGGTGGCCTTCTTGTAATCGGTCTGGTAGAATCCGGTGCCTTTGAAAATCAAGCCGGCGCCCGTTCCGATCAAACGCTTCAGGCGGAGTCTACCGCAGGAGGGGCATTTGCGGAGCGGATCGTCACGCATGCTTTGATACACTTCAAAGGTATGGTCGCAACCCTTGCAGGCATATTCGTAAGTTGGCATATAAGAAAGAATTAAAGTTAGATGCGGCGTACCCCCAGCAGCGTGGGAGCCTCGGACACGCATTGTCGGAAAATAGGTTCGGCCCGCCCAAAGCCAAGGAAAAAAGCTTGTTCGGATCCGCTCAGGACCATTGCATGCCGCAAGCATCCATCCAACCGCCATGCCACCTCCACCCGCCAGTCCTGAATCGACCGCCTTCACGCGGGCACACCGGAACTACCTCGCCCGCGTCGAGGCGGGCATCGACACCTGGCTGCCCGCCGCCGACGCCCGCCCACCCCGGCTCCATCAAGCCATGCGTTACGCGGTTTCCGCGGGAGGGAAACGCCTCCGCCCTGTCCTGCTGCTCGCCTTCTACGATCTGTACCCCTCCGAGGTCGATCCACTGCCGGCCGCAGTTGCGCTCGAGTGCCTCCATACCTATTCCCTGGTCCACGACGACCTCCCGTGCATGGATGACAGCGACCTGAGGCGCGGGCGGCTCACCTGCCACCGGGAATTCGACGAAGTCACCGCCCTGCTCGCAGGGGACGCCCTGCTCACGGAGTCATTTCGGATACTCGGCCAGGCGTACGGCGACGAACCGGTCCGCTGCACCGCGCTCGTCCGGGAACTCGCCGATGCCGCCGGAAGCTGCAAACTGATCGCCGGGCAGGTCGAGGATACCCTCGGGGAGGGACAGATTCTCGATGCGAATGCCGTACACTTCATCCACAGCAACAAGACGGCGGCGCTCTTCTCCGCCGCCTTGGCCATGGGGGTGCACCTGTCGGAAGCCCCGCCGAAATGCCTCGGTCGCGCCCGGGAGATAGGAAACAAAATCGGCCTGGCCTTCCAGATCGTCGATGATATCCTCGATGCCACGGGACGCGCCGAGATCGTCGGCAAGGCCACCGGCGCCGATCACGCGCGCGGGAAAAACACCGCGGTCTCCATCCACGGACTGGATGCCGCGCGCGCCTTCGCCCGACAGCTGAGCCGGGAAGCACGCGAATCGTGCGCCGCATGGGATGCCGACACCACCTTTTTAACCACCCTCATCCGCTCCCTCGAGGACCGGATTCGCTGATCGCCGGCTTCGCACGCATACCGACAGCGCCGCGCAACCGGCCATAAAGCGTGGCGATGATCGTCCTGACCGTGCCATCCTTCAGTTTCATGGGAGACGGGCTGCGCGATGCAACCGACCCATACTCCTCTCGGTGACAATTTTTTTGAGATGCTCTTGCCCGTGTGCTGCAAATCCAACAAGATCGCGTTCAATGAGTGACAAAGCGCCAAACGAAAACGTGATCGAAGTGGAGGACCTTCGGGTTGATTTCCCGACGGAGCACGGACTTGTACACGCTGTCGCAGGTGTCAGTTTTTCAGTGAAACGGGGCCGCGTTCTCGCGATTGTCGGGGAAAGCGGCTCGGGGAAAAGCGTCACTGCCTTCTCCATCCTGCGCCTGATCCAGCCCCCGGGCTACATCGCGGGAGGGAGTATCAAGCTCTTCTCGCAGAAAGAGCCTCCCATCGATATTACGTCCCTCAAGGAGGACGACGATCTTCTCTACCACCTGCGGGGCGGGCTTGTCAGCATGATCTTCCAGGAACCGATGACCGCCCTCTGTCCGGTGTACACCGTCGGCAACCAGATCTGCGAAGCCATTCACCTGCACAAGGATGTCACGAAAAAAGAGGCCGAGCGTATCGCCGTCGACATGCTCGACCGCGTCGGCATTCCCAAGCCGGAGATTCGGCTGCGCCAATACCCTCACGAATTCAGCGGCGGCATGCGCCAGCGTGTGGTCGTAGCCATGGCCCTCGTGTGTATGCCCGAGGTCCTGATCGCCGACGAGCCGACGACCGCCCTCGACGTCACGATCCAGGCACAGGTGCTCACCCTCATCAAAGATCTGCGCAAGGAACTCGGTGGATCCGTTATCTTCATCACCCACGATATCGGGGTGGTTGCACAGATCGCCGACGATGTCATCGTCATGAACCAGGGGAAAATCCTCGAGTCGGGCAGCGTTCGCCAGGTGCTCAAATCTCCCGTGCACCCCTACACGAGAGGGCTGCTTGCCGCGATCCCCAGCCTGAGCCAACGGGGCAGCAGGCTTCCTACAATTGACAGCATCCCCGGGGCGCGGGATATTGACCTGACCGTGCCGCTTCACACGCTCTCCGACGGACGACGCGTCGCCCTTCCCACAGAGAAGATCCCCGCCACGACGACATGAGGCGGGAGCCCTGCGCGCAAATCGACCGCCGCCGGACCATCCGTTTCCGAAACCGAGACCACGCAACATGACCGCATCCGATACGAAACCGCTCCTCCGCGTGCAGAACCTCTGCAAGTTCTTCCCGGTTCATGCCAAGGGCATCCGGCGCAAGGTGATCGACGAGGTCCGCGCCGTCGACCACGTTACTTTCGACATTCAGCCGGGGGAAACACTCGGCCTGGTCGGCGAGAGCGGCAGTGGGAAGACCACGTGCGCACGCACCATCCTGCGCGCGCTCTCCCCGACTGCCGGCAGGGTCCATTTCCAGTCCGAAGACGGCGAGGTCGAACTCTCCTCGCTTTCCGAACACGCGCTCAAGCCCCTGCGGCAGCAGATGCAGATGATCTTTCAGGATCCGTTCTCCTCCCTCAACCCCCGCATGACCGTCGGGGGAATCGTCGAGGAACCGCTGCTCATTCATGGCATCGGAACCCCGGCCGAACGACGGGAAAAGGCCGCCGACATTCTCCGCAAAGTCGACCTGCTGCCCGAACACCGCGAACGCTATCCCCACGCGTTCAGCGGGGGCCAACGCCAGCGTATCGGGATCGCACGCGCCCTGATCCTGCGCCCGCGCTTCATTGTTTGCGACGAAGCCGTCTCGGCCCTCGACGTCTCTGTGCAGGCCCAGGTCATCAACCTCCTCATGGACCTCCAGGAGGAGTTTCACCTCACCTACCTCTTCGTCGCACATGACCTCGGGGTGGTCCGACATATCTGCGACCGGATCGCGGTGATGCGTAACGGAAAGCTCGTGGAAATGAAGAAAACCGAGGAGCTCTTCTCCAACCCCGAACACCCCTACACCCAGCGCCTGCTTTCCGCGATTCCCAACCCGGATCCGGACATCCCGCTGCGCCCAATCCTCGAAGCATCCGAAGAAGAGGAACTCGCCGAGGCGAAGCTCTGAAGCCCTGTTCGGGGATTGGAGCATGAAGGCCGTACGCAGAGCGGAGGCCGGAGACCACAATATTGGATCGGAGGGTTGGAACGTTGCGGGACGAAGCGCGGTATGGATGGCCGGTACAGTCGCCGTAATATGATGCCTCTCGATGAAATGCAGCGGTTCTTTTGTCCAACCATCAAGACATGACGCCAACGAGCGATCTTGAGCTCAGTCTGTTCGACTACCATCTTCCGGATCGACACATCGCCCAGACTCCGGCGGACCGGCGGGACCATTCCCGCCTCATGGTCGTCCACCGCCGCTCCGGAACGGTGGCGCATCATGACTTCTATGAACTGCCCGATCTCCTGCCCCCCGCCACCAGGCTGCTGCGCAACACCGTGTCGGTTCTGAAAGCCCGCCTCCACGGCCGGCGTCCGGGCGGGGGACGCGTCCAATGCCTGCTGCTGCGCCCCGCCGTCGAGGCCCAATCCTGGTGGTGCCTGCTGCGCCCGGGCAGACGCCTTCCCGAAGGCTCCGGATTCAACGGTCCCGGCTACGCCGCAACCGTGCGCGAACGGGGCCCCGGAGGGGAGTGTCGCGTCCATTTCGAGCTGGAGCGGCACCCGGATCTCCCCGCGCTTGCGAACGAGATCGGTGAAATGCCGCTGCCCCCGTACATCCGACGACAGCCCACCGATCCGCGCCGGGAGGTCGATGAAGCGCGCTACGACACCGTCTACGCCGACCCCGCGCAACGCCGGGCCGCCGCCGCTCCCACCGCGGGGTTGCATTTCACGCCGAACCTCCTTCGGACCCTCTGCACGCGCGGCCATCAGATCGCCGATCTGGTTTTGCACGTCGGACTCGGCACCTTTCAGCCCGTCCGGAGTACGACGCTCTCAGGTCATCGCATGCACAGCGAGAGCTACGAAATCCCGGCAGCCACGCGACGCATACTCGAGGACCCCGCAACGGCCGCCAACCGCCTGGCAGTCGGCACAACCACCCTGCGGGCACTGGAACACTACTTTCGTGTACGCCCCGCCGGTGATCCTTCCGATCGCCCGTGGCAGGCCGAAGCGGACATCTTCCTCTACCCTCCCGCCCGGTTTCACGTTCCAGCCCTGGTCACCAATTTCCACCTGCCGCGCTCCACCCTGCTCTGCCTGGTCGCCGCGTTTCTTACACCGGACTCACTGGAGGGGATCGACTGGTTGAAATCGCTCTACCGCGACGCGATCGCACGCGACTATCGTTTCTACAGCTACGGCGACGCCATGTTGATCCTCGACCGATAATGTTCGATTTCCGATTCACTCCGGGCGTGACAGGGAGTGTTCATAACGGTATCTGTCTCCTGTCACGCGCGATTCGATAGCCGCTCCGATCGACCGACCACCCCTCGCCATGTCCACCGACTCCGATTCCGCCCCGCCCCCGTTCCACGAGCTGGTGGACGCCTATTACATCCCGTTGTACCGGTTCGCCCACAGTCTCACGGGGAACGAGAGCGATGCGGCAGACCTCACCCAGGATGTATTCCTGATCTGGGCGCGCAAAGGCGGCGATCTCCGGGAAGCGTCCAAGGTGAAGTCCTGGCTCTTCACAACGCTCTACCGCGAGTTTTTGCGACAACGCAAACGCGGCAGGCGGATGACGTCCCAGGAGCCGGAGGTTCTCGATGCCCTCACTCCCGCGATCCCCGCCAGCCAGGTTCGCGACCTCGACGCACGGCATGCGGTCGAGGCGATTCAAGAAATCGACGCCATCTTCCGGGAACCGCTCACCTTGTTCTACGTAGAGGACCTAAGCTACCGCGAGATCGCCGAGGTTCTCGATCTGCCTATAGGAACGGTCATGTCACGCCTCTCGCGCGGAAAGGATCAGCTCAAGAACGCGCTTCGGCAAAAATCCCGGAATTAATCGGCAGGTTCAAGGCTCCAATACTCGAGTTGCCCAAGGCAAAGTCCGTTCCATATGAAACCATCCCAGATCAAGGACCTACTGCACGTATACCGCTCCGACAGGGCATCCGGTCTTTCGGAAACAATGCGCGAGGCCGTTGCCGCGGCGGAGACGGATCCGGCGTTGCACGCATGGGTCGAGGAGGAACAAGCCTTCGATCGCGCCTTCGCCGCCAAGCTGCGCGAGGCTCCCGCACCGCACGACCTCCTGCCCCGCATTCTCGCGATCCAGGAAGCGGGTCCGAATGCGGCCCACAACCACCGGAGCGCTCCGCGCTCAACCTGGGCTCCCATCGTTTGGTTTGGGCGGAACTCCGGCGTGGCGGTGCCCGCCGCCGCCGCCTTGCTGCTGTTCATTGCCGTCATGGCGATCACTCTACGCCCCGAAGCGAGTGTTCGCATCGATCCCGGGGTGCACGCCTTTGTCTCCGCCGCCGGCACATACACAGGCGGCTTCGAGAACCTGTTCATGGCCGGCGACCTGGAAGAATTATGCGGCTACCTCGAAGCAAGCAGCGCGCCGGTTCCCCGGGCCATACCGGAGGGCCTCCATGCACTCTCCAGCCTCGGTTGCAAGAAAGTCGAGCTGGAAGACCATACCGCTTCGCTGATCAGCCTGCAGGGAGAGACTCGCTACAACCTGTTCTCGGTGGAACGCGCTCACTTTCCGAATCAACAGGACCTCAAGACGCCGCAGTTGAGACAGGTGGGCAACCGGGCCGTCGCGACATGGACATGCCGTCGCATGATCTACGTACTGGTTTCGGAAGGCACGGTCGATGGCCTGCGCACGCACCTGTGATTGAGGGCGGCGCTGCGCTTCGCGCGAGCGCTCACTCGGACTCCTTCTCGCGGTATCTGAACCGCGGGAACGGGTTCACCACACTGGTCACGATGTTGCGCGAGTGCCCGCCGATACGTTTGAGATAGCGCACGTACAGCGCGATCGCCGCGCCGGTCGCACCAGTCAGGTCGGGCGCCTTCCCCGATACGATCTTCTCAACGATAGAGTCGCAGTCATACGAAAGCCCTCCTTTTTCCTTGTAATCGGCCATGATCTGCCGCGCCTTCTCCTGGTCGCTCTCGCGGATCGTGGTGACCATCTCGCGGAACAGGTGGGAGGTCCGCGCTTCGACGGCCGCGATCTCAGGCTCCAAGGCTCCTCCATCAAGACGCCTGGGGTGGTAGCATGCAAGATCGTAGATATTCTTGGCATAGTCACCGATCCGCTCGATATCGACGATGATGCTCACCAGCATCAGGCCGGCCGAGAGATCGCTCGGTCCGCTCACGATCAGGTGCGTCAGCACCTTGCGGCGCACCTCCCGCTCGAATTTGTTGATCCGCTTGTCCATGCCTCGGAGGTCCACATCGACCGACCCATCGTCCCGAGACCGAAGCGACGTCACCGAAGCCTCGAACATCGTCAGGTCGATGTCGAGCATCTCGTGGGACTCCTCCAACGCCTGGGTCAATAGGTTATCCTTGTGAAAGAAATTCCAGAGATTGCGCCACATCGGTACCTCCTATCGCAGGATTAATAATGTCAGAATCGGGATGAGAAAGAAAATAAGAAGCAGGATTACGACCGGGAAGCTCCGGTTGCGATAGGCGATCCTGCCCATCAGTTCGGCGATACGCAACGGTATCCGGCGCACGGGTGGGAAGCTCCAGATCAGCGCAATCCCAAAAACGTTGAATAACAGATGGGCGAACGCCGCGATCACCGCAACCTCCCGACCCGTTGCGAGCGCGGCCAGCAGCGCGGTCATCGTCGTGCCAAGATTCGATCCGAGGCAGAACGGGTACACCTGGATCAGTCGCAGCACTCCGGCCCCGGCCAGCGGCACCACCAGGGCCGTCGGGACCGAACTGGTCTGCACTGCGAAGGTCAGCACCAGCCCGAACAGCATCGCACGCCCGGGAGTCTTGAACAAATAGAGATCAAAGAAGCTCTCGAGCTTCTTCAACATCAGGCCCCGCAACAGCTTCACGATACAGATCAGCATCCCGTAGGTGAGGGCGACCGTCACAATGAGCATGATGGCCGGATGCCCCTGAACCAGCCACGCGATCGCTTCAATCGCCGGCTCGGTCGCCGCCTTGAGCGGATTGCTCAGGCGCATCCCCCCGACACCCTCGAATATCCCCGCGCACATCCGCGCGCTCTTCGCGAGAAAACCGGTCGCGATCTCCAGCGGAAAGAAAATCGCCGCAACCAACAGGTTGAAAACGCAATGAACCGAGGAGACCGAAAAGGCGCGCTCGAGCTCGACCCGACGGTTGATGTGGCCGATCGCGACGAGCACGCTTGTGATCGATGTCCCGACGTTGGCGCCCATGATCATGAAGACCGCCCCTTCGACCGAGACCGCACCGCCGGCGACCATCCCGACGATGATCGAGGTGGAAGTCGAGGAGCTCTGCACCAATGAAGTCGCCAGAATTCCGATCATCAGCCCGGTCAGGGGCACCGAGGTCGCAGCCAGTATCCGCTCGGCAACCTCCCGCCCGAACAACCCGAATGCATGCCCCATTCCGCCCACACCGACGATGAACAGGTAGAGCGCCGCGATGATCCCCAGGATGCGCAAGCACGTCTGCAGGGACGGCGGAATGCTGCCGGCTGCCGAGTGTTCCGGATCCGTCATCGCAAACGGAACGAGAAATCAAGACGGTATCGTGTGTGTGCCATCTGCGTTGGTATTTCTGGTTGAGCACTCTCTGTATAGGCATCAAACGGTGCGGCTTTCAAGCAGCATTTCTCCCGATCGCCCCCAAGGGGTGTCCGATTACCCTCCCGCTTCGGCGCGTGAACCGACCGAAACCACCGCGCCCAGCGCAACCGCCCCGGCCACCAGAGAAATCCACGGTCCTTCGACCGCCACGGCGAGCCCGAATCCGAGAACCAACGCGACACCACCGGCGAGCAGCGCGTACGGAAGCTGCGTCCGCACGTGATCGCGGGGTTCGATGCCCGTAGCAGCCGACGAGACGATGGTTGTATCGCTCACCGGACTACAATGGTCGCCGAAGACCGCGCCACTGAACACAGCCGCGACCAGGGCCGGCATCAACACGGCGGAGGCTCCCCCGTCCCCCATCTCGATTCCCACCGGAAGCACCAGCGGCATCAGCAGACCCATGGTCCCCCATGATGTTCCAGTACAGAAGGAAGTCAGCGCTCCGATCAGAAAAACCGTCGCGGGAAACATAGCCGGGGACACCCGACCGTCCGCCCACTGACTCAGGAGCTGCGCAGCCTCGAGGTCCGCAAGGACACTCCCCAGCATCCACGCCCCCATCAGGATGAATATCGGCGGCGCCATGTTTAGAACACCGCCCTGGAACACAGCCGCTGCTCCACCACCCGGGCGGGGCGGCATCAGCACGCCCGCCAGCAACGCCGCAGCCACACTGCACCCCACCAGCACCAAGGGAGCGTCGGCCTCCCCGAACGCCAGGGCAATCCCTCCCAAAGTCAACCCAGCCCCCGGCTCGCGACCGCTCAGGTAGAGCCCGACCAGAATCCCGCCAATCAACAGCGTCAACGGCAGGAACGCCCGCCAGGGCGGCGCGGCGGTTTCGCCGCCCGAACCATCCAGCTCCGGCACCGGACCCTCCCGTGCCGCACGCTCAAACGCACGCATGGGACCGATGTCCCAGCGACGCCAGACCACCAGGCCCACCAACAAGAGCGTGAACCAACTGTAGAAGTTGAACGGAATCGAGGAGAAATAGAGCGCAAACGGGTTCACCGTCTCACCCCGATCCATCATCGCGTACCCCTGTCGTATCATGCTCAGTTGAAAGGCAATCCAAGTCGAGATAAAGGCGACACACGCCACCGCCGAACCAGTGGAGTCGACGATGTAGGCCAATTTCACCCGCGAGACGCGGGCACGATCGGCGAGTGGACGAAATAGTCGGCCCGCCAGCAGCGCGCTCGCCAGGCCGTCAAAGAAACAGACGATCCCGAGACCAGCCGCTCCGGCCTGCACGCGTCGCGGGGATCCCGTCGCGCCGACGCGTGCAAAAAACGCGTGCAGTGCCCCGCCCTTCTCCAGCAGCGCAGCAAAGCCGCCAAGGATCAATGTGAACAGGATCGCTCCGATATTCCAGCGACTCTCGAAGGCCGGAAGGAGATGAGCTCCGATCAGATCGCGAAACCCCGTCAGAGGATCGCCCCCGGCCAACAGCACCGCGCCCGCGAATGCACCCAACACCAGCCCGGTGAACGCCCGTCGCAACAGGAAAACACCCGAGAGCCCCACGACGACCGGCCAAAGCCGCACCGCGCTCCCGACATCGCTCCATGCCAACGGTAGACTGGCGGCAACCAGCACCAACACAACCGTTCCCCGCCATCGTCCACACAGATTCGCCTTCATCAAGCGAACACCCAAACGAAACCGGCCGCTCAAGGCAAGCAGCGGCTGTTCACGGAACCGATCACGCCCATACCTCCTGAACGCGGTCTCCGGCATCCCGATCCCGCTTGCAACACCCCGCATCCTGCCCAAGGTGGAGAGGATGCGATTTAGCCCGCAGCTCCCCAGTATTTACGGTGAAACCGTGGAACGTCTCACCGAGAGGCTGCGCGCAATGGGCGAGCCCCCATTCCGAGCGCGCCAGGTGCTCGAATGGATCTACAAGAAGCGGGTCACCTCGTGGGATGAGATGATCAACCTTCCGAAGCCGCTGCGCAGCAGCCTGGCCTCAGAGTACCAACTCCATCCCGCCCAACAAGTGCTTATCAAGCGGGCCGGCGATATCACCGAGAAACTGCTGCTGGAACTCGAGGACCGTTCATACATCGAAACTGTGCTGATCCGCTATCCTCAGCGGGGAGTCGGACAGGAGATCGCCAGGACGACCGTCTGCGTCTCCAGCCAGGTCGGTTGCGCCTACGGCTGCAAATTCTGCGCCTCCGGCCTCGACGGCTGGAAGCGCGACCTTCTCGCATCCGAGATCGTCTCCCAGCTCCTGCACGTCTGTGCACTCGAGGACGAACGGGGAGACCCCGACAGGAAGCGTCAGGAGGCGCCGTTTGACAACATCGTCTTCATGGGCATGGGCGAACCGCTCGCAAACTATGACAACCTGGTGCGGGCGATCCACATCATCAACGCCGACTGGGGACTCCGTTTTGGCGCCCGCCGGATCACCGTCTCCACCTCAGGCTTGGTTCCCCAGATTCTCCGCCTCGCCGACGAACCGGTGCAATTCCGCCTCGCAATCAGCCTTCACGGGGCGACCAACGAGGTGCGCAACGCCATCATGCCGATTAACCGGCGCTACCCGCTGGAGACGCTCCTCCCCGCCGCCCGCGAATTCTCCCAAAAGCACGGTCGAATGCTCACCCTTGAGTACATCCTTATCGAGGACATCAACGATAGCTTCGAGCAAGCTCGGGAACTGGCCAAAATTGCCCGCGACATCCACGCGCACGTCAACTGCATTCCCTATAACCGCGTTCCCGGGCTCCCATGGCGACGCCCCGATCTTCCCCGCCAGGAAGCATTCGTTCGGGTCCTGCGGGACGCCGGAGTCTCACACACCATCCGCAAGGAAAAAGGAGACGATATCGACGCGGCCTGCGGCCAGTTGCGACTGCGCAAGGAAAAAACCGCGGTATAAGCCTGCCCGGACGGTCAACCTATTCCAGGACGAGACAGGAATGCCCAGCCCAGCACCTGGTTCCCCTGTTTCAGCAAGACGGAAAGATCGCCAGATCCGGATTTTCCTCTGGAATTCGCAGCGGAAAACGATCAAATCACAGCTGAATTCCGAATCAAAAACGGGAAGCATCCATCCATGGCCTACCATACCACAGACCCATACGGAATCACGGAAATCAACCCCTCCGCGGACATGATGAAGGTGGTGCTCGAAAGCCTCGAGGAGGCGGACGAAGCGGACCACCCGGACGCCTCGCTGATTCACGACAGCGGGTGGATGCTCACCGTCTACCCAAACGGGACCGTGACGTGGGAGAACGTCAACGAAGAGGAACCGCTGGACGAGGGTCCGCTCCACATGACCGGATGCGACCGGGAACGCATCCTCGCACTCTGGATCAAGCTCTCCCGCGGCCACGTCAACGCCATCGCCCGCGAACCGTGGCAGCGCGCTGAATCGTGATCAGGGGACTGAGAATGTCTCTATCCCGGGCTCGGATCCGGGACAGAAAAGGCGGCCCCAGCGGAACGATATCCTGGTCCTCACCGGCGGTGCGCCGGACCTCCTGAATCACCGCGATCCGATTCGGGAATCATCCGGCACGGCTAATCTGCGCCGGCCCCCACGATCAACGGCCGCATCTCGTCCGATTCCAGAACTGTTTTCGGCGGCACGGGATACCCTCGAAGAAACTCCTTCGCCGTCAACATGCGCCCCCCGGGCCGCTGCAACTCGTGCAACAGGAGAACCCCTTCTCCAGTCAATACCGGCAATCCCTCCGCTTCCGCCGCAAACACGGTCCCGGGGCACTCCGTGCGTTCCTCCTCCCGAGCCGGCCGCGTGCCGCACCAGCCGATCCGAATCGTCCGGCCCTCGTGACGCATGAAGCTCCCCGGCCACGGCCGCAGCGCTCGTACCCTCCGACTCAACACCGTCGCCGGCGCGTGAAAATCGAGTGCCCCGTCCCGCCTGGCGAGCAGACGCGTGTAGGTGGCGAGCGCATCGTCCTGCGGCTCAGGCACAAGCTCGTCCCGCAGAAATGGCGGCAGCGCCCGCTGCAGCAACGGAACGCACGCCAACCCGATCTTGTGCGCCAGCGACGCGCTGTCATCGTCGGATGCGATGGCGACACGCTCCTGATCGTAGACGGGCCCGGCGTCCATGCGGCGCACCAGTTGCATCAGGCTCACGCCCGTCTCGCTTTCCCCGGCCGCGATTGCGGAGGGAATCGGCGAGGCCCCCCGGTAGCGGGGCAGCAGCGAGGCGTGCAGGTTTAGCATCGGAAATCGCGGTGCCTCGATCAGCCGGCGCTTGAGCAGGTGTCCGTACGCCATCACCAGCACCAGCGCGACGTCGTTCTCTCGCAACCACGCGACCTCCTCCACTCCGGGCTTGCCGGGCTGCCGGATCTCCAGCCCGGCATCGGAGGCCCATGCCTTGACCGCATTCGGACGGAGCTTCATGCCGCGGCCGTGCGGACGGTCCGGCTGGGTCACCACCCCGACCAAATCGACTACGGAGCGCCCCGCCCCCTTGAGCCACTCCAGCACCGGAAGCGCAATTGGGTCGGATCCGAAAAATACCGTTCGGACGGGAGTCGTCACATTGGCTTCAAGTTGGGATTTCCTTGATTGCGTCGTTTCAACAGCGAGCAAACGCACGCCATGTCGATCACCCGAGTCCGTGGCCGTGCAACCATTCGTTTACAGCCGGTGCAAGGTGATCCCGGAAGGCTTCCTCGCTGTCCGGACGCGGCAACCCCTCGAAAATCCCCCAGTGTTCGACGTGGGTGATCGCATCACCCGGTTCAATGACCGAAATCGGGCTGAGTGTTTCCAGCTCGACCATCCAGTTGCACCCAAAAAGCTCGAACTCGCTCCCCATGTCGGGATAGGTGCCGTCAGGATGCACGCCCGCATGTTTCACGAAAGTGCCCGCCTCCTGCCAGTACGCAGCCCAACCGGGAAAGCCCGTGATTCCGAGTTTCTGCGGATCGCTGATCCGCTTCGAATCGAGACCGATGTGCCCCCCGTGAAAAGCCCAGCACGGCCGGCTGAAATCCGTGTAGGTCCACGGGACCAGGGCCGAACGCGGCAACAGATCTCGTGGATGCTCTCCTTTCGGGGAAAGCGGCAGAACCGCGTACCCGCCGTGCTCCATGACGCTGAGCGCCCACGCCCCGAAAGGAATCGGCCACACCCCGATGTTGCGAATTGTGTGTGTGATCCGGAAGCTGGCGGCATCGATCGCATCAAGACGCAACTCCTTGGCCAGGCCGATCACGCGGTCTGGTTTCGGCCGCAGCGTCATCGTCCCCGCTGCGGAATCCGCCTCGATCGCAACGGGATCGTTGTCCGGACGGTAACTTCGGGTTTCGTGCTCGGGTGCAACCCAGAGGCGATGGCCCCCGCGAATACACCACTCGTCCTCGCCCCACCCGCCAAGCTGCGCCGGGTCCAGAGCAAAAAGGTTGGGCTGTCCGCGCAATCCGCAGTGGAGCACCCGCGGTCCCACCTCTGTCGGCATGATCAGCTCCGCCTTCTCGGTCTGGAGCCGCAACGCCTCCCATCCATGAAAGTCCGTCGTTTCAATCATCGTTTCCTCCTCGTTGGTTTGCCGGATTTTCCGGAGGACCGGGTCGGCTTCCTTGCGGATTCCGGATTCCGGTTGGCGGGCCTGCTCGGCTTCTTACCCGACCTCGACGCCTTCCGGGCAGGCTTCTTCGTGCTTTCGGCGTAGCGCACGGCCTTGCCGACCATCTCGAAGCGGATACTGCACCCGCCGAGTGAAAATCGCTCGATCAACCCGTTCTCCAGATACCGGCGATACGAATCCTCGAGCTTCGACGCACGGTTGCAGAAGAGTCGGATCCGTGGCGGACGCGTCCCAACCTGGACCGCGTAGTAAATCCGGAAACGCTTGCCGCCGATGTAACGCGGTTCCCGGTGCTCCGTCATCTCGGCGATCGCACGGTTCAACTTCGGCGTCGGGAGGATTCGGGTCGCACGCTCATCCAGCTCCCGCGCCTGTCGAAGGATTCTTCCAACCGCTGCTCCGCTCCGGGCTGAAACGAATAGAAACGGGCTCTGCGGCAGATAGAACATCGCCTTGCGCGCCGCTTGCTCAAAAGCCTCGCGGAACGCGCGCTCGGTATCGTACCCGGCCAGCTCACCGGACTCGAATTGCTCGCGCGCAAGATCCCACTTGTTCACCAGCACCGCACACGGTCGGCCGGATTCGATCACCGCAGCTCCAATGTTTTTGTCCTGTTTGGTCACCCCATCAAGCGCGTCGATGACATGAAATACAACGTCGGCTTCTTCGACGGCCGCCGCCGATCGCAGACCGGAGAAATATTCGACCGACGAATCAATCCGCGTTCGCCGGCGCATGCCAGCCGTGTCAATCAGGCAGTAGCGCCACGTGCGCCCTTTCGTGTCGCTGTAGTCCAGATCGAGAGCGATGGCGTCGCGAGTGGTTCCGGGACGCTCGTTGACCACCAAGCGGTCCGCCCGCAACAACCGGTTACAGAGCGACGATTTTCCAACATTCGGACGCCCAACGAAGCAGAGACGCACCCGCCGGGAAATATCCTCGCCCATCCCCTCTTCACCCGGTTCCGGGGGCGGCCCAATGTGACGCACGATGGCGGTCTCCAACGCGCTGATACCGCGGTTGTGCTCCGCGGAAACGAGCACGGTGTCCGCGATCCCAAACTCCGAGAAATCCTCGGCGCGCGACTCATCCTCCGGCCGGTCGATCTTGTTGACCGCAAGCACCACCGCCTTCCCGGCCAGCCGCAGCCGCTCCATGATCGTGGCGTCGAGCGCGGTCATGCCGTCCCGCCCGTCCACCACGAACAAAACGAGCTGTGCCGCACCGATCGCGAAGAAAACCTGCTCCTCGGCGGCTGCCGCCAGATCCTCCTCGCCCATACCGGGTTCGAGGCCGATTCCCCCGGTATCCATCACCGTGTAGTGGCCGCCGACTTCGGCCACATTGACATCCCGCGTCACTCCCGGCTGATCGTGGACGATCGCCAGACGGCGGCCGGCCAGACGGTTGAAGAGCCGGCTCTTCCCGACATTCGGCCGGCCCACCAGGGCTACAATTCGATCCCCCGCACTCATGCCCGCACCACCAGTGAGTCGACGAAACGCTCGATCCGGTCGCACGCCTCGATAATGCGCTCGTAACTGGTCGAGAAGCTCGCGCGGACAAACCCCTCGCCCCCGGCGCCAAAGGCCGATCCAGGAACCAGCGCCACCTGCTCCGCCTGCAGAAGACGGAGCGCGAAGTCGCGTTCGTTCAGACCGCTCGAGGCGATCGATGGGAATGCGTAAAACGTCGCACGCGGCATGTGGCAGGTCAGCCCCGCCTCATTCAACCGGCGCACGATCAGGTCGCGGCGCCGCTGGTAGGCTTCCCGCATCCGGACCACGTCGGGTTCGCCATTGGTCAAGGCCTCGATCGCCGCTTCCTGACTGAGAATCGGAGCGCACATCATCGCGTACTGATGTACCTTCATCATCGCTTCGATCAGCGGCTTCGGCGCACAGGCATATCCCAACCGGAATCCGGTCATCGCGAAGGCCTTTGATACGCCGTGGAGGAATATCGTACGCTCTCGCATCCCCGGAAAGCGCGCGATCGATTGATGCACCCCATCGTACGTGAGTTCCGCGTAGATCTCATCGCTGTACACCAACAGATCCTTCGCCACCGCAAACCGGGCGATGCGCTCCAGCACCTCGCCCCCGGCCACACCACCGGTAGGATTGGACGGGAAGTTCAGAAGAAGCGCACGACAGCCCGGCGTCCAAGCGCGCTCGAGCGCTTCCGGATCGAGCGCGAACCCGTCTTCGGCGCGCGTGCGAACCGGCACGCCCTCCGCGTGACACAACCGTATGCTCGGACTGTAGCTTACGTAGCACGGCTCGTGATAGAGCACTTTGTCACCCGGGTTCAGAGTGGCGCGCATCGCGATGTCGAGCGCTTCGGAGACCCCGACCGACACGAGGATCTCGTTGTCCGGGTTGTACTCCAGCGCAAACCGCGAATGCAGATACCGGTTGATGGCACGGCGCAGCCCGATCAGCCCGAGGTTGTTGGTGTAACTGGTCTTGCCGCGCTCAAGCGCGAAGATCGCCGCCTCGCGGACGCGCCACGGCGTCGTGAAATCGGGCTCTCCGACACCGAGCGAAATCGCGTCCGGATTCTCCTCCACGATAGCGAAGAACTCACGGATCCCTGATGGCGGCAGATCCACGATGTGGTCGGCAACGAATCGTGACCAGGGTGCACTCATTGGTCGATTATCCATGACGTTCCGGCTCGCGCCGGATCACGGGCTCACCGCCGGTTTGTCGGGATCGCGCTGCTCGCGTGAAAGCAGGAACCCTTGCTCCTTGTAAGCGCGCAGCATGAAATGCGTGGCCGTAGACAACACGCCCTCGATCGAGGCCAGCCGCGCGGATACAAAATTCGCGATATCATGCAGGTTGCCGCCCCGCACGACCACCATCAGGTCGTAGGCGCCGCTCATCAGATAACACGATTCCACCTCGTCGAAACGAGCGATGCGCTCCCCCGTCCGGTCGAACCCGCCTTCCCGCTCCGGCGTGATCTTCACCTCGATCAGGGCGCGAACCTGCTTCTCCGCCGAAATATTCGGATGCAGCACCGGGCGCCAGCCCAGGAGCGTGCAGTCGGCCTCCAGGCGAGCCAGTTCCTGCTCCACAGCGGCACGGTCCCAGTCCAAAACCTCGGCCATCTGGTCGGTGGTCAGGCTCTCGCCCTCGAGCAACAATTTGAGCAGCGTCGTCATAATGAAGCGCGCACGCTATCAGACCGCCCAAGGGTTTGTAAGCAAAAATATTCGGGGACCCGCCGGAACGTAAATCGATCGGTGCGCTTCCGCTGCGTCTTCCTCCGCGAATCGGTGCGCTTCCGCTGCGTCTTCCTCCGCGACTATCTGAAAAACCCGCGCTGCTTCTCGCTGATCGGCAGCCCCACCTTGTCCATCACCGCGAGCATATCCTCCCAAACCTGGCGCTTCGTCCGGTTGTTCGCGTAGCGCAGCAGGTACGAGGGATGGTAGGTCGGCAGCAGTGGAATCCCCTGAAACGAGAGCCACGTTCCCCGGATCGCACCCATGCGACGGCTCGGATCGTGGCCGAGGAGTCCACTCACAGCCGTGTTGCCCAACGCGACGATCACTTTTGGCTGCACAATCGCGACTTGTGCGATGAGATAAGGCAGGCAAAAGCGCATCTCCTCTGAAGTCGGCGGCCGATTTCCGGATGCCCGGTTGGGCATCTCCGGCCTCCAGTTCATGATGTTGCCAATATAAACCTCGCGCCGGGCCAGGCCCATCGCCTCGATGATTTTCGTCAACAGCTGTCCCGCCCGCCCGACGAACGGTTCGCCCTGCTCCTCCTCATCCGCTCCAGGCGCCTCCCCGCAGAATAGGATATCCGCGTCGAGATTCCCTACCCCGAACACCACCTTCTTTCCCTGCTCGACACGCGCATGGGCCGTGCATACCGGGCAGTTCAAAACGCGTTCGCGCAACCAGTTCCAGCGCTCCTCCTTGCTCCCCTCGGGGAGATCCAGGTTCGGCGGCTCCGGAATCGACCCCGCGCCGGACCCGGACCCGCCTTCCGGCTCCGGAGCACGCGCCGGAGGAGCCGGCTCCGGATCCCCGCCATCCGCAGCCCCGGAAGCAGCTCCCGCAGCCAGAGCCTTGATACGCCGGAAGGTCTCGTCGCCCAGGTAAACCGCATCCGTGCCCGCCCGGCGTAGACGTTTCAGTTCGACAACAACCGCCTCCAACCCCGCTCGATTTGACAACCTCGGTTCATTCATTGCGGCTCAGGGGCTTGCGAACCCTCCTGCATGAGTCGTTCCACGTACTTCGCGAGCAAATCGCACTCAATGTTCAGCGGGTCGCCCGCCTCGCGCTCGCCGAGATTCGTCACCGCCAACGTATGCGGGATCAACCAGAGATTGAACCCGGCGGCATCGCATCCGGCAACCGTGAGGCTCACCCCGTCCACGGCAACGCATCCCTTGTAAACCAGGTATTTCAGAAACTCCCGCGGCGGATCGATCCACAAGCAAACATCCGTCCCACGCACCTCCCGTGCACGAACCCGCCCCACCGCATCCACATGCCCCGACACAAAGTGTCCGCCCAGGCGCGCGTCGGCACGCAGACTCCGTTCCAGGTTGACCCGTTGCCGCGGGCGCACCGCCCCGAATCCGGTCACCCGCACCGTCTCCTCCAGAAGGTCGAACGCCAGAATTCCGCCCTCCACCGCAACCACGGTCAGACAACATCCGTTCACCGACACGCTGTCGCCGACCGAAACGTCCGCAACGATGCGCGCCGCCACCCGCAGGCGCCGGCCCTCCGACGACTCCTCGAACGAAACAACTTCGCCCGCTTCCTCAACAATTCCGGTAAACATGGCAGTAATACACTTTCGCCGACCGACATCAGTCCGGCTCAATCCGGGGATAACCTTGCGACGCCCCGAGCCCCAATGCAATCCTTCGAGACAAAATCTTCGCCCCTTCAGGCTGTTGGCGATCGCAGAATCGCGTCCACGACCGCAAATGCGCGATCAGAGCGGCAGCTCGCCCTGCCGCCCCCCGGCGTTGCCGCTCATCACATCGAAGAGCCACGGCAGCGTGGCCCGCTCGTAACCGGGGTACGCGAGCAGGCGCAGCAGGATCAGTGCGGAGGCGAGAGCATCATAAAGGGCGCAATGATAGCGCGTGCGACGCGGGGGGCAATGCGTTCGCGCCACCCCCTCAAGCGAATCCTCCAACCCGAGAAACGCCACCACATCGCCCAGCCGGTAGCGCTCCCTGCCGGGGAAAAAGACCTCGGCGAGCCGACGGGTGTCGAGCCACGGTCCCCATTCGGCAGCCGGCTCGCCCGCGCAGCCGAAGTCCGGAGAATGCGGCGGAAAGGCCCATTGATGCTTCAGCAACGCATTTTCAAACACCGCGTGATGCGCGCAGAATGGACCCTCCGCCCGCCAGCGTGTGAAACGTTCCCACTCCTCCTCAAACCCTGGAAACGCACTGGCGGATTCGGCGGTAACCCCGTGAACGCGGGTATCCTCGCGTGGAATCCCGCCGCGCGGAGCACACAGCCGGGTATGCGTGTCGGCGATCGATCCGCCGCGCAAGACGACGACGCCGTATTCAACAATTCCATATGCCTTGTGACCCTCAAAATCAATCACATGAATGGGAACGTCGGTCCAGCGCATGGCAGCAAGAGCGTCCAGGTCACCCAGCGAACGACACCGCCGGCCAACCCGAGACACCCGGATCACAGACGAACACGCCCCCGGCTCGCGGCTGACTCGAATCCTCGCCCGCGGCCGGACCCCCGGCAGTCGTGATGTAGAGCCGATCCAGGTTCGGGCCGC
>SLNJ01000026.1 GCA_007133065.1 Opitutales bacterium
AGACACGATCCGTGGTGCTTGTGTGGTCCGTGGTGGAAAATCGGCCGCTGTTTTTTTGCCACGGATTGCTCGGATAGGCACGGATGGATGTGAGCGCGCGGATTCCGCCTCATAATTCCAGATCATGGGGTCCGATTCCCCAGGGACCACCCGGCTGACCGCCCGCGCCCGCAGACACGATCCGTGGTGCTCGTGTGATCCGTGGTGGAAAATCGGCCACTGTTTTTTTGCCACGGATTGCTCGGATGGGCACGGATGGATGTGAACGCGCGGATTCCGCCTCATAATTCCAGATCATGGGGTTCGATTGCCCAGGAACCACCCAGCTGACCGCCCGCGCCCGCAGACACGACCCGTGGTGCTCGTGTGGTCCGTGGTGGAAAATCGGCTGTCGCTTATTTTAATATATAACATATTATGTAAAATTATAATTTAGGCTTGTATTTTTTGCTCTTTCGACCTTGGCTCACCGGATGCGCGATGATACTGGGATGCTCTTCCGCGAGGAATCTGAGTCGATAATCGGGGCTGCAATGAAGGTGCTGAATGCGTTGAAACCTGGGCTCAAGGAAAAAGCTTACGAGAACGCACTAGCCATCGAATTGCGAAAGCGAGATCACCGGCTCGATCAGCAACGCGAATTCGATGTATTCTATGAACGTATCCGTGTCGACTCGATGGTCCCCGACCTGATCGTAGACGAACGTGTGATCGTCGATCCGAAAGTTGTCACTGGTTTCACCGACACACACATGTCGACGATGATTGGATACCTCGCAATCACCGGGTTGAGACTCGCGATCATCATCAACTTCAAATATTCAGACCTCCGGTGGAAACGCGTCGTCCGCTGACACCTACCAGACAACCACCGGCCCCACCGCCACCGGTGCCTATGGATCAATGGCAAATCCACAGTGCAGCGTCCGGCAACCAACTGAGCATTTGCGCCGACAAGGGGTCCACGGATTTATGATTCTTTGCCACGGATTTCACGACCGGCACGGATGTCTGCATCTCAGGAAGGTCAACGCTCTCGTCTGATTTGCACTGATGAACATTGATGCAGAGCAGTCAGCGGTCTCAGGATCGCTCTCGTCGGTGCCTTCTTTCACAACTGCCGTCGAACGATAATGCAAGTGTTCATCAGTGGTTCGGCAGATCGCCCTGCCACTCCTCCTCCAATCCGTGGCCATCCGAGCAATCCGTGGCGAAAATTCCAGTGTTTCACGGCTGTCAGCATTCTTGCTCGTCTCCTCACCCGATCCGTGGTAATCCGTGAAATCCGTGGCAAAAAAAATTCCAGGACCTACATCTGTGGCGATTAAAACGCAAGGCTCTGCGCCATCCGTGGCGCCGCACTACTTGAAGGATCTGGACTACTCGATCGTACAACAGTGCATCCACTGCGGCATGTGCCTGCCCACCTGCCCGACCTACGACGAAACCCTGCTCGAACGCAACAGCCCGCGGGGACGGATCGCCTGGATGCGGGCGATCGCCGACGGAGAAATGTCCGTCGATGAGGCTTTTGGAAAGGAGATGTACTATTGCCTCGGCTGCCTCGCGTGCGTCAGCGCCTGTCCGGCCGGCGTCGATTACCCGAGGCTCTTCGAGATGGCGCGAGCCCAGATCGAGCACGACGGTGTTCTCGACCGCCCGGAGCGGCGATTCTGGCGGTGGCTGGCCGTTGAAACGCTCTTCATGCGCCCGCGCCTGTTGCGGCTAACCGGCACGCTCCTGCGCCTGTGGCAGATGCTTCACCTCGATCGTCTGGTCCGAAAAACCCGCATCCTTCACATCCTCTACCCTCGCCTCGCGGAGCTCGAGCCGATGACCCCGCGTATTTCCCGGCGTTTCTCCGACCAACAGATCGGCGAAATCGAGAAGCCGGCGAATGACGATCCCAACTACCTGGTCGGCTTTCTCACCGGCTGCGTTCAGGATCTCGCCTTCAGCGACATCAACCGCGACACGGTCGATGTGCTCCTCGCAAACGGTTGTGCCGTCCACACCCCGAGAAACCAGGGATGCTGCGGATCGCTGCATATGCACAACGGCGTACCGGATCGCGCAGCTGCACTCGCCCGGCGCATGATCGACGCCTTTGACCTCGACCGGCTCGATGCAATCATCTCGAACGCAGGCGGCTGCGGGAGCCATCTCCGCCATCTGTCACCGCTCTTGAAGGACGACCCGGAATACGCCGCTCGAGCTGCGGCATGGGACGGGAAACTCAAGGACATCCACGAGTGGCTCGATGCAACCGGGATCGCCGATCCTCCCCCGCTCCCGGCGTTCCTCCGCGCCACCTACCATCCATCGTGTCATCTCCACCACGGGCAAAAGGTGCAGCTTCAGCCGGAAAATCTGCTCCGGCGTATTCCGAACCTCGAACTCGTTCCTCTCACCGAGGCAACCTGGTGTTGCGGATCGGCCGGGATCTACAACATCACACAACCGGAACAGGCCGGCAAACTGCAGGAACGCAAGGTCGGCCACATCCGAGACACCGGAGCCGATCTCGTCCTCACAGCCAATCCCGGCTGCCACCTCCAGCTCCAGACCGGCCTGCAAAAGACCGGCACGCCCACCCCGGTCATGCACCCAATCTCCCTCCTCGCGAAGGCATACCGGCGGGACGTTGCGCTGTAGCGGAGCCTCTTTCGTGGATTTTCGTGATGGTTCGTGGGCAATCTTCCTCAATCCACACGAACAGTCCACGAATCAGAGATCCGCACAACGGCCCACGAAATACCCGAAGTGACACGAAGAATATCCGGGTCTCCGGGTCTTTGCGTGAGACAAAATCAACGTTGATTTCATCACGATCTCTTGGTCGCAAGGATGAATCTCACGCAAAGACCCCAAGACCCGGAGATTTCTCGTATTCAATACCCTCGATCATCTGGTTGGTGGATCATGGGTATCGACAATCCGTTCGCGGACGGCCGGGCAGACCGTCCTGCCCATATCGTCTGGTCTCCGACCCATGGTAGGGACGGATCGCCGAGCCGTCCGTCGTCTCACCAACCCACCTGTCCCTGTTTCCAGTTCCCTGTCCCATGAGCGGCGGAGCCGCCAGCGTCTGACCCTTCAGGGGGCGCCTCCATATGCAGGCTCTGGAGGGACAGCGTCCCCGCCTGTCCGTCTACCAACCGGGTGTACAACCCCCGACCCGGTTCAGGGTCAGGACAGCGTCTGACCCTCCAGGCGGGCGCCTAGGTATGCACCTCATCCCGCACCGAACTCCACCGGTATCGCGCGCCCAGGCAATCGGTCACACACACCCCATTGGAGACCTCCAACTCAGATATCAATTGCTGACGTTTCTCCGGCCGCCAAGGTGCGCGTCTCACCCCGCCATACAAAGGTCCCGCCAACACCGTTAGGGAGCGTCACCGTTCCGTGGACGCGATCGCCATCGAACGCCAATGCCACAAAGATCTCCCCCTTCGGGTGGGGTAGATTCGTGGCGATGTGCTTGAGCGGTCCGGGCGAAGGTGCGATGCGCACCGAACGGAACCCGGGAGCGTCCGGCCGGATACCGGCGAGTGTCGCCCGGAAGTGGAAGAGCGGGTGACTCGACCACGCGTGGCAGTCTGAACGCGTCGGATCCGCCTTCTCCGGAGGCGTTTTCAGTCCGCGTTCGAGAAATGATTCCCACAGCTGCATCGCCTCGACGATCCGGTCGCCCCGGCCGAGTCGATTCCATACCTCGAACAGGTAGTGCCGGAAGTAAACCGTGGTGCGGGCAACATCCTCGGCGGCATGCATCGCGGCGACGCATCGCTCCACCTCGCGTTCATTCAGGAGCCCTCCCAGAATCGCCAGACACTGGGCGTGTTCGCTGTACCCGCTCCCGGCGCGATCGTCCTTCATCAATCCGCGCTCCTCGTCCCAGTAATGAGTGCGGATGCACGGGATATACGCCTCGGCGATCCGCGCCCACCGCGCCGCCGGTTCCGGTTCGCCGAAGGCCTCCTCGAGTTCGGCCGCGGCCCGGAGTGCGTGGATCAGAAGGAGATCGAGGATCGAGCACGAACCCTCGCGGGCCCCGGGCGGGGTTCCGTGCGGCCACCCGTCCCACCAATCGACAAAACTCCACCCGGGCAGCCGCTCCAGGAGTCCGTCCGCGTTGCGCAGCTCGAGGAGCCGGTCGAGCAGCGCACGGATTCCGGGCAGGCGGGCGCGCACAAACTGCGGGTCGTCGCGCCACCAGGCGTAGTCCCGCACCATCAATACCCAAATCATTGAAAACGTCAGACTCAGCTGAAAAGGATCGCTCGGATAGCGCTCGGCGACGAATTCGGTCCGCAAACGCGACCAGTCAAACAACTCGATCGAGCGCCGCACGAGGCGATCGTCGCCGGAGAGCACATACCAGCAGAGAACTTGAAGCCGCGTGTCCCCGACGTACATCAACTGCTCGTAGAAGGGACAGTCGACGTATGTCTCGTGGGCGCACGCCTGCAATCCCCGCTCCATCATCGGCACGAGCCGGTCGAGACCGCTTTCCTCCGCCGCGAAACGCCCGGTGATCTCGTATGGATAACGCGTCTCCCATACGCCGATCCGATGGAGCGTCATCGGCTCGTCCCGGGTCTCGATTGAGACGCGCAGGAACCGTCCCGAACGCCACCACAATCCACGGACTTCTCGCTCCGGGCCGTCCGGCGCAAACCCGTCCCCGAATCCGTTGAAGTACTTGCCCTCCCAGGCGCCGCGGTCGCCCTTGCTCCGCTCCCCCGGATCGGGAAACTCGTCCAGCGCCTCCGACCATTCGACCACCACGTGTCCGCCTCTCCCCCTGGAAACAACCGCGACGGAATACCCGCAGATATAGTCGTCCAGCTCGAAGAGACAGGCGACGCGCTCGTGCGCGGCAATCTCCACCGGTTCTCCCGCAATCAGACGTTGCCACGGCGCCAACCGCTCGTCCGGCGTCGACCGCCACACCTCTCCCGCCTCTCCGGTCCCGAGTGCGAGCGCCCGCACCGGCTCCACCCATTGCCGCATCTGGTCCGGCAGCGGACTCGGGTGCAGTACCGGCCCGGGAGCGATGATCCCGGTCTCACTCGTGCTGCCCGGGTGGACCTGGACCGGGTCCACCCACGCGTCCTCCGCGAAGAATGCGCCGCAATCGATCTCAAACCCGTGACCGATCGCGTGGTACGCATGCTTCAGAGGCGGGCGAAATCCGATTCCCCGGCGCAACCGCCCGCGCCACGGCGCGGTACCGGTATTCAGCAGCTCCTCCAGGCCCTCCACCGATAGGATGAACCCGGGCGCCACCGACATCTGCGCCGCCGGCGCCCGATCGCCCCACCACATCACGTGCGCCGTCAACCGGTGCCTTCCCGGCGCCAGTCGGATGTCGTAGGATGCGAAGGACCAGTGGCAGGGATCGCAGCGGTCCGGTCCGCACGACACGAATGCGCCGTCCAGGAACAGTTCGTAGCGCTGGTCCGCGCTGACGTGGATCCGGGTTTTCACCTCTCGTTCCAGTTCAAAGGCCAGTGCGAATTCCGCCATTTCGGGCGAGATCCGATCATGCCTGACGGGCCAGATCCAACGCGCCGACTCGAGGTGGTAGTGCGTGCGGATATTCCCGTCGGCGGGACGGTCGCGCGGTTCGACAAACGTGCGGTCAATCGGGGGTTGTGACATAACCCCGACACGATAGGATCGCGCCACTCGAAGCCGCAATAAATAAAGAGGGCGGCCCGAAGGCCGCCCTCTGCAATTTCAGAAGACTGCTGATGTGCGCCGGTATTACCGCGAGTTCAGGATGTAGGCCCATCCGCTCTCGGTGCCCCAGACCCACGTGCCGAGTTCGGCGCTGCCGGTCCACTGGTCGGCCGCGAACGGGCTCTCCCAGATATACACCCAGTCGG
>SLNJ01000143.1 GCA_007133065.1 Opitutales bacterium
AGCCGTTGGAGCCCCGGCGGGACCGTACGACGCCCGACCCAACCGCGTAAACGCGGCACTCCAACAGCGCGCCGCACTCCTCACGCTCGCGTTCGCCCCGCGAGCCGTTGGGGGGAGTCCCGCATTCCGGGTGAGGCCGGTGTGGCGTGGTTTGGCTGACAGACAGGCGAGGACGCTGTCCCAATGGCGCTCGGTCAGGCCCATCTGGCATCGGAATCGATTCCGATAGCGATTTCGATTGCGATTGCGAGGATTTCCTGAACCGAACGCCGTTGACGTCTGATCCGAAACGGCCCGGGTGTTACGCGTCGTCTCGAAACAGAACGAACATCGATGGCGGAGCGGGCGCCCGCTCCTTTTCCTGCTAATGCGGATTGACCTTGTGCCCGATTTCGCGTTTGCAGCACGGTCAATCCCGGGATTGCACAGAACCTGAATCGGAGCTTCACCAGACGATCTTCAATCCATGACACGCATTGCCATTGCCTGTTCATTCTATGCCGCGATGGCGGTAATCGGCCTGCTGCTGATGCTCTGGCGGCTGGGCGCCGCAGAGACGGTGGCCGTGCTGTTTGCGCCGCCACAGCAGTGGGCCGGGCCGATCGGCTTCATCGTGCTGGCGACTGCGGCGACACACTGGTCCTCGCGCTTCCTCGCCGCCCGCTGGGACTCGGTCGCGCGGAGCGCGTACGAGATCCGCCGCTACCTCGGCGGCCTGACGCACCGAGACATTGCGTTTCTGGCTCTCTTCAGCGGAATCGGCGAGGAGCTGCTCTTCCGCGGATGGCTTCTGAACGAAACCGGGCTGATCTTCTCATCCGTCTTGTTCGGCCTTGCGCACGTCCCGCTGAACCGCGACTGGCTCTTCTGGCCGGTGTTCGCGTTCGCAATGGGTCTGGTGCTCGGATGGTTGTACCTGTGGAGTGGACACCTCCTCTGGCCGATCCTCTTACACGCCGCGATCAACTACTGGAACCTGCGCTACTTTCTGCGTGAGGATACCGCGAAATGCCGCAAATCCTGAATTCTGAAAAGCTGAAAGGCTGAAAGAGGAGACGGCCTCCGGCTCGTCGAGCCTATGGCGCCTGGGAGACGGAAGCAGGTGCACAACGCCCAGGTCGGTCCGGGTGTTGTACCCCTGATTGCAACCCGGACAGGCGAGGACGCTGTCCCTCCAGATTTGCGATTGCATCGATGCCAACCGCCTGGAGGGTCAGACGCCGTCCTGACCCGGACCGATGCGGATGTTGTGCACCTGATTGCAACCCGGACAGGCGAGGACGCTGTCCCTCCAGATTTGCGATTGCATCGATGCCAACCGCCTGGAGGGTCAGACGCCGTCCTGACCCGGGCCGATGCGGATGTTGTACCCCTGATTGCAACCTCCGGATCCCCCGTTTAGCAGTCCGACCGTCCGACTGTCTTCCTCCGCTGAGCGACGCGAAGTCCCGGTGAGCGAAGCGAATCGGGATCCGACTGTCCGATGTCGACAGAGTGTTCGTTCTATAGCTCTGTCGTTCCGCAGTTCGTGCTCTCCCGCGCCGGGGATTCTCGGCAACACCGGTAGAATGAACGCAGGGTGAGGGCACCCTGCCTCCGGAAGCTGCATCCGCCCGCCACGCTTCCTGTCCGACTGTCCGACCGTCTGACTGTCCGACCGTCTTCCGCCCTCCGCTGAGCGACGCGAAGTCCCGGTGAGCGAAGCGAATCGGGATCCGACTGTCTTCCGCCGCTGAGCGAAGTCGGCCCTCAGCGGGATCTCCCGGGCGACGGTCACAAATGGGTTACAGGCCGCCAGGCCTTTTCGGCTTTTGCGGCACGCAACACCCAGAGGGTGCCCGCTGCGCTCCGTCAGCGTCTCAGATTTTCAGTGTTTCTCCGATCCCCCGGCTCGCGGGCGGCGCAGCCGCTCCGCCGGGCTCGGGGAAGCCCTATGCCCTACTCCACCCGCCGCACGCGCACGGTGGTGTTCTTTCCCTCAACGCGAAGGAGGTACGAGCCGAGCATGGCGCGGCGAATGACGACGGCGGGATTTTCAGCTCGATGGTGAAAGGTGCCCGGGCCGGACTGGCGCCAAACCTGTCCGTTTTCGAGCCGGAAGACCGTGTTCCCCGACCAGCCTTCAAACGAACCTTCGATTCGACTCCGAATCTCCTCGGGACCGGCCTCGCTTCCCCGCCATTGATCGCGCTCAACCTGTTCGAGTCCGAACGCCGCTTCAGCTTCGACCGCGTCCGGCTCGCTTTCCGCGACCTCCGCCGGCGCGGGGCGTGCGATCGCAGGCGCGCGGCGCCGCAGCCACTGATTCAGGTACGCAAGCTCCTCCGGTTCCAGTCGGTGCAACCCGGCGGCCGCGAAGGCTTCCTCGCTCATCGCTTCCTCGAGGTGCGTGAACGCCCCGCCGGAATCGGCGGAGACCACGGCGACGGACGCGCCCAGGAGCAACGCGACAGCAGCCAACGGGGCCGGGATATCATCTAAAATGTTTTTCAATGAATGCATCGATGCGGGTGTAGAGTTCAATGACGTTCTCCTCGTTGCGAAAGCCGTGTCCCTCGTCGGGTTTTACGAGCCACTCGTATTCCTTGTCGTGTCGCTCAAGCGCCTGCCGCAGCATTGTCGCCTGATTCATCGGAACGCGGGCGTCGTTGCGTCCGTGCACCACAAACACCGGCGCCTGCAGGCGTTCGATATGGGTAATCGGAGCGTGCTCGGCAAGGAGTTCGCGATCCTCGTCCGGATCGCCGATGGTGCGCGAGTAGTGCGCGAACACCTCTTCATGTCTCCGCCGGTGGAGAATCAACTCGCGCAGGTCCACGGGACCCACATAGTTGATACCCCAGCGGTAGGTCTCCGGGTACAGTACCAGCTGCATCATGGTCGCATACCCTCCGTAACTCGCTCCGAAGATCCCGATGCGATCGGGATCGGCGTATCCCTCAGCGATCGCCCATTTCACACCGTCCTTCAGATCGGTCTGCATCTCGCCGCCCCACGCCTTGTCCCCGGCGCGTAGAAGCGACCGGCCGTACCCGGTTGAGCCGCGGAAGTTCATCTGCAGGACCGCGTAGCCGCGGTTCGCCAGAAACTGCACCTCGGGGTTGAAACCCCACGAGTCGCGCACCCACGGGCCGCCGTGGGGGTGGACCACCAGCGGGACCGGTTCGTCTCCCTCCTTCCACCCGCGCGGCATCGTAAGATAGCCGTGAATGCTCAACCCGTCGCGCGCCTCGTACTGAATCGGGCGTACCGGCGCCATTCGATCGGGATCCAGCCACTTCCTGGAGTGCCCGAGTGGAATCATATTCAGGCCTCCCTCCTGGATGCGCAGCAGATGGTAGAAGGGTGAGTGCCGATCGCTGAAGGACCTGACCACCAACACGCGCTCGTCTTCGCTCATCGAGGTGATCCGGTTCAGCGTATCCGGAAACACCGAGTCGAGCGCCTGCTGAATCATCTTCTTCTCCTCGTCGAGCCACCGGACCTGGGGGCGGTCGGTCTCGTACCGAATGCTGATCGGTGCCCGGCGGTAGTCGGAGAAAGTCAGCCCTGTTACATCGACTTCGTCATGGGCGTAGACCAAATCGCCCAACTCCCGCGCGGCGAGATCATAGGTATAGATCCCGCTGGTGTTGCGGTCCAGGTTGGAGCTCACGAACAGGATCTCTTCATCGTATGAAAAGCCAATCGGCTCCCAACCGGGCGCTCCTTCATCGAATGTCACTAAATCCTCCCATTCCGAATTCTCGTCGCCACGGTAGATCACGGTTCGCGTCCGGTTCTCCCGGTTCGACCGGATTCCGAGTCGCAACCGCCCCTGTTGGTCGGTGAACCACCCTCGCACGGTACCGGGGTTGCGCTCCACCTCCTGTGCGGCAATCGCGGTGGAGGCGCCCCGGCGGGCTCCGGCCATTCGGCGCCTCGGTTCGCGGTAGATGTTCAGCATAAACACATCCGGATAGTCGAGCCGGCGTTCGTTGTTCACCACCAGAACGTGTTCGGGATCATCCTTGAGCCGGTCGATGACGACGGTCTGACGAATCACCGACACGTTTACGACGGCTTCGGCCGGGGGAACGAGGACGCGCGAACGTCGTCCGTCCCGATCGACGGCGAAGATACCGATGGAGGCTTCAAACCCGCTCTCCTCCACATAGAATAAGAGCCGTTCGTCATTGGCCCAGAAGAAATCGCGGATCTGGCTGTCCCGAAACGCGGTCACACGCCGCGCGTCACCGGTAGCGATCTCGTAGACAAAAATATTCGTCCGGCGCTCCCACGGTCCCAGAAACGCCAGGTGCGTTCCATCGGGAGAGACCTGGAAGTTTCGGAACTCCGGGTCGCGGAAGAAGTCCTCGACCGGGATCTGGTCGGCCCTCATCCACAGAAGGCCGCAGAATAACAGAAGCCATACGGTACATATCGTCGATTTCATGGTTCGATACGGAGAATGGATGAATACGCGATAGCAACCGACTGAATGTCGCGTCAGAAAGAGTGAGCGTTCGGTTCATTTTGGATCGGCCGATCGGCGGCATCAACAGTATTTTCGGCGTCGATTCGGGGAACAAGACCGGGGTCGGTGCCCGGTCCATGGAATCGATGCAATCCATGGCGTCAGAACGGCTGCATGCACCACGCATAACACCGATGGCATCGATCCTTGATTCGATCCGGCATTGGTCAACGTGTTTCTGATTTCGGACCGGGAGCGGATCCACCAGGCGGCGCCAAATCGATCCGTCCGCCTCGGAAATTCAGGCTTTCGCACGGACCGGCAGCTCAACGGTGTGGTCAATTTCCACCTCCGAATTGAAACGGACCGCGAGGACGCGGTCCCTCCAGGCACCACAAGAAACGAGCACCACAAGATTCCCAGAACGGGCCAAAAAAGAGGGGCGCCTTGCGGGGCGCCCCTCTGTGAATCGTTGGAAGTGCGTGCTGCGGGACCTAGAAGTCCTTGGCGACGCGCACGTAGAAACGGCGGCCGACCGGGCTGTGGGTCGCAAACTCGTACCCTTCCCAAGTGTCGGAGGTCCACGGCGGATCCCGCCCGAGCAGGTTCTGCACACCCAAGGTCATGGCGGTATCCCAGAGACCGCGGTAGGTGACCTGCGGGTTGAGCTCCCAGAAGGAACCCACACGCCCGTCACGGGACGGATCGTTGAACGAGTGGATGTAGTTCATGATCAGCGTGGAGGACCAATCCCCCTCGGTCCATGTCACACCCCCCGTTCCGCGGTACTGCGGGAACCGGTTGCTGCCGGCCCGCTGCACCCAGTCCTCACCCGGACGGAACTGCTGTTTGAAGTCCGCCATGTAGGTGACTTGGGTGAAGAAGTTGAAGTGACCGAGATCGGCGATCGTCGTGTCATAGTTCACTTCCAGGTCGACATGTTCGGTCTTCACGCTGCCGAAATTACCGTAGGTGTTGTTGATGTTAATGATCGGTCCGGCTGTATTCCCTGCAGCCTGGTCCGTCGGATTGTTTTCGAACGGCGCCCGCACGACGAGTCCGGGCAGATCGTCCTCGTTCTGGAGAATGAAGCCGACCCCGAGGTCATCGATAATGTTGTCGTGTTTGATCCGGGAGAGGTCGACCGCGATGCTCAGGCCCTCGATCGCCGACGGCTCAAGAACGACTCCGAGATAGAGCGCTTCCGAGGTTTCCGGCTGTAGATCGGGATTCCCCCCGGCAACCGTCCGATGCTGGTTGCCTTCGTCCGAGGGACGCTTCGGGTCGTTCACTTGCGGGAACGAAACCGATTCCCCCAGGTAGAGCTGGGCCAGCGAGGGGGCGCGGAAACCGCGGTCGATGGAGGCGCGCACGAGAAGATCGTCGAGCGCGCGGACCTTGACGCCGAAGCGGGGCTTCGTGGTGTTGCCGAAGTC
>SLNJ01000052.1 GCA_007133065.1 Opitutales bacterium
CCAGCGATCGACACATCAGGGACTTGCCCTCGATGCGCGATCCTACCCCAACACACCGGAGGAAAAGGTGGCGCTGTTCGAATCCCTGTTTGTCGCCCGGCGGGACATATTTCCGCGCTACTGGGAAAGTGCGGATGGTCTGCGCAAGGGGTATTCGCCCGTGCACGAACCGGTTTGGGAAAGCGGACGGCGCCTCAAACCGAGCGAGATTCTCAAACGCTACGGCGTCCGCAAGTTCACTCCGCTATCGTCCGCCGTGGTTGAATCCCACCTGCGTGGGAGCACCGTAGCCGGCACGTATGCGATCCGGCCCGACGACACGTGCATTTTTCTCGCCGCCGATTTCGATGGTGGAGGGTGGCGGGAGGATGCGGGCGCGTATCGGAATGAAGCCACACGCCTTGGAATCGACTGTCTCGTCGAGATTTCACGCTCCGGGAATGGCGCACATACTTGGATTCTCTTTGCGGAAGCCGTGAAGGCGCTCCTTGCCCGTCGACTCGGAAGTCTCTTGCTCGCTCGGGCGGCAGCGCGTCATCCCAACATCCGTCTCGATACATACGATCGCTTCTTCCCGAACCAGGACATGGTTCCAAAGGGAGGGTTCGGGAACCTGATCGCCCTGCCCCTGCAAAAGGAACGTCGCGCCCACGGATTCACAGAGTTCGTTGATGAGGAATTCGCGCCGTATCCGGACCAATGGGAGATTCTCGCGAAGATTAGGCGTCTCACACTCGAAGATGTCGCAGCCATCCTCGAAGAGGAGATCGGGACAAGTGCCCCTTCAGACACAACAGCATTGGATTTCGAGGAGGCCATTGTGGATGCCTCCTCAAACGACGCGCTCGAGCTGCCACCTGTTCCCGATTGGAAAGCATGGCTAAACGAGAGCCTGGTAGTCCCGAAGAAAGATCTTCCCGACGCGACGATCGCGCGGTTGAGGAGCCTCGCCACGTTTCCGAATCCGGTGTTCTTCGAAAAGCAGCGTCAGCGTTTTCCAACTTACAACATCCCGCGTTACCTCTTTTCCGGAGAGATCCATCCGGACCGGATCGTGTTGCCGCGCGGATGCCTTGAGGAAGTGATCGAGCTCTTTGCCGAGTGCGGTTCCCGGCTGGAGATCGAGGATCGTCGCCTGCGACCAAAGCGCATCCGCATTTCGTTTTCCGGAGACCTGCACAGTCGCCAGAAGGCCGCCCTTCAAGATCTCCTGCAACATGATCACGGGGTGTTGGTGGCCCCACCCGGCTCGGGAAAGACGGTTATCGCCTGCGCCGCTATGGCGAAGCGAAAGGTTCCCACCCTCATTCTCGTCAACCGCCAAACGCTTCTCGAACAATGGGTGGACCGACTTGCGCAATTTCTCGGGAATTCCAGGAAGGAGATCGGACAACTCCGAGGGACACGCAAGAAGCCTACCGGGCGTATCGATGTCGCAATGATGCAGACGATTGCGAACCTCGAGAATCCAAAGGCGTTCTTCCGGGACTACGGCTATGTTATCATCGACGAATGCCACCACGTCCCGGCCGTCACGCTGGAGGCTGTGCTCAAGCAGTGCGGTAGCCGATTCATTACGGGGCTCACAGCCACACCCGAGCGAAAAGATAGACTTGAACGCCTCCTCATCCACCAATGTGGCCCCATTCGACACGTACTCGGCAGCGAAGATGATCTTCCGATGACCCGTCGAGTTTTCCTGCAGACGACAAGCTTCTCCGCGTGCTCCGAAGACGGTCGCGCCCTTCCGCTCCATCTGACATGGCAGCGAATGATCTCCGATCCGCAACGCAATCAGCTTATCGCCTCGGACATTGTGGATGCAATCCACTCCCACCGCATTCCAATCGTGCTATCCGACCGCAGAGAACACATTGAGACCCTTCGAGCACTCGTGGATTTTGAGTTTTCGAAGGCACCCAGCTGCCTGATGACACTCGACGGCTCGCTCTCACAAAAGGAGCGCGACGCCCGGCTGAATGCATTCGCTGCCGCCGTTGACAAGAGAGATCCGGCCTGCATCTTCGCAACAAGTTCGCTATTGGGAGAAGGATTCGACCTCCCGATTCTCGACACACTAGTTCTGGCAATGCCGATCTCCTTCAAAGGGCGCGTTATCCAGTACGCAGGGCGGTTGCACCGAGAATCCCCAGGCAAGGACGATATCGCCATCTACGACTACCTGGACGAGCAGCTCCCCGTCTGCCTCAGCATGTACCGTCGGCGGTCGCCCGCATACAGAACAATGCGCTACGAGATCATTCTGTCATCCGCAGATACAAATCCACAAGAGATTCTGCACGAGAGGTGATCGCCATGCGGGCGCGGGGCGTGATCGCACTGAGCAAGAACCACCACTGGGCGATGGACCAATATCTAATCGCCCCCGGGCCTCAGGGGAGCGGGCTCCTCCGCGGCAGCGCGGAAAACAGGGGCAGCTCTTTGGAGTGCGGTGAGATGCTTCCGAGTCCCGGCCCGCCGGGGTCACCGCTTTGTTTTGGGCGACATGTCGCCCGGAGGGAAAGCTGCGTCATGCCGCAGCACTCCAGATCTTTGCTCTCTCTCCGGCGCTCGCCCGGAAGAAGCGGAGCTGATCCGGCTCGCGAAGCAACCCGTTCTGACGCCGCGGGAAACGGTCTACAACCCCGACCCCGGCGCCCTCGGATTTGTTTGGACTGGGGGACTCCCGTAGATCACGGCCAAAGACGACGGGCGTTCTTACAGACACCTCCCACTCTCCCACTCTCACTCTTCACTCTCACCCTCACTCTCACCCTCACTCTCGCTGCAACCCGGCTCCCGTCTCAAAGCTCTCCCTGTTCCACCAGCTTCCCGGCCAGCATGAGAGGACTCATCACGGTCACCCCTTCGATCGTCGCTCCAAACAAGTGACCGAAATCCCGTTTGTCTCCGGTCACGAGATATTCACACCGTTCCCGAATCGCAGTGGCGAGAATCGGACGATCCTTCCGCGCCAGGGAAACCGGGACCGGCCGGTCGATGCCCTCCACCACTGCAACACCCGCCATCACCTTCCGGTAACCCTCCTCCCACAGCGGCCGCTTGGCCCGGATGTTCCGGTACGCCTCCTGCTGCGCGTAACCCGACGTCACCAGCATCTGATCCCGGCCAAGAAGAAGAATGAAACGGTGCAGCTGACTCTCCGAGTTGGCAGCCGAGAAAACGACGTTAGCGTCGAGAAACAGTTTCATTCAGCGCGGCTATTTCTGCTTCCGACGCCGACGTTTCTTCAGGACCCGCCCCAACGCCTCGTCATCCTCTCCGAACTCCCGGATCCTCTCCTCGGTGTACATCTCAATGGGCACGGTCACCGCCGGCCGCAACAGAAACCCCTCCGCGGTCTCCTCCACAATCAGCTCGTCGTTCTGCTCCAGACCGTATCGCTTGCGCAGCTTCGCCGGCAGCGTCATCGCTCCTCTCCGCCCAATGACAATTCGTTCAGGCATTATGACAAAATAGCGGAATTTCCGTCATGCCGTCAACTGAAAATCTGGAGTGCGGTGAGATGCTTCCGAGTCCCGGCCCGCCGGGGTCACCGCTCTGGGTTCGGGCGACATGTCGCCCTGAGGAAAAGCTGCGTCATGCCGCAGCACTCCAAGGGTATCCGGGATGCCTTTCACGGGCGTCACGTCTTGAACTGTTAGGATTACGTGGAATCCGCCCGTTCGTCTTCCAAACGCTTCAGACGGTCGAGCTTTTCGCGGACTCGTGCGCGATACCGTCTCTGTCGTTCCGCGTTCGTGTGACGGCGGGAAGCCTCGGGGAGCCTCGGGCGCCCGGCCCGAAGTTGCAGGACCGCTTCGGGCGTCGTGAAGACGTGTCGACGGCGGAACGCGCTCGGGGCAAGGAGCAGCGCCTGCTTCCAAAGAGGCGGATAATCATACCACGCGCGATCCGCGATCCGCCGGCGATCGTCAGTCCAGGCGGGCGCATCGACGTTCGCTCTCTCGCAAAGCCACTCTACGTAGGAAGCCAGGTAGGCGTCGCACTGGCCATAGTCGTGCAGGCGCTCGCGGAGCAATGGCGGGGGCTCGGCGACTCGCCGGGAAAACTCCCGCCGGTTATGGACTCTTCTCAGTTCGTGCTGCCAGTCGCGAATGTTTCGTCCGAACGTTTCCGGATCGTCCACTCCGTCGCAGACCTGGGCTGCGGTCTGTGGTCGTTTCCACGCTTCGTTCATGGTGTGTCCTCCAATAGAGACTCGAGCAGCGGCCGGTCTTCGGCCCGAATCACATCATCGGGATAGAAGTCATCGACGATTTGTTGTATTTCATCAACCGAGCGGATTCCAATCTTTCGGATCAGGAACTGAAGGTCGTCGAGATCGCCGCGATATGCGCCGACCGGGCGCCGACAGGCGAGTGCCTTCATCGCTAGAAGGTATCGGGCGGTCGGGACAAAAACGGCAAGTCCGGTCTCGTCTTCGATCTCTCTCAACCGCCGTTTCGCCTCTTTTGAAGGTGAAACAAACTGCACCACGTCAGAGCTTATCCAATCGCCTGGTAAATCGAGCTCGCGCGCCACCTGGGCCGCCAGCCGCTCTCCCTCCACTCTCGGCGCCAGGATCGCGTCGATGTCCTTGGTCGCCGCCCGGCTGTTGTACGCAAGAAGCATCGCCGACCCGCCGTATATTGAGATCTCCAGGCGTATATTCGCACCTTTCGAAAGCTGCCCGAGACGCCGGAGAGCTTGAAGAATAGTTCGTTTGTCCACCAATAAACCGTAACGTAACTGCAAATCCTGTCAAGCGCACTCTGGAGTGCGGTGAGATGCTTCCGAGTCCCGGCCCGGCGGGGTCACCGCTTTTCTGCAGGGGCGACCCCGCGGGGCGGGACTCAGAAGCATGTCGCCCCGATCCAAAGCTGCGACATGTCGCAGCACTCCAGGTTTTTTACCCGTCATGTTACGAGGTCGCGGTTGAGTTCGGTGAGGATGTCGGCCAACTAATCGCCTAAGAGTTGGTGGGCTTTGCCGAGGCGGCCGCGTTGGGAGAAAAAGCGTATTCAAAACCCGATGTCCTGGAGAACAAGGGACGTCTGGTCCGCATGGAAGACATGGTGGGCGAATTCCAGGTCCAGAAGCCAATTTTGCGCGTGAGGCGGACAGGGGTGGGATGAATTATGAATTAGGCAGGAGGAAGCACGTTCGTGGCGTGGTATTTTCAGAGGGAGAACATGCGGCTCATGGGACAAGGTTCGGATGGTTACCACGGAGCCAGGTAAGGGTGTCGGCGTGGAGTTCCTTGGTGAAGGCGACAAGTTCGGTGGCTTCCTCGGATGAGATGCGACCGGCGACGTCGTATTCGGCGGTGTTCCTCTTGGCGCGGCAAGTATCGAGGTAATCGGCATCGTTCCGGCGGTCGGAGCCGAGAATCAAGGGCATCGCCTGAATGGTCCGGAAGTGGGCGAGGTTGCGTTCGGGCCGGTATCCCTCGGCGTAAAGGAGGATCGTGCAGAGCTTGAGAGCGGCGTTGTAGGCGATTCCAAACTGCCAGTCCGGACTCAGGCGCGTGGTGGCTGCGTCCTCAAGATCACGATCCACGATCTCAAGCAGCTCGGCAATTTGAGTGGGCGTGGTTTGATGGGGCCGAAGCCATCCGTTCCTATGCCAGTTCTCCAAGGTCATTTTCAGAGCCTTTTATCCAAATCTTCGGCGCTCGACGGACGTTATTGGCGAACGCATCGCCCGATCGAACCTTTTGCGAGAAGTTCTCCCGGGACATAACCGTTGGGTTGACCTCGCGGCCGAGGGTCTCGGCAACGGGTCGAAGCCGAGGCGCCAGCTCGCGTAAGCCCACCGTCCCGATAATCAGGAGGTCGATGTCGCTTTCGG
>SLNJ01000149.1 GCA_007133065.1 Opitutales bacterium
ACGGGGAGAGTGAGGCGCGTCGGCTCATCTCGGAATCACGATCGAAATCGGAAGACGGACCAAAGGCGAAGGAAAACAATCCTGTCGGCCCAATCACGTTCCCTGGTTGCGGCTACCGACCTGCGCCTGTTCCGCCGTAGACGGCGCGATTTCCGAGTTGCTCCTCGATGCGGAGCAGCTGGTTGTACTTGGCGATGCGGTCGGAGCGGCTGAGAGATCCGGTTTTGATCTGGCCGCAGTTCGTGGCGACCGCGATGTCCGCGATGGTGGCGTCCTCGGTCTCTCCGGAACGGTGGGACAACACGTTGGTGTAGCCGGCCGCCGTCGCCATTTCAACCGCGTCCAGGGTTTCGGTGAGCGTTCCGATCTGGTTCACCTTCACCAGGATGGAATTGGCAACGCCCAGATCGATCCCCTTTTTGAGAAACTTTGTGTTCGTGACAAAGAGGTCGTCCCCAACAAGCTGGGTGCTGTCCCCGATCGCGTTGGTGAGCACTTTCCAGCCCTCCCAGTCGTTCTCATCGCACCCGTCCTCGATGGAGACGATCGGGTACTTCCGCTGCAGGTCGCGATAGAAGGTAACCAATTCGGCGGCCGTTCGGCTGGAACCGTCCGATTTCTTGAATATGTACCGTTTCTTCTGCGAATCGTAGAACTCCGAGGCCGCGACGTCCAATGCGATGAAGATCTCCTTGCCCAGTTTGTATCCCGCGTTCTTGACGGCGGCGGCAATGACTTCCAGCGCTGCCTCATTGCTCTCCAGTTTGGGCGCAAATCCTCCCTCGTCGCCGACCGCGGTCGAGAGGCCCTTGTCCCGCAGCACGGATTTCAGGGCGTGAAAGACCTCACAGCCCATCCGAAGCGCGTGCGAAAACGACTTCGCCCCTCTGGGCATGATCATAAATTCTTGAATATCAACAGGTGCATCCGAGTGGGCGCCACCGTTCAGGATATTCATCATCGGGACGGGGAGCACTTTGGCGTTCGTTCCGCCGATATAGCGGTAGAGTGGCATATCGAGTGCCTGAGCGGCTGCCTTTGCCACGGCCAGCGAGACGCCGAGAATGGCGTTGGCACCGAGTTTTTTCTTGTTGGTCGTGCCGTCGAGCGCCAGCATTGCCCGGTCGATCTCGACCTGTTCGACGGCATCCATACCCACGAGCTCCTCGGCGATGGTCGTGTTGACGTTGGCGACGGCCTGAAGCACGCCTTTTCCGCTGTAGCGCGTTTTCGCGCCTTTCGGCGCACCTTTGGCGGGGAGCGAGCCGTCGCGCAGCTCGAGGGCTTCATTGACCCCCGTGCTCGCCCCGGATGGGACGGCGGCGCGTCCAACGGCTCCACAATCAAGATTTACGTCCACCTCTACGGTGGGATTTCCGCGCGAGTCGATGACTTCGCGGCCGGTGATATCGACAATGGTGGTCATGGCAGTGCGATTTAAAAGATTCCGATCAGGTTTCGAGCCATGGTTGTCGGAATTCAATCTGTCAAACCGTTTCGCAGGGGGGGATTGCGGGAAACCGTAGCGTGAGGGGATTTTCCCCATTGACAGCGCGTCCGTTCGCAGCTAGTTTAAATGGAGAGTTTTCATGGGGAGTTGTTTATGGGGGTGAGTAGAATACAAGGTATCCATCGTGCTCGAGAGTGCTTTAGAGAATACTGAGTTTGCTTGGGGATTAGACTAAAGCAGAGCTAAATGGGGCAAGACCGGCCCGCCCAGTTACTGGGCGGGCCGGTTGTTTTTCAGATCCTGGGATCGCTGAGGCTGACGCCTTCGGTGGCAGAGGGAGGTGCGCCACGGGTACGTTGCCGCGCCGCTTGCTCCATGAAATACTCCTGGGCGTTGAAGCCGGATTCGTTTTTTGCTGGCGATACGCGAACGTATGATCCGTTGGCCCGGAGCGCAGTTGCGGAGGCGGTGTCGCTGCAGTAGCTCTGGAGAATCTCCTCGATCAGCCGCGTGCGGAGTGCTTCGTCCCGGACGGGGAAGACGACTTCGACACGGCGGTAGAAGTTGCGCGGCATCCAGTCTGCGCTCCCGACGAGTACATCCGGGTGGGATCCTGTGTGATTTTCAAAATAGAAAACCCGGCTGTGTTCGAGGAAGCGTCCGAGGATGCTTCGTACACGGATGTTCTCGGAGAGTCCTTTGACGTTTGGGACGAGTCCGCAGATCCCGCGTATGATTAGATCGATCCGTACGCCGGCGCGTGAGGCGGCGTAGAGGTTGTCGATGGTTTCGCGGTCGATCAGGCTGTTGCACTTGGCGATGATGCGGGCAGGGTGACCGGCGCGTGCGTTGCGCGTTTCCCGGATGATGCGTTTTTGGATTCCCGTGTGCAGGTTGTACGGGGCTACCAGCAGGTGTCTAAAGCCAGGCTTCCGGGCGAATCCGGTCAACGTGTTGAACAGCTCCGCAACCTCGGCCGTGATCTCGGGGCGGCTGGTCAGGTAGGACAAATCGGTATAGAGGCGCGCGGTATCGACGTGGTAGTTGCCGGTGCCCAGGTGAGCGTAGCGGCAAAGGCGCCGGCCTTCGCGCCGCACGATGAGCAGGCACTTGCAGTGGGTCTTCAGCCCAACGAATCCGTAGACGACGTGAACACCGGCGTCCTCAAGTTGTTTTGCCCACTGGATGTTGCGGGCTTCGTCGAAGCGGGCTTTCAACTCGATCAGCGCTGTCACCTGTTTGTCATTGCGGGCCGCCTCTTCAAGGGCCGCCACGATCGGGGATTCAGCGTTGGTGCGGTAGAGTGTGAGTTTGATCGCAAGCACATGCGGGTCTTGCGCTGCATCCTTAACGAGGTCGACGACCGGGCCGAAGGCGTCGTACGGATGGTGCAGGAGGAAGTCTTCTTGGCTGATGCTTTCGAACAACGTTCCCGGATCGCTCAGCGCCGGCGGCGTGTACGGAATGAAGGGCTTGAATTTGAGATCCGGGCGATCAATGAGGTGATAGACCGGCATCAGTCGCATAAGGTTGATTGGACCGTTGATCGGGAAGACGAGGTTCTTGTTCAGGCTGATCTCGACCAGGAGCCGGGAGAGCAACTCGTCGTTCACCCCGTCCTCGATTTCGAGGCGCACGGCTGCGCCGCGCCGCATCTTGTGAAGTTCCTCCTCGATTGTCTGCAGTAGGTTCTCCGCCTCCTCCTCGTCGATGTAGAGGTCGCTGTTGCGTGTGATGCGGAAGGCCTGGATCGATTTGATTCGGTATCCGGGGAAGAGCCGGTTTCCGAACATTTTGAGCACGTCGCTCAGAAAGACAAAGGCGCTGGGCATGCGTCGCGATCCGGTGATCTCCACGACGCGCGGGAGAATGCGGGGAACCGGGATGAACGCGAGCATCGTCTCGTCCTGGGGGGTGGAAGGATCGTCGAGCCACAGGAGGATGTTGAGCGTCTTGTTTCCGAACTGCGGAAACGGGTGAGCCGGATCAATGGCGAGGGGAGTGAGTACGGGGTAAACCTGATCGTTGAAATACTCACTGAGCCACTGCCTCTCGCGGCGCTTGAGGTCATCCCGGGTCTTGAACACAACCCCTTCCCGCATCAGCTCCGGAACCAGTTTTTCGTGCCAGCAGCGGTATTTGTCGGCAACCAGGGAAGCGGTGATGTTGTGAATCCTCCGAAGCTGCTCTTTCGGTCCGAGGCCGTCGAGCCCGGCTTCGGTGACATTGGAGTCGATCTGCTGCATGAGCCCGGCGACACGGATCTCAAAGAACTCGTCCAGCGTTGAGCTTACAAATGAAAGAAACCGCATGCGTTCAAGCAGTGGGTACTGCTCATCGCACGCCTGATCGAGGATGCGCCGGTTATACGCGAGCCAGCTCAGCTCCCGGTTGAAGTAGGCAACCCGTTGAACTCGGGGGCTTTTCTTCTGCGCGGCCATTGAAAAGGAGTGTGCGAAATGATTGCCGATATGCAAAGCCGATCGTAATCACCGGGAGCATCGCGGTTGATCCGGCCGGGAGCCGGCGGCTGTTCCGGGAAGCGATCACTGGACCACCACCGTCTTGCTGTTGACAAACTCCAGGATCCCGGCGCGTCCCAGTTCCCGGCCGATGCCGCTCTGCCGGATTCCTCCGAAGGGCAGGCGCGGATCGCTCTTCACGAGATCATTCACACAGCAGAATCCGGCTTCAAGGCGCTCGCGCGCGATCTGTTCGCCGCGCCGCAGATCGCGCGTGAAAACGGCTGCCCCGAGACCGAATGGCGAGGTGTTCGCCAGGGCGATTGCCTCCTCTTCGTCCGCTGCGGGCAGTATGGCCGCAACCGGACCGAAGAGCTCCTCCCGCGCGGCTGTCATGTGGGTTTCGACCGATCCGAGGATCGTGGGCGGGTAGTAGAGGCCGGCACCCTCCGGAACCGTCCCTCCCATGCGAAGGACCGCCCCCTCGTCGAGGCTGCGGGCGACCTGATCGTGCAGGCGTTCGCGCAGGTCCGGGCGCGCCAGCGGCCCGAGCGTGCAGTCCGACCTGTCCGGCGGAGCGGGGCGGTAGTTCGACATCGCTTCCATGAACCGGGCCTCGAACTCCTCGCGGATCGGATCGACGGCGATGAAACGTTTCGCAGCGATGCAGCTCTGGCCGTTGTTGACCATGCGGGACTCGGCACAGCGGACGGCGGCGGCGGCAACGTCGGCGTCCGCGAGAATCAGGTATGGGTCACTGCCCCCGAGCTCGAGGACGCACCGCTTCAGGAGTGACCCTGCCTGCGCTGCCACGGTTCTGCCGGTTTCAACGCTCCCGGTTACGGTGACTCCCGCAACAGCGTCGTGCACCAGCAGGGCGGGCGCGTTTTCCTTGGTGACGGGGACGGTTCGGAAAACATGAGTGGGGAATTCGGCCTCGTGGAATAGGCCCTCGAGGGTCAGGGCGCATTGCGGAACATTCTCGGCGTGCTTGAGCACCACGGTGTTCCCCGCCATCAGGGCGGGAATACAGGCCCGGAAAACCTGCCAGAATGGAAAATTCCACGGCATGATGGCCAGGATAACGCCGAGGGGCCGGTGAACGACACCGCTCCATCGTGCTTCGGTTGTCACCGCTTCTTCCTTGAGGAACGCTTCGGAGTGTTCGGCGAAATAGTCGCAGGCCCATGCACATTTCTCCACCTCCGCCCGACTCTGCACGATCGGTTTCCCCATCTCCGCCGTGATCAGGGAGGCGAGATCGTCCCGTTGGTCGCGCAGCACGCTTGCCAGCCGGCTGCAACAGCCGGCCCGCTCGGAGCAGCTGCGCGATCGCCACTGCTCGAATGCCTCCCGCACCTTGTCCACCACTGCCACGCACTCGGAGAGCGGCATCTCCGGAATTTCCTTCAAAACGGCACCGGTGGCAGGGTTGCGCGAGATCAATGTACTCATGCCGCCCACGGTAATCCCCCGGGATGCAGTCGTCAACGGCGCGCGGAGCTGTGGAGTTGACGGCTCAAAAAACACGGTTGCAATGCGGCCCGGCCTGTGCGACATTTCCAAGTGGCCGGGTCCTATGCAACGAGGGACCGGAGAACTCCGCCAGGGCCGGAAGGCAGCAACGGTATCCAGGATCCTCGTGTGCCGTAGGGTGCCTGGCCACTTTTTTTTACTCCCGCGAGGAAACGCTTGTTTTTGCGGAGACACTGTGATCGAGTGACCGGGTTCATGGCAGGAGCGTACCAAGTCATCGCGCGCCGTTGGCGCCCGCGGCAGTTCACCGACCTGGTGGGTCAGGACCATATTGTGCGCACGCTGAGGAACGCGATCGAGAAGGACAGGATCGCGCATGCCTACCTTTTCGTGGGCCCGAGGGGCACAGGA
>SLNJ01000044.1 GCA_007133065.1 Opitutales bacterium
AGTTCATCAATCTCATCGCGTGTGCGTCGACGGCGCTTCGATTTCGGTTCATTGGTTTCCATCCCACGAGGATACCAGCGCGGGGCCTCGCGCGCATAGATGCTCAAGAAGAGTGCTTACTCCCGTTGGCGAAAAGAAAGAAATTTCCGCGCTTGACAGAATATCCAATGTAGATACACATGGGGTATGAAAACAAAAGTATCGCGTTGGGGAAACAGTTTGGCATTGCGTCTCCCAAAGAAGTTGGCGACGAGCCACAGAATCTTTGAGGATTCGAGTGTTGAGATCATTGAGAAGGAGGAGGGGTTGCTATTATGTCCTTCACCAATAGAAACTTATAATTTGAACGAACTTTTGAAGGGAATAACGAAAGAGAACGTTCATGAGGAGGTATCGACGGGAGCTGCCCGAGGCCGGGAATCATGGTGAGCCGCTACATTCCAGAGGAAGGGGATATTGTTTGGCTTGAGTTCGATCCGCAGGCAGGCCACGAACAAGCCGGCCATCGACCGGCTGTCGTCCTGTCCCGAAAAGCATACAATCAGAAAACCGGATTGGCGATATTTTGTCCCATCACCTCGCGGATAAAGGGATATCCGTTTGAGGTGAATGTGGACGGGAAGAGGATCTCGGGTGCGGTCCTATCAGATCAAGTCAAGAGTTTGGACTGGAAAGCGAGACGGGCGAAGCTTATCGAAAAACTCGATGACGAAGCCCTCGCTGAAGTTGTTGCCAAACTATCAAGCATCATCCGATAGAAGCACATACGTTGCACTCAACAGAATGGGCTCGCGCCCATTCTGTGAGTGAGCTCGACGTTGGTGCGCCGAGCGAAGCAAGGCGCTTCTTGTCCGGTGAAAGTCCGGACGTTTCAAAGCAATAACCAAGCAGAAACTACCGAGTGTTGCGTGTATGCCAGCTAAGTCATTAGAATCAGGGTACATGGTGATGGCCCAGCCATCGGGGACAGTGAAGTGTCCTCGGAGGATGGCGAAACGGCATACGCGAAGCGTACACAGGGAACACCACCAATGGACGCTCTCCTACAGTTAAACCATGCCCCGCTCAATCCACTGCGTCCCGCAAAGCGGGATTCAGGGGAGCCTCCGCCGTCGCTTTTAAGCTATGACGGGACAAGCGGTGCGGGTCCCGAGCGAACATCATTAAACCGCACGCCGGGATCTGCGAGGGGGCTCGCCGGGAACGGCGAGTCCTACCTTAATGCCCAGAAGAAAAAACAGATGGCTTGACATTCGGGGAAGGGTATATTTTCTATACCTAAATGCAGTTCGATTATGATCCGAGATCGTGAAGCAAAAGGGATCGCTGTTCATTTCTAAGATTCCGGAGTCGTTTTGCAGCCCTCTCACACTCGTATTTGCGAAAAGCGCTCACTTCGATTCGCAACTTGCGCGCGATCGCTCCGCTCCTCCAATGTGCGGAGAGTTCAGTCAAATCTTATTTCTGAACAGGAACCCCTTACCGATGGCGCACCGGGATGCGCGTGCCAAGGGAAATCGGCATTGTGCCGGTTGGTTGCTATTTCAGGATACGGAAGAGGCTGCTGTAGCGGTCGGTCCAGAGAACGGTGCGGTCGGTCGGAAAGGGCGCCGCTTCGGCCGCGATCGGGCTCTGTCGGATCCACTGGTTCTCCGGGGAGGCAAGTACGACCCAGTCGGACGAGAATGGACGGGGCCCGCTGCCGGCCGCCTGGATGAGGAATTTGTCCCATCCGAAGTGCTCGGCGATACCGTGCACGACCGCCGGGAGGTCCAGGTGGAGGTTGGAGACATGGGCGGCGATGACGGAGTCGGCATCACGCAGGTGCTCCCAGTAGAGGGCGAACGCCTCTGTTGTCAGCAGGTGCGCCGGAACCGCATCACCGCTGAACGCGTCCAGGACGAGGACGTCGAAGGATCGTCCGCCACGGTCCTGTAGTTCTGCTTCGAGTGCGAGTCGCGCGTCGCCGCCGACGATCTCGTGTTCCGCCGGGCTATGCTCCAGGTAGGAGAACCAGCCGCCTTCGCCGCGAGCCAGCGCGATGACGTGCGGGTTGATCTCGTACTGCACGAACCGGTCGCCTTCGCGTCCGTATGCCGCGAGCGTTCCGATTCCGAGCCCGATGACGCCCACCTCGAGGGAGTTGCCGGGCTGATTGCGGTTGGGGTGGTGCAGGAGGGTGCGCCCGGCGCCGCTGTCCGGCGAATAGTAACTCGTGGGGAAGCGACTCCACTCCGAATCCACGAACTGAAATCCGTGTTGCACCTGCCCGTGCACCATCTCCCGGTAGGCCGGCCTGTTCTCGTTTCCGGGCACAGCGATGACCCGCACCACGCCGTAGAAGTTGCGGTCGACGGAGCGCGTGTCGATATACGTGCTCCGAATGGTCTGGATGCAAATCGCGACGGCCAGAAAAATCAAGCAGGTATTCAAGGCTCGCGACCAAATCCGGTGGCCGGCGAGAGCGTTAGCCCCGAGCAATCTGGAGCCGGCGACGATGGCGAATCCGCCGAGGAAAGACGATCCAATCAACAACAGCAACCGCGTCGATCCGCCCGATTCTGCTGTGTTCGCCTCCATGTACGTCGTCGCTACGATCGCCAGCATGACGCCTGCGACCGCAGCGGCCTGCGTCCAGTGCCCGGCGTGCAGCAACGACCCCATCTCACGGTAGAACCGAACCGTGAAGAGGCTCAATCCCGCGAGCAACGCGATCGGAAACTCCCAAAAGCCATCGAACAACAACGGTGCCGCCAGGCTTACGAATCCGCCGCCGAGCGCCCCGCCGAGGGCGACCATGAGGTAGAAGGAGGTGAGCTTCGAGACGTCCGGCCGCGAGCGGTAAAGCTCCCCATGGCACAGCATGCAGAACGCGAAGAGGACGCCACCGTACAGCAGCAGTTGTTCCGGGAGACCGAGGCTCGCTTCGCTCGTGATCACGATAGAAATGGTGGTTACCAGGATTGTGAGCAGGATCGTGAAGAACCGCCGGTCGTACCACCGTGGATGATCGAAGCAGAGAATGAATGTGAAGAGGTAAATCGTCAGCGGAAGGACCCATAGAAGTGGTACTACCGCGATATCCTGGGAAACGACATTTGTGATCGACAGGAGCATCGCCGCCGCGCACGCCGACAGCAGCAGCCACTCGATGGGCCGTCCCTCGTGTGGGGTTGCAACCGCGCGGTTCGCTTCGGGCGGGCGGACCCGATCCGAAACGGCGGTTACACTTCGCAGGCGCATCGCCGCCATGCCGCATCCGGCTGCGAAGAAACCGAAGAGGATCGCCCAACCCAATGCTTGTGCGGGCACCGGAAACAGGACCTCGAAGAAGAATGGGTAGGAAAGCAATCCGAGCAGCGAGCCGGCATTCGAGAGCGCGTAGAGTCGATAGGGACTGCCGCGGTATGGAACGAGGCTGTACCAGCGCTGAAGCAGCGGGCTGGTCGCGGCGAGAAGGAAGAAGGGCAACGCGATGGCAATGGTGAGCGTGCCGAGAAGGTGGATCCACGGTATCGATTCCGGATGCGGGCGCCAGGTCAGATCGGGTAGGATTGGCATGCCCCACGCCTGCGACTGCACCAGAAGGATTGCCGCCGCCACCAGCAGCAGCGCACCGTGGACGATCGCCTGCGAGCGGGGCGGGAGGTAGGCGTCCAGGGCACGGGCGTAGGCGTAGCCTCCCAGGAGCAGGACCTGGAAAAACAGCATGCAGGTCGTCCACACCGCCGGCGCCCCTCCGAACCACGGGAGGAGCCATTTCCCCAGGATCAACTGCACCGTGAAAAGCAGGAAAGCGGAGAGGAAAATCGTAATCGCGGTTGCCATGGGAATCGGAATCATCGAATAGAGGAGGGCGGTTCGGGGCAATGCTCAATGCGGATGATCCGGGGTTCGGAAAGCGTTCGATTCCGCCTGAGGGTGGGAGTGCGTCCGAGGGGGCTGCAACGATGTATTGCCATGGGCTATCCGGTTTGCAGTATTCGGTGCGTTGTCGGGTCCGGCGAATGCAGATGGGAACCGCCGAACGCGCATGGAAACCACCACACGATGTCGGAAGACGCTGCAGCCGCGACGGCCGTGCATGAAGCATCGGCCGGATCACCCGACCGGGAGTCGGAGAAGGCCGACGCGTGTACCGCCCGCGCGCCAGAGGATTCCGGTCGGACCGGGTCCACGAACTGGGGGATGGCCTGGTTCAAGCTCGCCATCGCGTTGGTTATTGCCGGGCAGTCCGGCATGTGGAGCCTGGGGTACAACAACACCCCCGTGACCGATCGTCCACCGGTGGGAAGCCTGACGTATAACATGATCCATGGCGGCCTGATCATGTCCGCCCTTTTCGTCATCGCCCTGCTCGGACCGCCCCTGTTCCGCGAGACGTGGCGGAACCTTCGTGCGGGGCAAATTACAGTGGAAGGGTTGTTCGTGCTGAGCATGATCGGCGCGTTTGCCGGGTCCCTGATCTCCTCGCTGACCGGGGAGATGGATATTTACTATGAGATCGTTCCGATCGTGCTCGCGGTGTACACGGTCGGCAAGATGATCGGCGCGCGCTCGCGTGAAAAAGCGCTGGGCGCGGTGCAGCGTTTGCGGGAGGATTTCGACACGGCGGTGATCCGGTGTGAGCGCGGCACTGAGAAGCGGGTGCCTGTGGGCGTGCTCGTCCCCGGCCGCGATCACGTCATCGTGCGGCCGGGCGAACCGGTCCCGGTTGACGGCATCCTGCGCGAGGGCACCGGATTTGTGAGGGAAACCGCGTTGACCGGGGAGCCGGCGCCGGTTCGCCGCAACCGCGGGGATCGGATGGTCGCGGGTTCGTACTCTGTGGATGCCACGCTCTGCATCGAGCCTACCGCGGCTTGTGGAGAGCGGCAGCTCGATCATATCCTCAGAACCGTTGAATCCGCGCGGGGAGCCCCATCCGAACTCCAGGAGCAGGCCGATCGGATCATGCAGTGGTTTCTCCCCATCGTCATCGTGGTCAGCATTGGGACGTTTGCGGTGTGGACGCTGCTTCCCGCTGTTCCATGGTGGCAGGCGCTGTTCAACAGCATGGCCGTCCTCCTCGTCGCATGCCCTTGCGCACTCGGGCTCGCAACGCCTATAGCTGTATGGGGCGGCATGATGCATGTGGCGCGCCTGGGTGTTGTGCCGCGAAACGGGCGTTTCCTCGATGCGCTAGCAAAGGCGTCCGTGGCATACTTCGACAAGACCGGCACGCTCAGCGAAGCGGAGTTGCGCCTCGGCAGGATCGAGCCGTATCCGGGTTGGGAGGAGCGCAAGGCGTGGCTGCTCGCGCTCGCCGCCGCGGTTGAGAAAAACCTTCCACACCCGATTGCTCGCGCACTCCAGCACGAGGCGACTGAAAACGGGGAACGGTTTTCCGTCCATGCTCTCACCCTGCACGCCGGTCGCGGAGTGGAGGCCCAGGTCTCAGCGGACGGCCAGGCGCCGGAGGTGATGACGGTGCGAATCGGGACCGTCGATTTTGCGGCTTCGAACGAGGCCTCTTCCGAGCACGACCTTCCGGGCGACGAGGCACGTCATGTGGTGCTGTCGATCGACGGGATTCCCGCTCTGTGCATGGACCTGCATGAATCCCTCCGGCCGAATCTGCAGCAGCTTTTCGGAGAGCTCCGCGACATGGGTATCGTTCCGGAGATCCTCACCGGGGATCCCCGGCCCCGGTGGCGGGAGCTCTACGGGGTGCCCGTCCACAAGGCTCTCACTCCATCAGATAAGGCGGCGCGCGTGGAGCGTGCAC
>SLNJ01000154.1 GCA_007133065.1 Opitutales bacterium
GATCACATGATACAACCCCTCACTGCTCTCGATTCGCAACTTGCGCGCCATCACTCCAATCATCCAGGCTCGGGCGCGTTCAGTCAAATCTTATATCTGAACAGTGACCCCTTTTTCAGCCGCACGATCGGAAGCGAGCCCGGCGGCTCTTCGGCTTCGACTACAGGTTCGAGGCCTTTGTCCCGGCGGCGAAACGCCGTCACGGCTGTTATGTCATGCCGCTGTTCCAAGGCGACCGGTTGGTCGGCCGCGTCGACCCCGGGTTCGACCGGTCGTCGGGAACGCTCCAGATCCGGTCGGTATGGTGGGGTCCAGCTTACGCGTTCTTGTCCGCCGACGAGAAAGCGTCATAGAGCAGGGCGGCCAGCTGCCGTCGTCCCTCAAGTCCCAGTTTCTCGAGAAGCTGAATGGAGACATGCGGTGCAATCCGTTCTCCGCGGAGTATGTGTGAGAGCCCCCGGAGATCGCCTGGAGTCAGGTCCTTCGTACCCAGATTGCGGATGCGCAAGTTCGCCGAAAGCGACTGTATCTTCGAACGGACCAGCTCCTGCCGGTGGATTTCGATTGCGATGGCGTCGAGTCGACGGTTGACAAGGGAGAGCACGGCCCGTTCACGGCTGGTGAAGTCGCACAACCTTCGGTTGTAGGACAAAACCAGGATTCGGTCTCCGAACCTTCCGATTGATTCCGCTGCCTGGAAATCGGCTTCAAGGAAGCGATACGCTTCCCGGTAGAGCGGTGTTTGTCTGAACGCGCCCACGGCTTGGAAGTCCGACATAGTTGCCAGCCGTTTTTCGACGACTGGCCAACCGCCATTTGACAGGATGGGATGCCACTGGGCCAGGTAGGCGTTCACGACGTCACTCAAACCGCCCTGCTGCTCGAGAATTTCCGGGGTTCCCTCCAGGGAGATAATCCGCGAATGTGACCCGTCGAAGACATTCCACGCCAGGTAATCCATGCTGACGCAGTGTGGCAGATGGCTGATGAAACACCGGGCCAACTCGTTCCATGTCCGGCAGGCACTCAACCGTCGCGTGAGGCCGTTGATTCTGCGGAGATCCGCGCTACGCAATTCACGGTAGTGGGACACAACAAATAAACTCGGTGGCCGACTGCACACCGCACTTCGCGTAGATATTCTCGACATGCTTCTCAACCGTCCGCTGACTGACACCGAGGATGACTGCAATTTCAGCGTTGGCCTTGCCTTGCTTCAGCCATTCCGCAACCGACCTCTCGCGCCGCGTGAGCGGCTTCATCCAGGAGGTGTTGCACGAATGAGGCCGCGCCCGCCAGATGCAAAGCGTTTCATTCGCATGAACCAATTGCGCGCCCTGTTCGATCAAAGCGTCATGTGCGTCATCCAGGCTCAAGGGTTGTCTCGCACAGTCCTTCAGAAGCCGGCGTGCTTCGGAGTTGAACACCGGATAGGCCGCTTCCAGATCGCATCCCACGGCATATCCCGCCGCTGCCCATAAATCCATCCATCCCTCGAACCGGAGCGTAAGGCCATCGGTCTTGCTTTTGAGGGCTTCAAGCAATGGATCGTAACGAGACAATGGTTCGGTCGTGAGGTAGGGATTGTGCCCTGGTCTGATCAAGCGGGTGACCCACCAGGCTCATGCCATGCGAAAAATACGTAGTCTGATGGGTTCCCTTGAAAATGGCAAGCGGTTATTATGTTGTCGCAGCCAACGGCTTCTTAAGGGGGCGGAAAGAACCAGATAGGAGATGAAGACCATGACACACTCACTCAGGAGAGAACGGTGCTCGCGCGGCACTTTCTTTTCGCGGGACTGGGCCCGGACGATGCATTCGACGGGCAATTCCCTTGGTATCATGCTTGCGCTGGCGGTATGCTTCGCCGTGAACCTGACGGTCCACGCACAACCCAAGGTTGCGGCCGGAATCGATCACAGCCTCTATCTGCCGAGTGTGGGAGCCGCGTATGGTTTCGGAAATAACTTCTATGGCGAACTTGCGGTTGGGGATACGGATCGTCGTCTGATTCCGAGCGACATCACAGCGATCAGTCTCCATTGCCTCGAAATCGTCGATGTCGTTGCCGGCGCGCATCATTCAATCTTCCTGTCACGACACGGTCATGCATTCGCTTCGGGGCAATGGATACCGTCCGGCGGCGTGGGCGGACGCACACTCGGTGACTATCCCTCGTTGATCAATTCTACGAATCTGGGCGGGAAGGCCATTGTCCGGGCGGCGGGCGGAAGGGGCCACAGCGTCCTGATTGCGCTGGACGGGTCGATCTTCACGATGGGATATAATGAAGCCGGGCAGTTGGGTCACGGTGATACCGAAAACCGCTTTGATCCTGTGCAGGTTGAGAGTGCCGTAATGAATGGACACGAAATTGTCGATGTTGCCGCGGGTCTGAGGCACACCTTGCTCCTCTCAGAAGAGGGATCGGTATTTGCTTTTGGCAACGGCTCCAACGGGAGACTCGGCACAGGGGACAGCATCGATCGTCATGAACCCGTGCTACTCGACCATCCCAACCTGGATGAACACCGCATCGTTGCAGTGGCTGCGGGTCATGCGCACTCCGTGTTACTTTCCGAGGATGGCACCGTGTTCACCTTTGGAGTGGGCTCACATGGTCGGCTCGGCAATGGAAGGATCAGTGGGAACACGCTTCTACCAACTCCGATTGAGGCCGGGGATCTGGCAGATCACGATTTCAAACCCACTGCAATTGCCGCTGGGGGATCCCAGACCTTTGTTGTCACCGAAGACGGCGCGCTGTTTGGCTTTGGAAACCGGTTCGGCGGCCGGCTCGGTATCGGGGATTCGACGACGGACACGAGTTCACCCGTTCGAGTGGGGCAGGAAGAACTGGCGGGACGCCGGGTCGTGTCCGTGGCCACGAACTCCGCTCTGCAGGCCGGCTCCGCCGTTGGCCACACCCTGGTCTCGACAGACGACCGTGCGATCTTCACCTTTGGCCACGCGCGCGATGGGCGCATCGGGCATGGCGACGATGATAACCGCATGGTTCCTGCTCTTCTGATGGCGCCCCCTCTCCATCTCCCCTGTTTGATTTGGCTCGCGGACGAATGGAGGGACGGGTGGAGCCGCCTGGATTGGTTCGGCTGGTTTCGATTGTCCGGGCCCTGGATGAACCATCTGGAACATGGGTGGATCCATTACGTCGGGACCGACACGGGATCCATCCACTTCTACGATGCCGCGCACGAGGATTGGTACTGGACCCGAAAGACAGCGTATCCCTGGCTGTACTGGTTCGGCGCGGTGAATGCGTGGCTCTATTACGAGATTGGCGGCGATGCCGGAGAACGACGATTCTACCACCCGGACCAGGAGCGGTGGATTCCCGAAGATCAGCTGGGAGGCTGAGTGTTCTGAATTCGACTCAGTATTATTGTATTTTCCAGCAATGCGTTCTGATTGCTAATCGCTCGGAGCCGTGTCGTGCGGCGGACCGAATCCCTTGAACCTGCAACCCAACTCTTGCCATGCACCGTTCCGCAATTCTCGCTCTATCGTTTGGATTCACTTTCTTCTCTCTTTCAGTTCCGCCGGGTTCAGGGGGGGAGTTGGGCGCTGCCTGGTCCGCGTGGCTTGGCGAGTATTCAGTGGTCGACGACGACTGGATCTACCACGTCGAGCACGGATGGTTGCACGTTGTGGGCGACGGTGCGGATCACCTGTACTATTATGATCCGGGGATCGACGTCTGGGGGTGGACCGGCGCGGGCGCCTATCCGTGGTATTTCTGGTATGCTCCGGTCAATTCCTGGGGTTTCTACTCGCTCTCGGGGGCGCCGGGGAATCGCTGGTTTTTCGTATACGCCTGGGATCAATGGGTGAGCGATTCGAATTTCGCGTTGCCGCTGGAGGCGATGGTCTACGGGTTTGCGGATCCGGACTCAGATGTCGTGGCGGTGATTCCGGGCAGTGCCGGTACACCGGATATCGTCATCTTCCAGGACGTGGAGACCGGAGAGGTGAACCGGATCCAATACGTGTACGAGGACGGCGCCGACAGCGAAATCATGATCGGTTCGGATGGCCATGTTTCGGAGTACAGAATCGGTGACGATCGCTGGGAGTTTCACGATCGCTCCGCTTTCGGCCTGCACATCATCTGGTATCCAGCTGACGGGAGTGAGCCGGTGCTGTACATAATCGGGCCCGACGACGTCGAATCGCAGACTGCGGAAGGCGCCGTTCCGGCGGCGATCACCTGGGAGCAGCACATGGACCGGCTCGATCGTCAGATTGACGAAACCGTCGGGGTGCTGACGGATCCATTCGAGATCTACGGCCCACTGTGGGTGTACAAACAGGCGGGGGAATACGTCGCCGGCAAGGTCGGCGGCGCCATCGAATCGGTTGACCGGTTCGTGAACGAAGCGCGCGACAACGTGAATCGCTTCCGCAACGGCATACGGTGTTTCATCGGGGTCGGGTCGTGCGGAGAAACCGTGGCACGTGAAGTCGGTTCCGCGGCGGAGCAGCTGGAGCGCATGGATCCCGGGCGCACGACTACCGCCGGGTTCGAGGTGCGGGAGACGGGGCTCGAACCGGTCCGCGACGACTGGCATCGGGAGCGGGAGATCAACACTGAGTTCAGGATTATCGAGGTGCCATGCGAGGAGTCGATTTTCGCGGATCTGAATCCGGAGTGCCCCCAGTATGTCCCGCCGCATGACGATCCGGGCGGCGACGATCCGGGGGGGGGCGGCGATCCGGGCAGCGACGACGATCCGGGCGGTGACCCAGGCGGGGAGGGCGGCCCGAGCTGGGATGACGTTCTGCCGTTCCTCAGCGCGGATTCATTTCTGAATATCGGCGATACATGGAACGTCGGCAACAGCCCTCGCGGGTCCCAGTGGCGGACAGTGTCGGTGACAGAGCGCGATCCCGCGACCGGCCTCAACCGTAGGAAATCGGTGGGCGAGGTTCGTTGGGACGAGGATCAGGGCGAATGGTTTCTGCGATGGTTTCGGATATACGAAGTGAACACGCGCGCCTGCGATAATTCCAACGAGCGTTGTTATGAGCTATATCGCGAGTGGCATAGTCCTACAAACGGAAGTGGGCTCTCGGAGGCATCATTCGGCTACCAAGGACCCGGATTTTTCGGAGTCCGATTCATCGGATGGCACTACAACAACCGGGGCTTGAGAAGCATTACGTTGAAGCAGTACAACGACGAGGGAGTCGCGCACGGGACCTATTACTACTGCAACCACAGTGCAGGATTCCTTGCTATCGGCAAATACGAGAACGGTACCGTCGTTGATTCGGACGATTCCGAATGGATTCCAATCGAACGGGATGTGAGTGAATGCGACGATGTCGTGGAGAAAATGGAAGATTACTTCCGGCACTTCACGGAGCCGCCGGAGATCCCGGCCGGGCTCTTGCCGCTCTCGCCCGAAGGCTAATCACGTCTGGACGGTTAACGATCCTGAAAGGGCATGGGAACTCAGGCAACACGGGGTCTTATCAATCACAACTGATATACCCGGCCGGATAAGGGACTATTTTGACACTCAAAAATCACAATGACAAGCAGCGACCGGTTGCTGCCGGGCTGACCTTCTTGTATCTAATTACTGTGCCCGCAGTCCATCCCGCAGTTTCTCCGCGATCCGATCCCGCAGGCTCTTCGGGGCCAGCACCTTCACGTCCGGCATCCAGGACAAAACCCACCGCACGAGTTCC
>SLNJ01000146.1 GCA_007133065.1 Opitutales bacterium
AACCATTCTTGCTTAGAATGAGAAGGAGACTTCTGCGATTATTCCTTCGAACTTGGGATCCTGGTTCAGCTGAACCCCGGAGAGAGCTCCGGAATGAAAGCCGCGCGTCCATTGGTTGACGTATTCGACTTTCAGGAGGAGCATTTCCGGAAGAATCCAGAGTCCTCCGCCGACCTGCCACCGCTGAATGCTGCCGTCGTTGCTCCGGTCGCTCTGAAAGCGGGAGGCATCCGCCGCGCTGTAACGGGCGGCCAGGTAGACCGTGTCCTGAATTGCGTAGTATTGCCCAGTAACCCCGTAGTAGTACCAGGCTTCTTCGGTGGCGCCGCGATCGTCGCTCGCACGACCGACATGCCCCCACAATGTGGTCCTGTCGTCTGCGCTCCAAGTCGCATCCAACTGCCAGGCCGTGACGCTGGTGCCGTCGCCGATCATAACCTGGCCGGGTGCGTTACCGTCGTCCCAAATGCCGCTGTACTGGCCGCCAAGCCGCTCAGTGCGGAAGAGGTTACTGCCCCGCACGATTGCGTCGCCGTGGTTGACGCGATAGAAAGATCCGGCCAATTCCAGTCCGTTGGCGCCTGGAATGTCCGTCCACGCCTTGGCCCTGAACGAGGGACGGCTGCCGCTGCCGAGGCTTTCGGTGGCGACGCCGCTGCCCATTCCGACCATCGCTCCGAACCCGGCCGGGTTGTTGTGGATCACCTCGACGGCAACTTCCGTCGCGTGCGGGCTCACCACCGGGTTGCCCACGAGGGGGTTGCTCTGAACGTCCGCGTTCAGTGAACGCCGATGAACCTCGTTGCCGAAGTCGGCGATGAACTGTCCGGCCTTCACGTCGAAGTGGTCGAAGAAGACATTCGCCCCAGAGAGTGGGGAGGCTTCAGGGACCTGCTTGATCAGCATATACCCCTGGTGTCCCCACATTGAGTCCGCTTTGACGCGGCTCGCGATGGTGACATCGAAGAAGACGTCGACGTAGTCCTGCATAACCAGGCGCCATCCGAGATTCCCGATAGCGTGCTGGAAGCCGGGATTGACGTCCTGCTTGGCGAATCCCGCGGCAGCCTTGCTGTCGGCATCGTGATCGAGGGCCTGCAGGCGCCCGACGGTATGGACTTCCATATGGAATTCCGTGCCGTCGCGTTCCATGATGAGCAGTGCTTCGGCCGGTACGGCCAGGGTCAGTGCAGCCCCGGTTAGGAACGCGGGCGCGAGCCATTTCCTGAGTGGATTTCGTAGTTTGTTCTGCATCTTGGTATATTCTGTGGTCTGTTTGTTTTTAGTTATGGTGGCCGGCCGCGCTTGCGGCCGGATAAGAATTAGTTATCCTAATCAGAAAGGACGCTGTGATTATTGATTCTAATGTCAAGTGTAATTGAAATATTTGTTTGAGAAAATCGCGATAACATCGCCGGAGAGAAAACGTTCCGGACAGCGGAAGTAGTCGGATTTCTAGACACGTTTGTTCCGTTTGCTTCGGCAAGGGCAACGCGGATCGCAGGGACGACCGTGCAGAGCAAAGGCGAGTGCGATCGGGCGGGGAAGCGCGGGCGGAAGCACTGGGGCGGCGATCATCCTCCGAACACGTCCACGATCTGGGCGATGAGGATGATCGTGATGGCGACGGGGGCGATGTAGCGGATCATCAAGTGCCAGAGGCGCTCGAGACGAAAGGCCGGTGTGCCCGTGCGGATCTCTTCGGACGCTTTCTCGAGGCCCCACACCCATCCTACGAAGAGAGCGAGGCCCAAGGCTCCGATCGGCAGGAAGAACCGGAAGGTCAGGATGTAGAGCAAGTCGAAGAAGGAGATCCCGAACCACCCGCCCTCGGAAAGCCATCCGACCGCTCCGTGGCTGAGCGCCGAGGGAATGGCGAGGATGAAGATCACGGTTCCCGCACCCCACGCGGCCCGCTTGCGGGGGATCTTCCAGTCGTCCACCAGATGGGCTGTCACCACTTCGAGGATACTGATCGCGGAGGTGAGCGCGGCGATTGCGAGCAGGAGGAAGAAGGCCGATCCGAAAACCAGGGTGGCGGCCGTTCCTCCGGGCAATTCGGTGAGAATCTGCGGAAAAATCACGAACACGAGGCCGGCACCGGTCGCGACGAGGTCGTTGAGGTCCGCCCCGTGTGCCGAGATCATGAAGAAGATCACCGGAAATACGATCAAGCCGGCGCAGATGGCGATCAATGAGTCGGTGGCGACGACATATCCAGCGGAGGAGGGGAGGCACTCGTCCTTGCTGAGGTAGCTGCCGTAGGTGATCATGACCCCCATCCCGAGGCTGAGCGAGAAGAACGCCTGGCCGAGCGCGAGGACGATCACGCCGGGCGTAATTGCGGTCAAATCCGGAATCAGATAAAAGCGGATGCCGGCGCCCGCGCCCTCGAGCGTCACCGATCGGAAGATCAAAAACGCCAGCAACAGAAAAAGCAGGGGCATCATGATCTTGATTGACCGTTCGATGCCCTTTTGAATCCCGACTGCTACGATCGCGGTTGTGGCGATCATGAAGACCGCGACGAACAGTATCTCGTATCCCGGGTTCGCGATCATGTCGCGGAACATGCCGGCAAAATACGCGGCGCTGTCCTCCGCCCCGGGTGGAACCGTCAGGGCGCCACCCATTGCCTGGATGAAGTAGTAAACCGTCCACCCGGCGATCACCGTGTAGAAGGAAAGAATAATCAAGCCGGTAATGACGCCGAGCGCACCAACCAGGTACCATGGTGTTCCCGGTTTGAGATGTTTGAGCGCACCGACGGGATTCTTCTCGCCGGCGCGCCCGATCACCATCTCGGCCAGCATTACCGGGAGGGCGACCAGGAGGATGCATGCCAGATACAGCAGCACGAATCCGCCCCCGCCGTGCTGGGCCGTAACGGTTGGAAATCCCCAGATGTTTCCCAATCCAACCGCGGACCCCGCGGCTGCGAGGACAAACGCGAGGCGGGAGTTCCAGGATCCCCGTCCGTTTTTGTTCAGGTTGGCGTCCATAGGATACTGTCGGCGAAGACGTTCAGAAGGGTGGTTCCATGTAGGAATACCCCCGCCGCGTCAAGCCTCGAAGGGCCGGAGGACCGGGGGCCGGAGGGCCGGACAGGGGTTGCGAAGCGACCACCGCCGCCCGCCGTACTCCGTGCGCTGGCAAAAACCGGGCGACTCCTGGGAGCCGCCCGGTTTGCCCGTTCAGTCAGTCTGGGTTTGGGAGGTTCGTTCTCGAACCTCAGCAAAGGGAACGGCGTGCCGATTTCGGTTCATTGGCACGCCTCGCATTCCTCTCCGTTGCGCATAGCCTCGATCGAGCAGGCGCGCTTCTCTTCGTCGGTTGCATCGCGTTTCCCGCCGACGCCGCGCATCTCTTTCTTCACGCTGACAGTGGCTTTCTCGATATTCGACGCACCGAGGGTGCGCAAATAGTAGGTCGTCTTCAGTCCCTTGCGCCAGGCGTCGCGATACATGTGGGAGAGCGTCTTCAGTTCCGGAGAGGCGAGCCAGAGATTGACCGACTGCGATTGGTCGATCCACTTCTGCCGGCGTGCCGCCGCTCGGATCACGTAGCTGTAATCGATTCGAAATGCCGTCGCGTACTTCTCGCGCAGGTCGTCTGGAATCGATTCAATATTGTCGAGATCGCCGTCAAAGTACTTCAACTGATCGATCATCGTCGCATCCCAAATGTTGCGTTTCTTGAGGTCCTTGACGAGAAACGGGTTCAGCCAGATGAACTCTCCGGAAAGGTTGCTCTTCACGTAGAGGTTTTTGTAGGCGGGCTCGATGCAGGGCGAGGTCCCCATGATGTTGGAGATGGTTGCGGTGGGTGCGATGGCGAGAACGTTGGAATTGCGCATCCCGTGCTTCCGGATCTTCTTCCGGACGGGCGCCCAGTCCATTCGGCCCTCCCTGGGAACCTCAACCGGCGCGCCCCGCTCTTTCTCGAGCAGGTCGACCGTATCCTGGGGCAGAATTCCACGATCCCATTTCGATCCCTTGTAGGAGGAGTACGTGCCGCGTTCCGCTGCGAGATCGCTCGATGCCTCGTAGGCAAAATAAGCGACGGCTTCCATGCACTCGTCGTTGAAGTCGACGGCTTCCTCCGAGGCGAAGCAGAGCCCCTTCCGGTACAGGGCGTTCTGGAGCCCCATGACGCCGAGTCCCACCGGCCGGTGCCGCAGGTTCGAATTGCGGGCCGCTTCGGTCGGATAGTAATTGATGTCGATCACGTTGTCGAGCGCTCGCACCGCGGTGCGCACCGTGTCCCGAAGCAGCTCGAGGTCGAGCGTGCCGTCGTCCCTGAGGTGCGTGTCGAGAACGACGCTGCCGAGATTGCAGACGGCGGTTTCATCGGCGTTGGTGTTCAGGGTTATCTCGGTGCAGAGATTGGAGCTGTGAATGACCCCGGCGTGGTCCTGCGGACTGCGCACGTTGCAGGCGTCCTTGAAGGTGATCCACGGGTGGCCGGTTTCAAACAGCATGCGAAGCATCCCCTTCCAGAGTTCGAGCGCCGGAATCTGCTTGCCGTAGAGTTTCCCTTCCGCGGCGAGGGCTTCGTAATCGAGGTAGCGCTTTTCGAACCGTTCGCCGTACAGCTCGTGCAGGTCGGCTGTTTCATTCGAACGGAACAGCGTCCATGATTCCCGTTTCTCCATGCGCTTCATGAACAGGTCGGGAATCCAGTTCGCCGTATTCATGTCGTGCGTGCGGCGGCGATCGTCCCCGGTGTTCTTGCGCAGGGCGAGGAAGTCGAGAATGTCGTTGTGCCAGGTTTCCAGGTACGCGCAGCCGGAGCCGCGGCGCTTCCCGCCCTGGTTGACCGCGACGAGCTGGTCGTTGTGCAGCTTGAGGAAGGGGATGACCCCCTGCGATTCGCCGTTCGTGCCCTTGATGTAGCTGCCGGTCCCGCGGACCGCCGTCCAGGAACCGCCGAGCCCGCCGGCCCACTTGCTCAGATAGGCGTTGTCCGCGATGCCGCGCTGCATGATGGACTCGATGGAATCGTCGACCTTGTACAGGTAGCAGCTCGACAACTGGCTGTGCGGGGTTCCGGAGTTGAAGAGGGTTGGGGTGCTGGAGCAGAACCTGCGGCTCTTGTAGAGCGTGTACAGCGAGGCGACCCGCGCCTCCCGGTCGCCTTCCTCGCTCTGGAAGAGGCCCATCGCCACTCGCATCCAGAAGAACTGGGGCGTCTCGATCCGCCGCTGCCGCGCGCCGGTCTTGTCCACGGTCAGATAGCGGTCGTACAGCGTCTGGAGCCCGAGGTAGTCGAAGTCCAGGTCGGCGCCGGGGTCGAGCGCTTCAGCCAGGCGGTCCAGATCGTAGTCGAGCAGAACCGGCGAGAAGCGACCGATTTCAACCCCGTGTTCGAGGTGACGGCGAAAGCGGGCACGGTGGAAATCCTTGATCCGTCCGATCCCGTCCTTCAGCACGTTCCAGCCGAGCACTTCCTCGTAGATATAGGTGAGGAGCATGCGTCCCGCGAATCTGGAGAAATCGGCATCGCGCTCGATCAGGGCCTTGGCGTTGAGGATCACGGTCTTGCGCAGATCTTCCAGCGTCATCTCCGCATAGAGGCTGCGTCGGAGTTCAGTCTCGATCTCATCCTTGGTCAGGTTCAACTCCAGGCCGATCACCGCGAAATCGATCCGGCGCTTGAGAT